>NZ_CP163423.1:2750163-3100326 GCF_041429785.1 Fretibacter rubidus
ATCCTCGGGCTTGACCCGCTCTGTGCAGCAGCAAGGACCCATCTCAAAAATAGTACTCTGCTGACAGATAGACCCTCGGGTCAAGCCCGAGGATGAGAGGATGGTCTAGGGCATAAGACTGATTATAAGATGGTCGCATTAATCCCCAAAGGAGACCTAGTTATATTTTGGCCTGTTTCTCTTGGCACACAAGCTTTCATCTGATTTCTGCATTACTGATTTAGTGCTTTTGTTTTGGAGATGAGCTTAAAGCAAGGTCAAAGGTTCTCCCTTAGCGCTAATTTGTTGGGCCAAGTAAAGACAACATTTCAGCCCAATCGCCATCTGCTTTGATATACAGAGCAACAAAAAATGAAACCATGATTACTAGCATAAGGATAGACATGAATTGCGTCGCGTAAGGCCAATTGCCAGTGTTGGGTTTTCCTGGAAACACATCAATATTCTCAGCCCCTTGCTCCGATACCCAAGATATCTGACTTTTGGGCATTATAATTCGTAGGTGTGGAGCTTGATCGAATGCTAATTCAACTGATTTTGAGTCCCAATACCATCTTTGTTGCCACCCTTTTATATCTGAAAAAGGAATAAATACGGGGTTATGAAAAGGTGCGAGCCACCATATTGGTTTTAAGCCAATGCCCTCAGAATAAACACCAATTGTCATTATACCGGGGTATGTTCGGGCGGGTTCGCCTTCTGTGTAAAGAACCATTGATCTCATATTTTTTATGGCAATTGGCTTAACCCATTTTCTGCCATAGACTTTTGCCAAAGCCTCCCATTCCCGGGCGTGGCGTTTATAAATGAATGCGCATATCGTGAAGACGAAGGCTGCACCAAATATGTGGATAATAATCTTCTGCAAGAGATCAATCATTTTGCTAACCTATGATTTGCAGTCTTGAAAGCGTTTTGAATAAAATCTCTTTTGGAAAGCCTTTCAGCATCCGGGTCCCGCTTCAGGCTCGATGAGAATGGATTTGTTATGCCGGCAGGCCTCTCAAGGGTTCTGTCCTCATAATAAGCAACGAGTAAATCATCAGACCTTGTCACGAGCCTCACCTCATACATATTACCGACAATTTTATTGCTTGTACGGAGGGATGTATTGGAACCTTCAGCAAAAAACAGGATAGGTTCTTTGATTTGTAAAGCGGCTTGAATCGAATCGGGAAGATCGCGACAAATAGTAAGTTGGGTTCCGGGCAGTGTTTTGCCCGATGAATGCGTATGGCAAAATTGTGCTTTTCGGTATAACCGATAAGCTCTGGCTAAGCGGTCAGTTTCAGTTTGGGTGTATTGTCCAATTCGATACTGCCTCTTGATGAAATCAATGTCTGGCTTTGAGAATCTGCCAACTGTTACAAACTTTCGAGGTAGGCGGCTATTTAGTGAAACCTTCTCCAGATTGGCGAGGTATTCCTGCCTTTTATCAGCTTTTCTGTCTGCTTGATGATCTTGAAATTTTATCGCTAATAACGGGAGTGAGATGACGCCGATGCCGGTGACTAATAAAATAAATTTACCTACAAGGTTCCTTGATTTGAAAGCGGAAAAAACAAAACTTAACCCAACTGTCAAAAAGCCAAGGTAGTATAAAATGGCTATGACGAGCATGGGAAATACTAATATCCAAAATGCCCAATTGTCCATTTGACCGTCCCTTCCAAATTGACCCCTAACTTAATTTTGTAAAAATTAGTTAAACTGACACTTGGAAGAACTCATTATGTCGGACTTGGTCGAGTGTCCGGTTAGCCCCCCACCCTCCCCACTTCCCCCTCACCCAGCCGCCAAATCGCAAATCCCCGCCAAAATAACCCCTATCCGCCCCAAAATCCGCCCTATTTCACCCAATCCCCGCGAGTCGTGCAAAGCTGGCGAAAGCTTTATTGTCGCAATGCGGGAAAACTTTTAATAAGTGTTTGATTTCAACGGCTTAGCATATGTCGACTTGCTGTTGACTTAGCGAGGGGCCATGAGTATGTTGCGCGCGCATTTGGGGCCTTTAGGCATGTGTGGCGGACGGTTTCGCCGCTGTTTTGAAGGGTCCGGGGGCAGTCGCTATGTCAAACCAAGATGGAAATCCTAAGTCAGTTGTAAAATCGTCGGAGCTCGACGCGTTTGATGCCAAGCTAAAAGCGATGCAATCAAAGCATAAGCCCAAGGATTACAGCACCAAAGACGACGGAACTTTGCTGGGGATGGCGTGGCGGATGAGCACGGAATTATTGGTTTCCGTTCTGGTCGGGTTAGGTTTGGGCATGGGTCTGGACCATCTGTTTGGGACGAAGCCTTGGTTTTTATTTTTGGGTCTTGGATTTGGGATTGCTGCGGGCATAAAGACAGTTTTGATGACGGCGGAAAAAATGGACGCCCAGACAAAACATCTGCCCATCGGCGATGATTTACCCGATGACAAGAGCGACGATTAAGGGAGCGGGACGTGGCCAACGACCCCATGAAACAGTTTGAGATCAAACAGATCTTGAAACTTCCAGAAGTTGCCGGGCAGGATATTTCCTTCACCAACTCATCCCTTTGGATGGTCGTGGCGGTCCTGTTGATTATTGTTTTCTTTGCGCTGACGGCCAAAGGCAAGCTTATCCCCGGTCGTGTGCAATCGATGGGCGAAATGTCCTATGAATTTATCGCCAATATGGTGAAAGACACCACCGGGCCAGAGGCGATGAAGTTCTTCCCCTTCGTGTTCTGTCTGTTCTTTTTTATTCTATTTTCCAACTTGATCGGGATGAACCCTTACGCCTTTACGACGACGTCGCATTTGGCTGTGACTGTGGCGTTGGCTGTGTTCACAATTGCCGTGGTGATTGTCGCGGGTATTTGGAAAAACGGATTTAAGTGGTTTAAGATTTTTGCGCCTGCGGGCCTTCCCTTGCCAATGTATATTCTGGTCGTGCCGATTGAGATTATCTCTTTCCTCTCGCGCCCCATCACGCTGGCCGTTCGTTTGTTCGGTAACATGACGGCGGGCCATATTATGTTAAAGCTGTTCGCGATTTTCGCCGCCTATCTGGTCGGCCAAGGCGGGCTTTATATCTTTGGTGCGATTGTGCCGATTTTGGGAACAATGGCGATTGTCGCCCTCGAATTCCTGGTCGCGGCATTGCAAGCTTTTGTGTTTGCAATCCTCACCTGTGTTTACCTCAATGACGTATATCACGTCGATCACTAAGCATTCCATTTTTCAAGGAGAACCATAATGGACGCAGAAGCAGCAAAATATATCGGCGCAGGCCTAGCGGGTCTTGCCCTTTTCGGTGCCGCCATCGGTATTGGTAACATCTTTTCAAGCTACCTTTCTGGTGCGCTTCGTAACCCATCCGCCGCTGATAGCCAGCGCACAAACTTGCTCTTGGGCTTTGCCCTTTGTGAAGCGACAGGCCTGTTCGGCTTCGTTCTCGCAATGATCATGTTGTTCGTATAATCGACCGCTTTTAAAGTTTGGAGACGATCATGGCCGCTGAGACAGCCTATAGTGACGCGAGCGATGCTGCGGGTTCATCCGGTGGTATGGCGCAACTTGATCTCTCGACATGGGCGAGCCAGATTTTCTGGCTCGTCATTACCTTTGCCGTGCTTTATTTCGTCTTATCGAAATTTATCCTGCCAAAGATTGACGAAGGCCTGACCAATCGCGGTGACCGTATTGCCGATGATTTGGAAGAAGCAGCGCGCATGACCCAAGAGGCCCAACAGGCCGAGTTGGATTATGAGCAGTCTATGGCCGATGCCAAAGCCAAAGCGCACAATATCTCAGAGACAACGCGTAAATCCGTTGAGGCTGAAATCGAAGCCGATATCGCAAAGGCCGAGGAAGAGTTTGCTCGCAAACAATCCGAAGCTGATACGCGTATCGCCAAAGTCAAAGCCGCAGGCTTAGCCAAAGTGGACGAGGTCGCGCTCGACACTGTGTCTGCGATTTTGGACAAGGTTGCAGGCCTGAAAGTGCCGGCGAGCGCCGTGAAATCTGCTGTCTCTAACGTGAAAGGCTAGGCCATGACATTGACTATTCAAGCCGCTGTTGGAGCCCCGTTTTATCTCGATTCATCTTTTTGGGTCGCCGTCGCGGTCTTATTGTTCATTGCCCTTGTTGTTTATAAAGGCGCGGATAAAGCTATCATTAAGGCGCTAGATAATCGCGCGGATACAATTAAAGCCGAGCTTGAAGAAGCCCGCCGTCTGCGCGAAGAGGCGCAAGCTTTGCTCGCCTCTTACAAGCGCAAACAAAAAGAAGCCGAAGAGCAAGCCGAGAATATCGTCAAGCAAGCCCGCCATGACGCCGCTGTTATGGCCAATCAGGCACGCAAAGATTTGGCTGACCGTATAGAGCGCCGCACGGCGATGGCCGAAGCCAAAATCGCCAATGCCCAAGCAAAAGCCGAAGCCGAAGTGCGCGCCCGCGCGGCTGACATTGCCTTGGACGCCGCAGAAGAATTGCTACAGACGAAGATGAGCGCCGCCGCAAAAGCAAAGCTGATTAAGTCTGGCATTGGCGGGATGGGTAACATCCTGAACTAGGATTATCTGTTACACCCCCGTATAAATTCATCCCGCTTTGAGTGTTCATGGCGGGATTTTTTATAATCCGTAAAGACTAAATTTTCCCAAGCTACATCATAATTCCCGCCGCATTTTGGCCGCTTATGTGATAAAGAGTGCTAACCGATAACCAGAGGCCCATTTATGCGCACCGACACAGCCCCCCGCCCCACATTATTGTCCGACTATACACCGTATAATTTTTCGCTGGATAGCGTCACCTTGGATTTTGATTTGCGGGTCGAAGCCACGCAGGTCACCACGACCCTGTCCGTGAGCCGTAAAGCAGGCGGCCCCATGCGCCTTAACGGAGAGGGTATCACACTTAAATCAGTGTCCATCGATGGCCAAATTCTGGCGCGCAAAGATTATCAGCTAACACAGACCGAACTCGTCTTGGACAATGTCCCCGATAATTGCGTTATCGAAATCATCACACAATGTAACCCGAGCCAAAATGCAACGCTGATGGGGCTATATGTCAGTGGCGGACGGTTTTGCACCCAGTGCGAAGCGGAAGGCTTTCGCCGCATTACCTACTACCCTGATCGCCCCGATGTGCTGTCTGTGTTCACGGTTAAAATCACAGCGGATAAATCCAAATTTCCTTATCTTCTGGCCAATGGCAATATGACAGATAATGGTGAGGCGCCGGGCGGGCGGCATTTTGCGGTCTGGGAAGACCCCTTCCCAAAACCGTGCTATCTTTTTGCGCTAGTCGCGGGTGATTTTGACATCTTAGAAGATAGCTTCACGACGATGTCAGGCCGCGATATTCCGCTGACGATTTATGTAGACCGTGGTGATGCCCCGCGCGCGGATTATGCCATGGACGCGTTAAAACGGTCGATGCGCTGGGACGAAACCGCTTTTGGCCGTGAATATGATCTTGACCGTTTTATGATTGTCGCTGTGCGCGATTTTAACTTTGGCGCGATGGAAAATAAGGGGCTGAACATCTTTAATTCAAGCCTTTTGCTAGCAGATGGGCCCAGTGCAACGGATATGAATTTTGAACGCATTGAAAGTGTCGTGGCCCATGAATATTTTCACAATTGGACGGGCAACCGCATTACCTGCCGTGATTGGTTCCAGCTTTGCCTGAAAGAAGGCTTCACCGTTTTCCGTGACCAAGAATTTTCCGCTGACCAACGCGGGGCGGCCGTGCAGCGCATCAAAGACGTCCGCGCCCTACGCGCGCGTCAATTTGCCGAAGATGCCGGCCCACTGGCCCATCCTGTGCGGCCCAGCCAATATGAAAAGATCGATAATTTCTACACGGCCACAATTTACGAAAAAGGCGCAGAGCTTATCCGTATGCTAAAAACCCTTTTAGGGGCGGATGATTTCCGCAAGGGCTGCGATTATTATTTTGAAACGCTGGACGGTACTGCCGCGACAGTGGAGCAGTTCATTGAAAGCTTTGAGGCCGCAACAGACCGCGACCTCTCCCAATTTATGCTGTGGTATGAACAGGCTGGCACGCCCGTGTTGGACGTGAAACGCGACAGTTCTTCTGTGACGTTCACACAAAGCCTGCGTGCAACCCCGGGGCAAAAGACCAAACGCCCCATGCCCATGCCGATTAAATGGCAAGTGATTGGCAAAGACGGCCCCGTGTCGGACCCGCAGATGACGGTCCTTAACGGGGCATCAATAACCGTGGATTTACCAAACGATCGTCCTGATACGACGCTTTCTGTCTTGCAGGATTTCTCAAGCCCTGTGCGGATTAATTCGCGCAATGAAACAGGTGATTATCTGCGCCTGATGGGCGGTGACCCCAATAGCTTTAACCGTTGGGACGCGGGCCAAACCTTGGCAACAAAATTACTATCGACCCTAACAGGGGCCATCGAATCAGGCCGCATGCCGCGTGTCGATACGGCGCTGCGCGATTATGTCTCTGCCCTGCGCGCCACATTGCTTAGTCCTGATTTTGATAATAATTTCAAGGCACTGACCCTCTCCTCACCTAGTGTGATGACAATTTTGCAGACGCGCAAAGCGTCTGATCCAACGGCAGCAGCACTGGCCGTGGATTGGTTGCACCGCGCCATTGGTGACCGTCTGCGCGGTGATTTACTGCCGCTTTATAATGACCTGCAAGATAGCGGCCCCTTTAGCCCCGATGCCGCTGCGGCCGGGCGGCGGGCGCTTAAAAACGCAAGCCTCGCCCTCATGGGAGCTTCCTTCCATCCGCAAGCCGCACCGCTAGCGTTAGAACAATTTAACGATGCGACCAATATGACGGACGAGCTTTCTGCGCTCGTCACCCTGTCACAACTCGGCGGGCGCCGCGTCGATCAATCCCTCTCGCGGTTTTATGAAAAGTGGGAGCATAATCCTCTGGTGATTGACAAATGGTTTGCCGTGCAAGCCATGCGTAAATTGCCCGGTGGTATTCATGATTTATCGGATTTGACTGAACATAGCGCCTATGATCGCCGCAATCCCAATCGCGTGCGAGCCTTGGTTGGGAATTTTGCCATGTCCAATCCGCATATGTTTCATAATATTGACGGGACTGGATATGATTTTTTCACCGCGCAAATCTTGGATATGGATAGCCGCAATCCGCAAGTTGCCGCGCGCCTCGCCGGGGCCTATGAGATTTGGCCCAAATTAGACAAAGCACGTCAAGCCCTCATCCAAGATCAACTCCGCGCCATCATGGCCGCCGGCCCTTCCCAAAACCTCAGCGAGATTGCCGGTAAGATTTTAGGGTGATACGCTTGGGAGTGAGCTATCGAGGACCTGCGCAGATGCGAGTGTGAGTTCAGTGTCTTTAGTGGAGCGAATGTAGGACGCTCAAGTTTTGCAGAAACATCCTCATTGCGGACGTTATTCCACCTAGTGATTACTGCATAAATCCTCATACTGAGCATACCTGAAGTTCTAGTCACGCAGCCCAAACTGTGAGATAGTTACTGGATGAGTAAAATATCGATTCTTGTTGGAAATTCTGAGTATGATAATCTGTCAGCTCTTCAATGTTGTGAAGCTGATGTTGCTGCGGTTCATGAACTGCTTTTAGCAACGGGAGAATATGACCATACCCTTAGTGTTGTTAATAAGTCAGCGGACACATTAAAAAACGAAATACGCGATTTTGTAGACCGCCAAAGCGCAATTTCAGAGATATTCTTTTACTTCACAGGGCACGGGGTCGCCAATGACCAAGGTTTTTTTTACTGTGCCAAAGACTTTATACCATCAGAACCTAACCAAACTGGTTTATCGGACGGAGACTTGGATCAAATTCTAAGGGCAGCCGATGCCAAAGCAGTCGTAAAAGTAATTGATGCATGCCAATCTGGTGTCAGAACAATTAAGTCCGGTTCTCAAATTTTCATGAATGACAATAAAGCTGGTTTTTCAAACTTCTTTCGGATTGCTTCGTGCCTAGAAAATCAGCTCTCTTATACAGGTGAGCCGCTTAGTAAATTTACAGAACATTTCATTGATGCTGCTCTACAAAAAGTGGAGGGTAAACTCTACTATACAGAGATTATCGCATATCTCCGCGATATTTTTGTGAATGAAATTGATCAAGTTCCCTTCTTTGTAACGCAAGGCGATGATCGAACGATGTTTTGTGAAGACACGACAAGTTTGAAAAGTCTAGCAGAAAAATATCAGTCGGTTGATACAGACAACGACACGACCGAAATCATTGTCACAGATGAAATTGTCACGGAACTTAGCATTCTTGATAAGCTAAAAAATGTAGAAGAGAGCTATGTTCAACCTGATCAAGCGCAAAAGAAAATTGATTCACTGATAAATATAATCTCCGAGAGCTTAGAGAATTCAAAAGGGTTTTCGGACTATTATGAACTTAAATCCTCATCTGAGGATAGTTATCTGTATGCTAGTGCAGCAATGCAGGCATTTATGATAAGAGTGCTTGAAAAGCAAGATCGACCTGATGAACTCGTTTATGCAAAGCATTCGAGGGAATACAAGAAACGTAGACGGGGTTTACTGGGCGCTTCTCTCATGGCCTCAAACATATTTGGTGTCGACGATGAGGAATTTGTTGATCAATATGACCTCGAGCTTAATTGCCCCATCGGAAAAGCCAGAACAACATTCATTTTTACTCCCAAATTCAGGGCTTTGAAAAAGCTAGAACTCAACGTCACTATCGCTCCCAGTTTACCGATTTGCTACATCTTTTCTCGCTGGACAGTCCACCCTCTTAAAACTTGGGACACCTTTGAAGAGGTGGGTCAAGAATTGGAGCGGAACTGGTATAAGCTTAACTGGAAAGAAAATTCGCAGTGGATTGCAGAATCCATACTCAAAGAATTTGATAGCTTCATAGAAAGACAATTAGCAAAAGCAACTGGTGAATAGCTACTGAACATCCAGCATCCTTAAGTCGCCTCATAACAACCGTTGGCAATGTTTGAGATTTCATACTCGCTAAGGTCCGCTCTGCCCCCATTTGAGAAGAAGTGCGAGCGTCTTCCTTTCGGCGACTTAGGCCGCTCGGCTAACGCCCACTCGCCGCCAAGGTAAACACCCGTCCCATTCAAAGCTGTTTCGCGCGCGTCCCCAGAACCAAAAAACAATCACTCGGCATAAGGACTTTCTTAGGCTCCTTTTGCTATCACGTGTCTATGGTTGATCCACGCACATTTCACGGTTTTCGCACCCATGTCTCCGAAGAACGTTTTACGGTGATGCGCCAGCCCGTTGTCGATTTGCACACAGAGGCCATATTGCATAATGAATGGCTTGTGCGCTTTGATCACGAAGCGGGCCTTGCGGGCGTCTTACGTCCCGCCGAAATTAGCGGCGCGATTATGGATTTAGACCTGTCCATGCTCGCCCGTGCGGTGTTAATGCTCAATAACAATAGTGACGGGCCAGGCGTGGCGATCAACCTATCGGGGGCGTCTATG
Organism: Fretibacter rubidus; assembly: GCF_041429785.1. GTDB lineage: Bacteria > Pseudomonadota > Alphaproteobacteria > Caulobacterales > Maricaulaceae > Fretibacter > Fretibacter rubidus. Next base: position 2,759,643 of record NZ_CP163423.1, read on the forward strand.
GCGGGACCCGGGTTTGAGCATGCGTTGACCGCCTGTTTATCCGCCTATGACGGGCCGCCCGAAAAGCTGATCATCGAGCTGACAGAGACATGGGATATTCGCGAGCTGGATACAGCAGCGGCGATTTTGCAACGCCTCCAACGGCGCGGCCATCCAATATGTCTTGATGATGTTGGGTCAGGCGCGGCCTCTATTCGGTATTTGCGCGCGATTGATGCGGATTGGCTAAAGATTGATGGCGATTTTGTCGTCGCCGCTTCGCAAAATCCACGAGATGAGGCGATATTGCGCTCTTTATTGTCATTGCGGGATGCTTTGGGCGTGAAATTCATTGCCGAGGGGGTCGAAACACAGGCGCTGCTGGCGTTCGTCAAAGCGCTGGGTTTTGAAGCCGCACAAGGCTTTTTATTGGGTAAACCTGTCCTTGAGGACCCGTTTTTGAAAAATCCAGTGGCGTAGCTGACGGTTTCACCGTCTATCATGCCTTTTTCAACAGGGCTTTAACCTTTTCTCACCCCTTTCATGGCAAAGATTGCCTCGACTTGAGCGCTAGGCTGGCCTTATGCTCGTGAGTGATTCGCAAGGGATAAACGGTGAGCCAAAACGCCCCTATACCGCAATACCACCCTCCGCAGGCACAGGCTGCGGGACAGGCAATGCCCTCTGGCCAAAATCATGCCCCTGCATCTTATGCGCCCCCATCGATGCCTTCATCACCACCGCCTATTGCGGCTGAGCCAGGATTGAGCCGTCCGGGGTCGACGCAAAGCGCTAAATCCGCGGCGATGAAAAGCCTCGATAATATTTCGCAGCGCATTGATAAGCGCACCATCCAGACCTTGTCATTTGCCTCTATCGGTTTTTTGATATTCTTTCTGATTATTGCAGCCACAATTTTGCTTGGTATTCGGTCAAGTCATCACGCCCAAGAAGCAACAACGAGCTATCAAACAAGCCAAGACATAGCGAGCGACGCAGCTCGCAATCTTGATGGGCAATTAATGTGGATAGACCAAGCCGTTGCGTCGCGCGGTAACGCCCAGCAAATTGTCGATTTAGTCGCGAGAGGCCAGAACATTGACGCGGCCTTAATCATGGACGCCCAAAACAACGTCCTGGCCGCAACAACGGGCGCCAGAGCCGCAGCCCCTAGCTTGTCATTGGAAAATTTTCCTGACGCTGGATTGAAAGTCGTCTCTCTTATCGGCGAGAACGGCGGGGTCAGCCCTGTGATTATGCGTAAAGCTGGCAATGCCTATCTGGCAGCTATTTTGGCACCGGGTTCCATCGTGAATTACAGCGACCGCACATCCGCACTAATCCTAAGTAGCGGCGGATTAATCGATGCCCCACCCGCCATGGGGCGTATTGGCACGCTTGCCTATCTAGGCTTAGGGGCTGACCGCCTTGCTGCGATGCAAAACGGCATTCCCGTATCGCACACAATGAACGGACAAGAGGTTTGGATCAGCCTTCGCAATATTCCCAATTCAACATCGATTGCCGCGCTAAGTATCAAGCCAAAGACCATGCCAGAAGGCTGGTCACGGAACCTATTTTTATTATCAATTTTGTTCATTGGTATCTGTTGGCTGTTTTGGATTTTGCTGCGCAATATGATGCAACAAATTGGTATGGTTGAAGAGGCCTATGGGCAAAATGAAATTTCGCAGCAACGCTACCGCGCAGCCTTAGAAGGCAATCGTGGCGGTATTTGGGAAATTGATACTGAAAATAATATTGCCTATCTTTCGCGCTCGCTGGCCTCACTGTTGGGCTTAGAGGCAAAAGACCAAGAAATTTCTGTCCCGCAATTTTTAGGCCTGTTTCACGAAAGCGATAGAGAGCGTATGTTTTCAGCGACGCGCCGCGCCCATGTTGGCGGCGAGTTTGAAATTGATATGAATGTCGCGCATCTGCCGCTGACACTATCGTGCCGCGGGCGGCCGTCCACACGGGGCTCAGACTACGCCAAAGTCGTCATCGGCGTGGCTATGGACGTCACAGAACAACGCGGTGCTAGTAACCGTTTGCGCGCTGCGGAAGCGCGTCTGTCTGACGCGCTGCGGTCCATGAATGATAGCTTTGCGCTTTGGGATCCGCGCGGGCGTCTTGTATTGTGGAACGCGCGCTATGAAGAATTTTTTGGGTTTCAGCCTGGCAATCTAGAACCAGGTATGCCGCGCGAAACAATTGATTTTCATGCCAAAAACGTCATTGCCGAGACCTATGCAATCGAAGGCGACACGGCCCAAGATATCTTGCTGACAGATGGCCGCTGGATTCGCTATCAAGAAACGCCAACCCAAGACGGCGGTTTTGTTAGTATTGGGTCTGACCTTTCGGGTATTCGCACACGTGAATATCAGTTGCAGCAAAACGAGGCTGCGCTACAAAAGACAATTGACGTCTTGCGTAAATCACAGTTCCGTATCGTGGAACTGGCCGAGAATTATGAGCAAGAGAAAATTCGAGCCGAAGAGGCCAGCCAATCTAAATCAGAATTTCTAGCCAATATGAGCCATGAGCTTCGCACGCCGCTGAATGCGATTAACGGCTTTTCCGATATTATGAAAAAGGAAATGTTCGGGCCACTGGGTGACCCGCGCTATAAAGAATATGTCAATGACATCCTATTTTCTGGTCAACATCTGCTATCACTGATTAATGATATTTTGGATATGTCCAAGATTGAAGCCGGGAAAATGTCGCTCAATACAGAATTTATGCAGCTTAATGACATGGTCACGCAAGTCATTCGGATTGTAAGGGGACGGGCCGAAGAGAACCGTCTGAAGCTGATTTATGATGATCACGCTCTCCCTGAAATTCAAGCGGACCCGCGCGCCGTGAAACAGGTGCTTTTGAACCTGATGACCAATGCGATTAAATTCACCCCCGAAGGCGGCGCAGTGACATGCGAAGTCACGGCCAAATCGGCTGGGCTTATTATTAAAATATCCGACACGGGTATTGGTATTGCGCAAGAAGATATTGATCGTTTGGCCAAACCGTTTGAGCAAATCGATAGCCAACATTCGCGCCAACATGAAGGCACTGGACTTGGTCTGGCGCTATCCAAATCCTTGGTCGAGCTTCACGGCGGTAATTTCAAAATCGAATCCACCTTAGGCGAAGGCACACAGGTCACATTCACTCTGCCTAACAAACCGCCGACGGTTAAAACTGTTGAAGAGACTAACGAAGTTGGCAATGAGATTTCACGTCTGGCCCAAGATATTGCCGATGTCCTCACCGATAGCGACAATCATGATGCAACTGTGCCACCTATGCCGCATGTTGCGCAACAACCGCCGATGCCTGGGACGCCGCAATCATCCCCCGTTGTGCCCCCTGCCCCAATATCTGAGATGATGCCGCATAGCGCAGAGCCATCTTACGAAGGACAGGTGGCTTACGAAGGACAGCCATCTTATGAAGGACAGGCGGCTGCGCAGCCCAGCACAGGCTACGTCATCGCCCCGCCGCCAAAACCGCAATCAGCAGCCTAGAAGGCCGCTAACTCAGGCCGATATAGCGCGTGACCATCCCCTGTATGAGATGCGAGTAATCATCCCGCCGCGCCGTTAACTCTGCAGGCTCTGTCCCTAAAATCTTTGCGATTTGACCTGTTTGATTGGCGTCCAATCCGTCCGATAATGTCCCGACTGTCATGGTCAGGGCTTGGGTAAGCTGGTGATAAAACCGCGTGGCCTGTGTCAGCAAAGAGACATCCAGCGAGGCCGCATTTAAGGGGTGCGTTAGGGCCGCTATCATTGCCTCTGTGGAGATTGGGCGCGGGTCTAAATCACGATTGGGTTGCATGAGATAGGCTTTTTGCACGATGAATTCGATATCGCGCAAGCCGCCTTCCATTTGCTTTACGTCCCACGGACCACGCGCCGGTTTCTCGCGCCGCAAACGCACGAGCATATCGGCTATATCACCCGCCGTATCTAAATCAGGGCGCGCCGTGGTCAGGGCGCTTAGCACATGACCGTCAAGCTGCTCTGTAAAATCAGCTGATGAACTTGCCACAACCCGCGCGCGGGTCAGCGCCATAAATTCCCATGTCCAAGCTTTTTCATCATAATAACGCGCGAACGCGTCAACACTGACCGCAACAGGGCCAGACCGACCCGACGGGCGTAGCGCCATATCAATATCGTATAAACGTCCCTCTGCCGTGACAGCAGATAGCGCACTGACAAAGCGTTGGGTTAATTTTGTAAACTGGCGGTGAACACCTAAATCATCTGAATGCGGGCGGTAAATGACCATGACGTCCAAATCAGACGAGAGGCTTAATTCCTGCCCGCCTGCCTTACCCAGCGCAAGTACGGCATAATCACCGTTTAAGGGGCCCGTAACGCGCATGGTCTCGCGCGCTGCGACAGGCAACATGGCTTGCACCGCGCAGTCAGCGACCTTTGATAATGCCGGCCCCGCATGATCCACGGCCAAACGTCCGCTGAGCACGGCGGCGCTAATCCGAAATTGATCTTCATGCACAGCGCGCCGCATAGCATTCATCGCATTTTCGAAGGCGCCAGCATTCTCTGTATTATCATTCACTAAGGCGAGATAGCCTGCACCCAAATCATCAATATCAATTTGCAGGAATGACGGCTCTATCATGGCGTCCAAAATCGCGGGCTGATGGCTAATGGTATCCGATAAACGCTGGGAGCTTGTCATCAGCTTGATAATATCAGCGAGCCTGTCAGTTTCCTGCAAGAACATTGACAGTAACGCCACACCAGCACTGAGCCGCGTGAAAAACCCTGCAAAAGCCCTAAAGGCCAAATCAGGATTGGGCGCATCAGAACAGATGGCAATTAATTTCGGGGCCAACCGGGTCAAAAGCTCGCGTGCACGCTCTGTGCGTGTGGCGGGAATACGCCCGCCCAACCAAGACGCCGTGGATTGCCAAACGAAATCAATATCCTCAAACCCAAGGGTCTCCAGCGTTTTGATTGTGCCGGGTCCGGGCTCTAGACCTGTAAATGACAAGCTACCGACGGGCGACGACAGACTTTCCGAGTCTGGAAACAAATCAACATAATGACCATGCACGCGCTTTAGCAGTGTCACTAAATCATGGTCAAAATCTGCAAGATCAGCGTAACCTGTTAACGCCGCCAAGCGCGCGCGGTCATGATTATCAGCGGGCGAGATATGGGTCTGCGCGTCCTCCATCATCTGCGCGGCGTGTTCCAATTTACGAAGCTTCGCGTAATCCGCAATCAGGCTGTCACACACATCAGGATCAACCGCTTTGAAATCTGTTAGGGCGCGCATGGCATCGACCGTGCGCATGGTGCGTAAATGCGGTTGCCGCCCACCCAGAATTAATTGTTGGGTTTGGGCGTAAAATTCAATCTCTCTGATACCGCCATAACCGAGTTTAAGGTGGTGCCCCGCAGCGGTTATACTATCGCCAGATTTGGTCGCGTGGATTTGGCGTTTAATCGAATGAATATCTTCAATCGCGGCGTAATCCAAAGACCGCCGCCAAATAAACGGGGCCAGCACATGGTCGATAAAATCCTGTCCGACCGCTTTGTCACCGCCGCAAACCCGCGCTTTTATCATCGCCGCGCGTTCCCAGTTTTGACCCAGAGTCTCGTAATATCGTTCTGCTGTTAAGGTCGAAACCGCGACCGCGTTACTGCGCGGATCAGGCCGAAGGCGAAGGTCTGTACGAAAGACATAGCCGTCCACAGTAATTCGCTCAAACCCCGCAATCAGGCTTTGGACAAATTTTATAAGCGTGCGTTCTGCCCGGGTCATATTGGGCAGCGCAATAATATCTGGATCGTAAAAAACGCAAAAATCAATATCAGAGCTATAGTTAAGCTCCCGCGCGCCGTATTTACCTACCGCCAAAATAAACAATCCCGGCACAGGGTTATCCGCTGTGCCCTCTATGTTTTGCGCGCGCGCACAGCATTGCAAAAGGCGCGACATAGCAATATCGGACAACTGGGTCAGATGCTCTGTAACAGAGTCCCAATCCCAAATGCCGCCAATATCACAAAGCGCAATGCCCAGATGAGCGTGACGTTTAAGCTGCCGCAAAACAGCCATTTCGCTGTCCAAATCACCAATAGTGTGGGGTAATCCGCTGAAAAGGGTTTTGAGATAATCTCCCGCGCCCTTTTTTTTCAAACCTTTGGGACAATCAGGAAATAAGCTAAGCGACTCGGCGAGATAGGGGGCATTATCGCGGGCAATTTGCACGGCGCTGTCTATGGTCTCTGGCATATCAGGCACCGATATTATGCGCGCTGTTTTGCATGGGCCTCGCCCTGCCCTGATTTTGACGGGGTTGATTTGCCCTGATTTGACTTACCCTGACCTGATTTGCCTTGCGCTGATTTACCTTGGCCTGCGCGCACCCGCGGAAAAGAAAGTGACGCGGTAAGTCCAGTGGCAGCTTCACCATCGGGCCGCGCAATTGATCCGCCGTCCAACGCAAATTTCGCACGGTGTAAATCGGCAATGGCATCGACCAGCGCCAGCCCCAAGCCAGAGCCCGGGAGAGAACGGCTGGCGTCAAGCCGCACGAAGCGCTCTTTCACGCGTTGGCGCGCATCTTCGGGAATACCTGGCCCTGTATCTGCCACTGAAATCACTGTGCGACCGTCAGAATTCCGTGTCAGCGATAGATGTATCGCGCCGCCTTTGGGCGTATATTTAATCGCGTTTTCAACAAGGTTAGACACCGCTTGTGATATCAATCCACGGTCGGCGGAAATATGATGGCCGTCTTCAATATTATAATTAAAAACCAAATCCTGATCTTCACAGGCAGGTTCATAAAGCTCTGCGATATCATCAAGGACAGTTTTGGGATCAATTTCTTTCAAAAGTTCTCTGCGCTCGCCTGCCTCTAACCGCGCGATACGCAGCACAGAATCAAATGTTTTTAGGAGTTGATTAGCGTCATCGGCGGCCGCGAATAAAACCTCGCCCGCTTTGTCATCGCCCATGTCAGCAGCCGCACTTTCAAGGCGGGTCCGCAGGCGCGTCAGCGGACTGCGCAGGTCATGGGCGATGCTATCACCCGCATAGCGCATGGCCTTCATCAGCCGGTCAATATGGTCAAGCATATCATTCAGATGCTCGGCCAGAAGGTCCATTTCATCTTCAGAATGGTTGCGCGGCGCACGGCGATCCAAATGCCCAGCGCGGACATCAGTCGCAAGGCGGTTAAACGCCTCGACCCGGCGGGTGAAACGGCGCGAGACATACCAACTGGAAAGTAACCCCAAGAACAAGGCAATGGCCGATGATGTCAAAATCGCGCTTTTCACGCGTTCCGCTGTGCGCATAGTGGGCTCAACGTCGCGCGCGACCATGACCAAAGCGCCGTTCACATCCCCCAGCTTTAATGGCCCCGCCAGCCCGCGCACACGGCGTTCGCGTTCTGGGCGGTTATCAGTCGCGGGTTCAACGAGGATAAAATTTGTGCGGGTTAAGCTATCCGTGGCGGCCTCCGGGAAAATGCTTTCCTCTGAGCTTTCTTTTTTCACAACCCGCACAGTCAAGTTCCCCGTCGCGACATCTTCGCCGTCGGGGTTTTTAGAAATCAGAACATACAGCCCGTCGCCAGAGGCCGAGCGCAAAAACACTTCTTGGCGGAGGGACAATATATTGCCCTCTTCCAATATGGTTTGAAATTCGGCAATCTCGGCCTCGAGCGTTTTATCAACGCGTCGGATTTCGCTAGAGATAGTCAGGAAATAGACATTCCCAAGCGCAATAAAGAGGGCGACCACAAACAGGATCGCCCCCAAAAGGCTGAGCCGAAACAAAGTATTTCGGTATAATTTTTTAAGCGCGATTAGCATAGTGTGTGCTTAATACACCCCGCTAAACCTGCAAGCGATAACCCGCCCCGCGCACAGTGTGTAGCAAGGGTTCGTCAAATTCCTTGTCGATTTTACCGCGCAGGCGAGAAATATGCACATCAATGACATTGGTTTGGGGGTCAAAGTGATAGTCCCAGACCTTCTCTAACAACATGGTGCGGGTCACAACCCGCCCTGCATTGCGCATCAAACATTCGAGCAGACGAAATTCACGCGGTTGCAGCAAGATATTTTTACCAGAGCGTTTCACCGTGCGCGCCAGTAAATCCATTTCCAGATCACCACATTTCAATTTCGTGACCGCCGCCGTCGGATCAGAACGACGCCCAATGGCTTCGACACGGGCGAGCAGTTCCGTAAAGCTATAGGGCTTGGCGAGATAATCATCACCACCAGCACGCAAGCCTTCGACCTTTTGATCAACCTCACCCAGCGCGGATAAAATTAGCACGGGCGTTTTATCCCCATCGTCGCGCATTTCCGCGAGCACAGACATACCGTCACGTTTGGGCAGCATACGATCGAGGATCATAGCGTCATAATCTGTGGCGCGCGCCATCTCTAGGCCCAACTCGCCGTCAGGGGCAAGGTCAACCACGTGCCCGGCTTCCATCAAGCCTTTGCGCACATATTCGGCGGCAATGTCATCATCTTCGACAACTAATATTCTCATGTCACACTCCTTTTGCCGCCCCATTGGAGCCCCTAAAATGGGTTAAGACGGCACAGTTATAATTGCAGGGTTAAATAGGTTTCACGCCCCGTGGATTCGCGTACAAATAAAATCATTGCACCAGAGCCTTGGGTTTGGGCTTGGCCAATCATGTGGTTAAAGGCAGGCACAGACGGGATATCGCGGCTGTCGGCTTGCATGATAACCATATTGGCTTTCACGCCGGCATTGGCGGCCTTTGATCCCGGGGCTACAGCTTCGACGTAAACGCCGACTTGGTCATAGCGCATACCAAGGGCGCTACGTGCTTCTGATGATAAATCCACCAGTGACCAGCCCATGTTAGAGCCTTGACCCAATTCTGTCGGGGTCGGCGGCGGTGTGGCCACCACAACGTTTTTCTCAACCACGTCTTTGTCAGGGCGTTCGGCAATCATCACCGTTAGCTGATATGTTTTCTCGCCGCGTTCATAGGTGACGTTCATCTTCTGATTGGGACGTAAACGGCCAATGATACGGGTCGCCTCTGTCGCATCGCGCACGGTTTGTCCGTTGATATTTAAGATAATATCATCAACTTGCAGACCGTAAATATCGGCGGGGCTGCCGCCCACGACATTGTTGATTGTTGCACCCGACTCAAACACGCCAATATTTTCTTTGGACTTTTCAGCGGTGCGCAGACCCGCACCCAACCAACCCCGGCGCACGCGGCCTTCGGTGCGAATAGCGTTGACCACTTCGGCGGCGGTATTATGCGGAATAGAAAATCCAATCCCGACACTCGCGCCGGTGGGCGAATAAATCGCAGAATTAATACCGACCACATCACCCGCAGGATTAAACAAAGGCCCGCCAGAGTTACCCGTGTTAATCGTCGCGTCCGTTTGCACGTAATCGACATAAGAGCCACTTTCAACACGTTCACGGCCAATGGCAGAAATTATGCCAAAGCTGGTCGATTGCCCAATACCAAACGGATTACCAATGGCGACAACCCAATCCCCAATACGAAGCGCTTCACCTTTATGAAATTTTACAAAAGGAAAGGCGCGCTTGGCATCAATCTTAAGAACAGCAATATCGGTTTCTTCGTCCGTGCCTATGACTTTGGCAGGGAAACGCTCGCCATTGTTAAATTCAACTTCTAGCAAGGTGCCGCCGTCAATAACGTGATAATTGGTGACAACTTCACCCATGGCGGAAATTAAAAAACCAGAGCCTTGGCCCTCTGTTGTGGATTCCATTGTCTCTGATGTAGCGATGATATTGACCACGGCGGGGCTGACCTGTTCCACCAAATCCGCAAGTGAGGTTTCAGACGGATAGGAAAACGGAAAACCCAGCGGCATTGTCGATGGTGACTGGATATCCGTCGCCTGCGCTGAGCCCATGCGGTTATCGACAATCGCCATTTGCTGCTGCCGGTCTGGTGATGTTTGGCTTTGGGGCGGTATCGCGCCTTGTTCGCCCGATAGGCTGCGCATGGGCGCTGTCAAAGGCGTCGCAGCGGGTGTCGTTTTGGCCAGCGTCGTAGGCTCTTGCACAACGAAGTCTTGCGCGGTCGCATCTGTGCCCAGCGACAACACAGCTATAAGCGCCGTGGTCGTTAAAATAATCTGCGATGTGAGCGGTGAGGAATATGTCACGCGTGTCTCCAACAATTGGCACCACCATGATGGGCAGCGTCTATCCTAAATCTGTCCAAAACATGACAAAACCGTCATATTTGAGCTAAGACCGTTGAAACACCAAAATTTGATTGTTTTTAGGCATAACAATGCGGTCGCAGCGATTAAAGCCTGCTTTCGCAAATATATGCTTAACATCCGATAAATTGCGCACGCCCCAACGCGGATCGCGCGATTTCAAAGATATATCAAAATCTAGATTTGACTGTGCCGTATCCTGACCCTCTTTGAACGGGCCATATAGCACGACCATACCATCTGTCTTGACCAGTTCTGCACTTGCCACTGCCAGGCCCAATGCGGCTTCCCACGGTGCGATATGAATCATATTAGCGCAAAATATCACGTCATATTGCGGTAAGCGCACAGCCCAATCCACCTGTGTCGTATCAATATCCAGCGACGGTAACATCTGGCCGTCAACATCGCTGGCCCACGCATTTTGGCTGGCCCGTGACGCCGGGTTGGGGTCAGACGGTTGCCACGTAATATCATGACGCGCACGACACATGGTTAGCGCATGTTCACCTGTGCCAGAGGCAATTTCTAGCACAGACGCGCCGTGGGGTAGCAATGTTGATAGCTGCTCTGCAATGACGCGGCGGTTACGCTCTGCACTGGGCGATCTAAGTTTCGCGCCGTCCTGCGCTCTATCTTCAAGCGCGATAGGGGGGTTGCGTTTGTCAGTCATTGTCTCTCTACCCTCTAGGCCTCAATACGGCACGGCAGGGTCAGCGTGACTTTCAACCCCCCCATATCAGATCGCCCAAGGCCAAGCGTGCCCTTATAAGCGCGCGCCAAATCATCGACAATGGCAAGACCAAAGCCTGTGCCAGGCGTGGCTTCATCAAGGCGCACACCACGCTTTAACGCGCGCCCGTAGTCATCCTCTGGTAAGCCCGGGCCGTCGTCTTCGACACAAATTGAAAATTGCCCTTCGTCAGGGGCCAAACCGTGCGCTGTTACGCGAACGCGCGACTGGCACCATTTACACGCATTATCCAGCAAGTTACCCGCCATTTCTTCAAGGTCGCGCTTCTCCCCGCGAAACGCCAAATCGGGCATGATATCGACGACCATATCAATGTCCTTAGACCGGTAAATACGCGGCATGGTCCGCGCGAGGCTCTCAACCGTTTCTGTGACGGGGGTCGTAACGCCAATCGCTTGGCCTCTTGCTGCGGCGCGCGCACGACGAAGGTGATGGTCAACTTGATTGCGCATAGCATCGGTTTGACGCGACACAATATCGGCAGAAATCGTCTTTGACTGTGGGGCACTAGACGCCTCGTTCATCAGCACAGCCAAGGGGGTTTTCAACGCATGGGCCAGATTGCTGACATGGGTCTGGGCCCGCTCAACGACATCTTTATTATGATCAATCAGCACATTAAGCTCTGTCGCGAGCGGCTCAATCTCTGTTGGGTAATGCCCGCTGACGCGGTCTGCACGCCCTTCGCGCACGGCAACAACGCTGTCGCGCAGTTCAAATAAAGGCTTAAGACCAAGGCGGACTTGGATAAAGACCGCCCCAATAAGGCCCACCGTGACGAGCGTCATTAAAAATATAGCAAGACCCGCAAAGCGGCGTACGGCTTGGGTCGCCGGACGGCTATCGGCAGCGGCCAGAAATACTAACGCCTCACCGTCCATATTAGGCAATATGACCAGCCGTGCAGACACACGCAAAGGCTCCCCATCAGGGCCTTGTGACCGCGTCGCAATGGGCGCACCAGGGTTTGCGCGCAGGCTCAACACATCGCTTGGGGCCAAGCTTAACCCTTCATCAAGCAGGGAGCGCGACGCTTTTACCGCCGTGATAGACCCGTCATCCGCGAGCGTTCCAATGACCCAGTACCGTCCCGACAAGGCGCGTTGATAGCGAGGATCTGTGGGTTCACGTAGCAAGCTCATACCGCTAAGACCGTCTGCACCCTCATTGATATTGGCAGACGCAATCAGTGACGTCACGGCGCTGACCAGCGGGTCATCAAAAATGCGGTAGGTAGAATTGCGGTAAAACCAAGTCAGCGCCATCGCCGCGATCAGCAAACTTGGCAGCGCCCAAAGCACGGCACTGCGCACAAGGCGCGTGACAAGGGATTGGTTGGTGCGCAGGTCTGGCGGGGCGAGTGGGGCCTCGGCCACGGCCTAGCTCGCTTGGGAATTCGCAGGATCAACCAAACGGTAGCCTAAGCCGCGAACAGTCTCGATACGGTCTGTCCCGATTTTACGGCGCAGACGACCGACAAAAACTTCGATGGTATTAGAATCCCGGTCAAAATCTTGGTCGTAAATATGCTCAACAAGTTCTGTGCGCGAAATCACGCGACCACGGTGCATAGCCAGATAGCTGATTAAGCGAAACTCATGGCTGGTCAGCTTTATCGGGCTGCCGTCAACAAAGGCACGGGCCGCGCGGTTATCGACCAGCAAATCGCCAATCTCTATCGTATCGGTCGAATGCCCGGCGGCGCGGCGCACAAGTGCACGAAGTCGCGCCAAAAGCTCCTCTGTGTGGAACGGTTTTGTGAGATAGTCATCCGCACCCGCATCAAACCCCGCCACTTTTTCAGACCATTGGTCGCGCGCCGTCAGGATAATCACAGGAAAGGTTTTCCCATCAGAGCGCCATTTTTGCAAAACGGACACACCGTCAATCAAGGGCAAGCCCAAATCCAGGACAACCGCGTCATAGGGTTCTGTATCCCCAAGGAAGTGCCCTTCTTCGCCGTCAAGCGCAGCGTCAACAGCGTAGCCCGCATCTTTAAAGACTTCGGTTAATTGGCGAGATAGATCAGGGTCGTCTTCGACGATAAGAATACGCATTATGTCCTCCGGCGGGTCGTATTAGGGATACGGGATCGCGAGTTTTAATTAAGGACGCGTCCGGTTCGCGCGTCAATAACAATATCAACAACACGGCCATCTTTTCGGATCATACGCACAGTATAGCGGTTACCCTTGCGCGAAATGTCAACCACTTCGCCGCCTGGTACCGCGCGGCGCGCAATTGATTTAGCCTTAGACGCTGAGATTGCGCTTTGGACGAATTGCACAGGCTTTTCGGCAAAATCTGACACGTTGAAGGTTACGGCGGCTTTAGTATCACGCACATCAGTCGGCACGGCAAAAGCTGGCATTGCCATGCTTACGCTTGCTAGACCTGCGAAAAATGTCGCAAAAAGATATGTTTTGACCTGTGCCATGTTTAGTGTTTACGCCCCCGCCCCTGAATATATTCTGAATAACGGGTTCAGATTACAGTGGCAATTGTTAATAAGTTTACGACAAGACGTCGCGAATATCGCCCGATCCGACCTCATCTGCCGCCTCGGCCCAACTTATGAGTGAGGGGTCTTTGGGGTCAATCAGCGTGATTTGCGGACTAATCAAAAGGTCGCCGCCTTCAAGACCCTTGCCTTTTAGGCGCAGTGTCGTGCCGCTATTGGTGCCTGCAGGAATATTAAGCGATACTGTGCCGCGCGGCATGGGCACTTTCACTTTGGCCCCCAAAACTGCTTCTTTCAGCGTTATAGGCAGGATAAGGCGGATGTTTTGACCATCGCGAGAGAAATATTTATGCGGTTTAACCGAAATTTCGACTTTCGCGTCACCCGCACGTCCGCCGTTCACACCCGCATGCCCGCGACCGCGCAGCCGCAAGACAGCGCCGTCAACAACACCTTCGGGAATTGCGACATTTAACGCGTCACCGTCTTTGGTCTTAATGCGTTTTTTGCCGCCCTTTAAGGCCTCAGCAAAGCTCATGGAGATTTTATAGCGAATATCAGCGCCGTTTTTAGGTTGTGCGCGTTGCGTGCGGCCATAACCTTGCCGCCGCGGACCGCCCGTTTGTCCGCCCATATTCATCCCAAAAAGGGAGGAGAACAAATCAGCCATATCGTCTTGCCCGCCCGCCATACCGCCGCCAAAACCTGCGCGCTCAAACCCGCCAAAGCCTTCGCCGTGAAAGCCGCCCGAACTGGCGCGGGCATAGGGGTTTTGCTGCTGACCGCTGGCATCAACCTGCCCGCTATCATATTGCGCGCGGAGTTTTTTGTCTGTCAGAAGCGTGTAGGCCGCTGAGATTTCTTTAAACCGATTGGCCGCTGCGTCGTCACCTGGATTAACATCAGGGTGCAGCTTTTTTGCCAAAGCGCGATACGCCTTGCGAATGTCGGCGTCAGAGGCCGTCTTGGACACACCAAGCAATGTATAGGGATCTTTTGCCACACGGCCTCCTTTCCCTTTGCATTTAAGCGGTCAAAGGCCAAAAACAATGGGCGCGGCGGGTAAAATCTATGAGGGCGTTATCGTGAGAGGTGGGCCGTAACCATAGGCGCGAGACCCTTGGGCGACCGTGACCCGGGTGATATCCGCCTGGTGGATTGTTGGTAAAAGTAACAACGGTGTGTCAACGGTGAAATTTTCAGACCCGCCATTATTAAAGTTGACCTTGACCGCATAGAACTCACGCTCCTCGCCCAGTGGTATATCAAGACCCGCCCAACTATCCCCACCGCTACGACTGCGCCTTATCCATGATATGATAGACCCATCGCCTCCCGCGTCTATCCGACCATGAACAGGGGATAGGGGTCGCAGATGAGCGGCGGTGTAAGGCAAAACATAGGGGTCGCTTTGACGACCCGCCATAACGCCAGTGACGGAGATATCCGTTCCAATCGCGTCTTCATCTAAGGCCATATCAACCCAACCTTGACCAAGCCAAATGACGCGCGCACCAGCCACGATTGTCTCACCCATAGGCTGGTCTGTCCCCGCCAATCCGCGCAGCAATGTTGATAAGCGGTATTGATCTGGGCCTGTCAGGACAATATCGCGAGCTTGGAATATTTCCCACCCCTGCGCGGTTTCAACCGCAAAACGATTCGCGCCCGATAGCAAAGCCTCTCTTTCCACTGATGATATATGCAAGGCGGGCATATAAATATCAATTTGGGTCCCGTAGTCCCAGCGTCCAATGGGGCCAGCCGCCATACCGCCGAGCAACGCCCCGACCTTCACAGGTTCAGTCGCGGTTACGCTCTCGCCTCCCGCACTTATTGTGCAGAAATTAAACGGCACAGCAAAAGCGCCGACCAATGGACCCCGCCGATCAGAGCCGTCATAGTTTGGGATATCAATCGCCAGCACCTGCGGCTTTGGCGACCAGACAGGATCATGGATAACCCCGGGCGTGGTCCCGTTAAAGGGCAAGCCGTTCATATCTATATCATATGCGCGTGCAGAGGCGCGCAACGCCTGCGGACCGTCAAGCTCTGTGATTTGCCACGCGCCCGTCTCCCCCGGCAGGCTGACAACATCCCCAACCGAAATGTCTTGTCGGGCCGGCGATAAGATGAATTGCACTTTCGCATCCAAATTTTGCGCCGCGAATAACAAACGGTTCGCGGTGATAGACGCCAGAGAAGCGTCCATGACGATTGGTGCATTGATGTCTAGAATGCGGACTGTTTCTGCGTCTCTATGTTTGGCCGATACCACGCTACTTTGAAAATCCCGGGCCCCGTCGATAAAATGAAGACGCACGTCACGCAGCTCTGTCTCTGGGTCATGTTTAATATGACGCATGGGCCCGCCGTCTTGCGCCACTAAATCTTGCACATCCAGGGCCGTGACTGTCGCGCCTTGGGTTGGGGCGAATGATAGCCCGTCCGCCGTCTCCACTGGCTCAAAACCGTAGACCATAGCCAGCGGGCCAATGGCGGCGCGCGCACTCATCGGACGGTCGATGAGGTAGCCTTCTAGCAGACCTTGAATTTTGCTCGTATCAATATCGACCAACCCTGTTTGCTGCGCCAAATCAGCAACTACATCAGCCACAGCGACAAGGCCCATACGCCCCGTGATCCAATGACCGCGTTCCCAATTCCCACCGTCTGACCAAATACTGTCGCGTGCAGGAAAATCAGGAAAAGGCCGCGCGTCCCAACACCAAATATGGGAGGCGTCTGTGTCGATCATCGGCCCATCAAACAGATTGGACTGCGGATTTCCAGCGCCAGAATAATGGGTCAGAAACGCTTCCAAGTAACGTCGCTGAATAAGGTCATCACGGGCGGCGCTAGAATAATAGGGCGCGGCGCCTTCGCTGCTTTTGGGGTCATAAAAAACATTGGGCTGATTAGCCCCTTTATCAATGGCGGGACAGCCAATTTCGGTCAGCCAAAAGGGTTTGCTGCGCGGCACCCAAGGCGAGGCTGTTGTCTCCACCCCGTCAATGCGGTTGATATGGGGTTGATACCACCAGCTGCGGATGTCTTTATTGCGAAACACCCAAGACTTTGCATGGGCACTATCAAAAATCTCGGTGCGGATTTGTTCATCGCGCGCATCCGTATCAGCATAGTAATAATCATAACCCTCGCCGCCCTCGATATTGGCTTTGAGGTAGTCGGTATCATAGGGTGAGTTGGCCTTGTCCGCATCCAGGTGATCCGTCCCGTCCCGCCAGTCTGACAGCGGGAAATAGGCGTCAATCCCAACAGCATCAATCGCAGGGTGCATCCACAGCGGGTCGAGATGAAAGGTGACGTCACCACTGCCGTCTTGGGGATGGTGTCCGAAATATTCAGACCAATCAGCGGCATAGCTAATTTTCGTCTCAGGCCGCAAGACTGTGCGCGCATCTGCCGCGAGTTGCATAAGCTGGGTCACGGCTGGGTAATGAGTACGGCTGCTTCTGATGGTGGTCAGACCCACCATTTCAGAGCCAATGATAAAGCGTTCCACACCGCCCGCTAATTCCGCCAAATGGGCGTAGTGCAATATGAAGCGCCGAAAGGACATTTCATCAGGACCATTATAAATGACGTTATCACCGCTTACGCCAAAATCATTGGGGGTTGCTGTCCCGAAAAACTGCGTGACCTGATCGCTTGCAGTGGCGGTCATATCATCAACATCCGCGCAGCTAATCCGTCCGCGCCACGGAAAGGCAGGCTGTCCGGTGGCCCCGTCGAGCGCGGGTAAGTTATTATCCGGTGGAATATCCATCAGGATAAAGGGGTAAATCATCACCTTAAATCCGCGGTCACTTAAGATGCGGATAGTTTTCACAATACTATCATCGGACGGCGTGCCGCCGTAATTCGGGCGCCCCTGCGCGTCTTTTGACACAATATAGGCGTCTGCGCGGGTGACGTCACAAACACGCCAGCGTGCTGTGCCTTCTAGCAGTCTGGTACCAGTTTCTACGGCGGGCTGAATACGGCATTCTCCGACCCGCAGGTCATCGCCAAACCAACTAATGACCAGAGAGATGTTTTTACAATTGGGCAAGGCGGTTTCAAGCTGATCAATGGCGCGAATAATATCAGCATCGCCAGACAGATTGTTCATATTAATCGGGTTGGCCGCGCCAGAATTGCTAATGTCTTCAATCACGTCAGGGCTATAGGCAAATTCGCCTGATGAAGGCAGCAGGTGCACGCCCGTGATTTGCGTCTCTAGCCGGGGGCGGTCGCTCGCATTGGGCGCAAGCCGCGTGACCTGCACGTTAATTTGCGGCAGCCGCGCGCCGTAATCATCCAGCGGGAAATCCTCAAAGACGATATAGGCCGTGCCACGAAATGCAGGCACGGGGCCCGGTTCAATCGCGGCAATAATCGGATCAGGGTCTTGCGCCTCACGACCATTATAAACGCGCATGGTCAGCCCTGCGGTTGGTAACGGCGCGCCGTTCACCCAAATCTGATCGACAGATTGAATTTCGCCCTCACAAAGGCCGATTGCGAAACTCATTGTATAGCTATAATTAGTTTGAGTTGGCCCACCTTTACCGCCTGCCTGTGTTTCGCTGGCGGTTTCTTTTAGGTTTGACGCCCAAATGACTTGCCCCGCGAGGCGAACGCGCCCGTAGCACCGCGCCATTGGCGCTCCGTCGCGAGAGGTCAAAAGATGAAATTGATTAAGACGCGGGCCGTCAATATTACGGTTATCAAAAACCGAACTAATCGCGTTGCCCGCATAGGCCAGCGCCACTTGTCCTGCGCTTTGCACAACGGCAGAGCCCAATTGCGCGCCGACGGCCCGCGCGCCAGAAACTAAAACAGTTGTCATAAAATGACCTTTGAAAATGGTGGAAAAGCAAAGCTATAGGCGTGACGTTTTTGCCAATAAGGCACGAGAAAACTCTCGACCACAGCACGCCCCCAATAGGCGTGAATGATTGTCGTCTCGCTGGCGCGCACCGCAATATGTTTGCACATGGCATTCGGCGTCATACGAAACAGCATGATGTCACCGGGTTGTGTAGCGTCTAAATCAAGAGGGTTCAGGCAAGACTGCGCGGCCCGAAGCAATGTCTCTCGCCCTGTTTCTTCAGCCCAATTTGCCGTATAGGGCGGCGTTGCTATTGGTTCTTCCCCGTAAATTTCACGCCAAATACCGCGGACAAGGCCAAGGCAATCACAGCCCGCCTGCTTGGTGCTCGCCTGATGTTGATAAGGCGTGTCAATCCAATCTTGCGCACAGCGCAAGATCTCCGAGCGCAACTCTGTTTGGGTCATTGGCCTGTTAAATCAGTGTAACGAGAACCGCCGTCACGGCTATCCGTTTCGCGCGGAGCAGCGGTTAAGGCGTCATCCCCGATCAAAAACGGAAAGCCGCGAAAGTTGCGACTATTGCCAAATTGATTGTGACAGGCAGAGAAGCTGCGCGGGCAAGTCGTGCCAGTAGGAAAGCTATCCGCATTAAGGCCGCAGCGCGCATCGCCAAAGTCCGCATCGCATTGCACGGAAAACACACGGCCCGTCGCACGGTCAAGACGCGCGCTTTCGCCCAGCCATTCAAATGTAAAGCTATCACCTTGACGGGTAATTTCCCCGATAAAGCCCGTACTGATTTTCAGCCGTTGCGAAAGATCGGCCCAATTGACGCGCGCTGTATCAAGACGCGCGCCTGCATATAATCCTGCGTCAATATCAGTCGCTGTGATGCGGTCATCACGGAACACGCCCTGCACAGAACCGTTATCAACGGCAAAACCAAGACGGCTATCCACCGCGCCGCCACTCAGGCCTGTTTCGGCAAAATAATCAACGCCTTTGATCCGGAAATTACGGTCATGATCGGTAAATCCCATAACAGTTCCGTTTCGCAACGTCAGTGTCCAGATCGTGCACAGCGTTGTTGCGCCGCTCTCTAAATGTTGTTTTACTGTTGGGGATAAATCACGCATCTGTCAGCACCTCGATAAGGGGGATGGAGGCAACCTCGCCCGCCCCAAACGCCTCTAGCGACAGGTCAAGCCCCTCTGTGTCAAAGCGCACAATGACGTCAAAATCAAAGCTAGCCGTAATTGTGCTGACCGCTGCCGGGGGTGTATTAAATGTCACGAGCCCCGTGTTGTAATTAATTAAAACATCTTCTGATGCGATAGGCTGACTATTGTTAAAAAGCGTTACGCTACCCGCACGCGGTTTCGTAATTTTACGAACAAATTGACCTCCCTCATCACCGTAAATTTTAATCAGCTGAAATTCAGTTTCTTGACCATCCCCTGTTGCAATGGGGGCGTTATTAACGGCGTGGTCCAGCGGATCTTTGAACCGAAAGCTATAAAGCTGCCCATGGCGCGCCTCAAAAAACGCCATGAGAGTTGCTATATCCGCATGGGATTTAATCCCCGCTGCCGCATTAAAACGCCGTCGCGACTGGCTCTGTGTACTATTGCGGTGCTCATAACCATTGGCTAATTGGGTAATATCGGTCTTTCGCACAGGCCCGCCGCTCGCCCCAAAGGCAAGGCGCAGCGGGAATATAACGTCATGAAATGCACTCATAATTGTCGCCTTAATTTAGCTTAAAGATAGCGCTGCCCCGCGTTGACCGCGCGGGCGAGCGTGGCTGATATTTGGCCTTGCGAACGATTAAAGCTTGCGGCGTCAGATACGCCGCTGACCGTCATATTCACGGTGACAGGCGGCTTGGTTTGGTTTTGGCTGGGCGTCGGCGAACTCCCAAGCCCGCTGACCGCGCCTGATAAGGGTCCCGTGATAAAGTTTGAAATTGCCATACGCGCCAAATCCCGCGCCACACTTTCTGCCAGATTATTAAACGAAAGCTCACCTGAGCGCGCAGCACGGTCTAGGGCTGTTGCGATACGATCACCTGCCGCTTCAAATAATTGTGCGGTTGCGTTCGCGGCATCAAAGGCCGGGCCTTGGGCGAAATCCTCTAGCGCCTGAGCGGCGTCATCTGTTGGGGTCATGATTATTCATATCCTTTATATCAGGGTAGCGCGCAGATAGAGCGGCAAAGCCCTCGCGGTTAAGCGCTTGTCGCTCTGTTGGCGCGGTCAGGGTCAGCCAGTCTTTGACGGAAATCGACCAAAACTCTTGTGGCGATAATCCGTAACGGCCTACCGCGAGTTTAAGCCAAGCCTCAAACGGCCAGTCGTCATGCAGTTCTGCGTCATTAGACGGGGCATCTGCGTTAAAGTCGGGCATCAAAACTCTCCTCAAACACCGCGCAAATAGCCGGCACAAAAACTAGTACGTCGGCGTCGGATAGTTGTGCTACTGAGCTGTCAATATCTGCTTGCGCAGACATGGCTCGTGGGGAGGACGGTTGAGCCATTAAAAGACAGTCCAGTAGCACGCGCGCCTCTTCCGGCCCGATACGGCGCATGGCATCTGCCAAGGCGTGTGGTCCAGCGGCCGAGAGGCGCGAACTGATATGGGAGAGAGCCCCCAAAGTCAGACGTAAAGTAAAGGTGCGCGCGCCAATCACAACACGCTGATCACCGGGTTGAAATCCCATTTAATCGATTACTGTAAAGCTTGCGGCACCCGCGCTGTGAAAGGTCAATTCATAAGATGCTTCGCCGTTAAATGTGCCCGCATAAGACAAGCTTGCGATTAGAAACGGACCTTCGATGATACCGAAATGGGGGATAATGACTTGAGTGTCTATCAAGCTTTGGTCAAAGAAAGCGCTGCGCGCCACGGCGTCTGACGCCTTATCACGAAACACGCCTGCGCCAGAAATTTCAACCGATTTTGTACCTGCACCTGGCAGTAACTCGCGCCATGCGTCTAGGCTTTCACTATCAGTCACATCAACGCTGCGCGCATTAAAGCGCAAGGTCTTGGTACGAAGACCCGCAAGCGTGATAAAATCACCCGCATCATTTTTAAGTTTAACGAGTAGGTCGCGTCCAGCTTGTGCGCTCATGAAGTCTCCAATTCTTGGTCAGTCGTAATGCGAAGGCGAATGACGCCGTGCAGGGTGAGGCCGTCAGTGGCCCGAAAAATGTCGGTCAGGAGGATATGACGGTTGACAACAACCCCATCCTCAACCGTTAAATCACCGTCAATCAACACACGGCTCACCGCGCCAATGAGAGACAGCATTTCCGCCCGTCCCGCATAACGCGACCACAGATGCAAGGTCTGTAGATGGTTAGTGATCACCCCGCCCTGCCCGCTCGCGTCTTCGCTGCGCAGCGGGCCGAAAGTGAGATAAGGAAAGACCGGATCATCCGGCGCGTGATCATAAAGCCGCGGGTCCTCGCCAAGTTGTGATTGAATAATCAGGCTGTTTGACAGCAAGTCATAAAGCCCACGACTGAGCGAAAGCGCCCCGTTCGGGTCGGTGTGTGACGCCATTATTGTTGTTCCTCTTCACAGATAAGATGCAAGCGTTCGCGCCGATTATCCGGGTCAGAGGCCGAGATAACGCGCAAGATGCGGCTGCCCCACATCAGGCGCGCCCGTTCGGGAAAATCATCGTAAAATCGTGTGGTGACGCGGTAGGTTTGGATAACGCTGAGCCGTCCATTTTCGCGAGTCTCTGACAAGCTGCGCGGTGCGATATGGCCCCAAACTTTGCGGTGCCAGACCCACTGAGTGACATGTCCGCCGAAATCATCACTTGTTAATTGCGGTTTATAAACGCCGAGCCGCGTGCGCAAATGCCCGATCATAGCCGCACCATACGGTATGGCATCAACAGCGCATCGACCATCATCGGCACAGGCGGGGCGTTATCATCCCCGCGAAATTCATAGCTTTGGGCGAGGATGAGTAGCACCGCTTGGCGCAAAGGCATGGGAATATCCTCTGGCATAGACCCATGACCGGCAACCACGTCAATCTCCACGGCGCTAGCCCCTGACAGTATCGCCTGCCAGTTATTATGCGCGGACAGCGATACAACAGGCGGCTGACAGCGCAGATTAACCGTCACATTTTCAAGGCCGACATTGACACGCGCCCCTGCGTTATCCAGCACAGCCACAGAGGTCACATCCGTAATTGGGTGGTGATTGATAAACACACCCCGCCCCGACACACGTGTTGTTGTTAGCCGCATTTCGCGGGTGATTAAGGCGCCGCCAATCATGGCTTCCACGCGGATGCGCGCAGCCCGAATTAGATCGGTAATGAGCGCGTCGTCATCATCCGTATCAACGCGCAAAAATATCTTAGCGTAATCCAGGCTCACGGGTTCAACGGCGGGTGGGGTAATATTAATCATTGGCATTAATGCGGACCTTCCAAAGAAAAAGCCCCGCGTGACCGCGAGGCTGAAATTTAAATAACCGCGGACTTAATTAGGCCGCGAATTTCAAGAGCTTAATCGCATTGAAATCCTGCACACCGCCGCCCACGCGTTTGGTTGTGTAAAACAACACATAGGGTTTGGCGGAATAAGGGTCGCGCAACACCCGCACGCCTTGGCGGTCAACAATAAGGTAACCCCGGCGGAAATCACCAAAAGCAATCGGCGTTGTGCCCGATGCAATATCTGGCATGTCTTCAACTTCGACCAGTTTATAGCCCAACAATGTGGACGGCGCGCCAGCCTCTGTTGCGGGTTGCCAAATATAGTTTCCGTCTGCGTCTTTAAACTTGCGAATGGCGCTGACCGTGCGGCGGTTCATCACAAAGCTGGCGTCCGAACGGTAACGCGTGGCGGGTGCATAAACCAAATCCAGCAAGCCGTCGACCGGTGCATCTGTATCAAAATCACCGTCTATACCTGTGTTAACAGTCCCGATGCTGCCCCAGCTTTGGCTGGCATTAGCCGCTTGTGCATAGTCCAGAAGACCGCGCGGTTTATTCACGCCGTCACCATTAATAAAGGCGGCTGTTTCTTGATTAGAGAACACATCACGCACTTCATCGGCAAGCCATTGGTCGACATCCGCGACGCCGTCATCCAGCAACATCTGGGTTGCAGCGGGCATGGCGTAAAGCTCACCTGCTGGAAATTCCAAAAGGTCAAGCTGCGGGGCCGTTGTCTCTAGCCGCGCGTCAGTCTCGCCCGCCCAACCTGCGGACGCACCGCCGGGGCTAACGGGTTTTTTGAACTGACCCGCCCCAACACGGCGCACCGCCGCAATAGAGCGAAAAGGCGAGCTTTGCTCTAACGCGCGGTCAATCATCGACTCGGCTTCAATGGGGGCCACATATCCGCCTTCGCTATCGACTGTACCGACCGATTTGCCTTCAAGGGATTTTAGCGTGGTCACATCACCCGAGCGAATATAATCTGCCCAAGCCGATTTAGCCTCAAGGTTCACAGCGCTCGCTTGGCCCATAGCAGGCTGGCTAGCGACAATCGACAGGCGCTCAATACGTTTGGCTTGGTCATCAAGGGCGGCATTAATGCGTTCGACCTTGGCAGTCGTCAGACTATCAGCAGATGATTTGGCCTCAATCTGTGCCAGCCGTTCATCATTGGCGTCTTTGAACGCTTCAAAGGTTTGGCTGAAATCAGAAAAAGCCGTCTTTGTCTGCATTTTGGTTTCAATTGTATCACTCATATAAAATCCTTTAGGGTTAAGAGCGGGAGTGGGATTGTGTCAGCGATAGCCGCGCATCGCGCAGCATGGGGAAGGCCACAATCGACACCTCCCACAAATCAAGTTCTGTTAAGTCACGACCACCGTTGGGGCGGGGTTGGCTACGCCGCACACGGTAACCAATAGATAGCCCCGTCAGAGCCCCTTCGGTCACCAGACTGGCGATACGGTCAGCACGCGCATTGCCCGTCATGATACGGCCTTGCACAAATAGCCCGCGACCATCTTCAATCACGCGGTCCCAAATACCGATAGGCTCCACAGTTTCGTGACCAAAAAGCATAGGCAAAGGCCGGCCAGCATGGGTCAAAAGACTGGCGGCAAAAGCCCCGCGCATGACGCGGTCACCTGATAAATCCGGTTTTGAAAACACGCTGGCATAGCCGCTAATCCTAACGGATGCGGGTAATTTTAAATCTAACATGGTGGTCCTTAAGGCTCAGAATCTTTGCTGCGCGTCTCGATCCGGGTCTCGATGCGAACAAGCGATTGCCGCGTCATAATCATTTGCTCTTCGATGCGTGCAAGGCGTTCAGAGACAGGCGGATGAAAATTATGTTGGGCCTCTAAGGCTTCGATACGGGCTTCTGCGGACCCCGCCCAAAGAAGCGCGCCTGTGGTTTGTATGATAACCGCAAAAACCAGACTTAAGGTCACGGTACGGTCAACAGAGACGGCTTTATCCGGCATCGGCACCCTCCCCTATATTGGCACTGAGGCCCGCCATAGAGCGGCGTTCATCCGGAGAAATAAACTCAGCCGCGCCAAGCCGCGCCCACAGGGCCGCGCGTTCTTCGGATAGGGCAGACACCTTATCCAGTTCTGGCACAAGCGACAGGTCATCGCCGTAAAACGGACGGAGCCATTGCTCTATACCGCCTGCAGTTTTGCTCACCAGTGGGATGATGGTCTGTCGCCGAAAGGCCAAATTTGCTTCTTTGTAATTGGCATAAGTATTGTCACCGGGAATACCCAGCAGCATCGGCGGCACACCAAAGGCCTGCGCGATTTCACGTGCAGCTTCGCGGCGGGCCTCAATAAAATCCATGTCAGCAGGGGAAAAGCTCATGGCTTTCCAGTCCAGCCCGCCTTCAAGCACCATTGGGCGCCCAGCATTACTCGCCCCAGCATGCGCGCCTTCAAGCTCGGCCTTTAAACGATCAAACTGGTCATCAGATAGACGCTCTGCCCCAGACGCGCCTTTATAAATCAGCGCGCCGCTAGGACGGGCAGCATTATCAAGAAGTGCCTTCGTCCAGCGCCCTCCCGCATTGTGGATATCCACCGCATCCGCTGCCGCGGCCAATGGCGCATATCCATATTGTGTATCCAGCGGGTCAAATAATTTCAGGTGATACACCGCGCTGCGGCCTGTCGCAGGGTCGTAATGAAATTGGCGTTTCATACCGCCAGCGTCATAATCCCATCCACTTGGCCACCCTTTGCGGTCGGTCAGAACCCGCATTTTATCAGGACGCAGGGCATATAGCGCGGTCGGAACGCCGTCGATTAACGCAGCTTCCAGATAGGCATTCCCGCTCATTTGGAGATAGCCGTAAAAGCGTTCCATGATATCGCTATGGCTCGCCCCGTTGTGACCGCGCGACAATAGCGCCGCGGCCGGGTCACCAACTACGCATGTATCACCACGCCGCTCACAAAGCGGCACTGAGGCTGCCGCCTCTGCAATCAAGCGCACACAGCGAAAAACAATTGCGTTTTTATGGTAGCCTTGGCGAGACAAAGACGCATAATTGCGACCGCTCCAGGCGGCGTGACCGCCAAGTTGCAAAGCAATTAAAGGCTGTCCCGCCGACGGAGTTTCTTTGGTTTCTAACGCAGAAGACGCAGGCGACAACGCCTTGGCAAGCCAATGTTTCATAAAGGTTCCAGATATTAAAGAGAGCCGCGCATTAGCTGTTAGAGCTGCGCGGGCATCATCATGGGGTCATCTCTGACAATATCTGAAAGTTACCCCAAATCTTTGGGGTGGGAGGACAGTATAGGAATTTAGTGGCGTATGTGTCTTTGACAAACCCATAGAATCGAGCGACTGATATGGATGGCCACACATCAAGACATATTCGACGCGCTCTCACCCCTGTTAGCGGAGCTTATTACCTCTGGCGTTGTAGATAGAAACTCGCTTGCATCAACTTACGAGCAATTCGCCGCAGTAGACGAGCAGATAGGGAAAGACCCGACTTTACTTCTCGCTCTTGCCTCACAACTTCGTCAAAATAAGGATTAAGTTCTACTTTATATGTCATGCGGTATCATAATACCGCATGCGCAAGTGCGTCAAGTTTCGACTAGCTACAGGGTTGTGGACAAGGGGCGCTTTCGCATGGACTCATGAGCGCGGTTTACCCTTAATAGGGGTATCTTGTGGTTTTGCGATTCGTTTCAACTTTTCGTCAAAGTCTCGTTCGGATTCGTTGCACTCTAGATCTTTAGCTGCGGCTTTGAATTTATCTAATTGGGATTTATTTTTCATAGTGACCTACATAGCATTTATTGACGAGTCTGGCGACCACGGAATGAACAACATTGACCCAGCTTCGCCTTGGTTTGCGCTTACTGCAGCCGTTTATCTTCGTGAAGATTACCTCAGCCAAGAGATACCTGCAATGTCTAGGATTAAATTAGACTTCTGGTCGCATGACGGCATAATTTTCCATGATTACGATATAAAAAAGAAAGTAGGCCCATTTAGTATTCTTATTGATAACGATGAAAGGCAGAGGTTTTTTGATGCCTTAAGTGAACAATTTAGAGTCACACCCGCAACGATAATTTCTGCCGTTATAAACAAGGATGCTCACAGCAGGCAATACCGCGACCCTATGAATCCTTACGAGCTTTGCGTTCAGTTTGTTTTGGAGCGCATCCACATGATGACGGGACGTGGCACTTGCATAGTATTTGAATCGCGCGGGAAAAGCGAAGACAATCTAGTGCGAGAGTGGAGCAATAAAACGATAGCTCGAAGGAGATGTGATTTCGACATACATTTTGCCAAGAAAAGCGGGAATGTCGAAGGTCTGCAAATGGCCGATTTAGCCTGCCAACCAATTATTCACTATGTAAAAAAGCCAGACACTGACCGCCCCGATTGGTTGGCGGTCAAAACAGCTATACGCACAAATCGTCACGGGGCTATGGCGGGTTATGGGTTAAAAACATTCCCTTAAAAAGCAGAAAGCGCCCCTTACGAGACGCTTCGCCGACCAGGCTACCCCTAATCCATTTAATGCCCTATATACACGAATCACAAAAAGAGTCAATAGAATCAGTCACTTAATACCATGAAAAAGCGGTAAGTCACTGTAATCAGGCGGATTTTCCGTTAGACCATCGGTAAGTCAACCGCTTGCCTACGATACCTTGTAGGGCGGCTTCCGTCCGTTCCATATCTGTTACGCCTAGCTTGGCGCGGTTGTTGTAGCGGAAATCAAATTCCGCAAGATAGCGGTGAAGGTGCTTTTCGTTGCAGTGTTGATAGACACCCTTCATGCCGCGTTTAAAGACGCTGTAATAGCCCTCAAGAGTGTTTGTGTAGACATCGCCCCGCACATACTCACCGCGAGAGTGAATGACTGTCTCATGGCTTTTAAACTCTTTGCCAACACGCGGATATAAGCGGCTTTCGTCAGTGATTAAGCGAGACTTACGGTCAACATTTTCACGAACGATTTTGCCAACACTTGTGATGGTCGCGCGGTCAACATTAAAAGAGCGAATAGAGCCGCCACGTTCCACGAGAGAGACAACAACGTGCTTATTGGCAACGCCGCCAAAGCCCTTGATGCCACGGCGCTGCATGGCGCGTTTCTTCTTAAGGCTAACTTTGTTACCAAAATAAGTTTCGTCAGCTTCGACAATCGCGCCTTCGCCGCCCATCGGGGGCATATCGCCAGACGCCATAGCTTCGCGCAAGCGGTGAGCCATAAACCATGCGGTTTTGTAAGTGACTTCCAGTGTGCGCTCTAGCTGCTTGCTGCTGATACCCTTCTTAGAGGACATCATCAAATATGCGGCTTGTAACCACTTAGTCAAAGGAACGTGAGAGCTTTCAAAAACAGTGCCCACACGGACAGTAAACTGCTTGCGACATGCGCCACACTTCTTTAGACCATGCCGCTCGACGCCTTCGGGATTCTTTTTAGAAGGCTTAGACCGCACACCCTTAAGCTCATAGATGCGCTCATCGTGGCCGCACTTAGGGCAAACAGGTTTGCCGCCCCAAATAATGGCTTCAAGATGTGCGAAAGCGTCAGCTTCGTTGTGGAAATATGTCTTAGATAAAATGCTCATGGGCATTATATGCCATAGAGGCTATGGGTTTGTTAAGTATATAATAGCCAATTTAGTCCTAGTTGCTTATTTTGATTGAATTTTCACATGCGGCCAGACGGGAGCCGTTAATCAAGCGCTGCCCGATTAAGCCTAGGCTGCGCCGCGCCGGGTAGAGCGGGACCCGAGCAAATCACGTGCACGGGCATAATTTTTCTTCAACGCACGGCGCATAGGCTCATCACCCAGCATAGACGCCAATGTGATTGCGCCGCGGTAAGCATCAACAGCCGCCTCTAGGGCCTGCACGTCATCATTGGTGCGACCTAAGGTCAAAAGCGTGTCGGCCAGCGCTTGTTGCACTTCGGCATTGGCGCGCGGGGCCGCGTCGAGTGAGTAAAGCTCACGCGCGTTGCGAAGGGCGGAGACGGCCTCAATAAGGGGTGCGGTTTGACCGGTTTGAGACGCAAGCAAAATCGTTTGACTAGCCAGTTCTCTATGTAAACCCGCAAGCTCTTGCGTGACAGATTTCAAATCCCGTTTAAGGTCGAGTTTTTTACGATTGGCCACATTTGCCCCCATCACAGTTTTACCGTTATGACATTGGGGCTAAGGTGGCTGATTATGGTTAAGGAGACTTTAAAAAATGCGTGATTTCCGCGATATGGTTTGCAAAATCCTCACCCGTTTGGATTCGGCGCAAAGGTAAACCCGCCGCACGAAAAATACCGTCCTTCAGGGCGTCGCCTGCGTTGGCGGCGCTATTGTCATGTGAGGGGCCGTCAAGTTCGATGCCCATAACAGGCGTGCCGTCCCAGCGCATAATCGCAAAATCAATATGACGCGATTTAACGCGAGCACGCAGTTGCCAGCGGAGTTTAGGGTTGGGCAAATCGCGCTTGACCCGAATAATATCTTCCAGCCGGGGCTTGGCCAAAAGCACATAGCCCTTGGGTAGTGCCTTTGAGCACATTTGGAAAAATATCCGCTCTGGCGCATTCACGAACACACTGGGGGCGGCCTCGTAAAATTTGAACAGCTTAGGGTCGGCATGGGTCGACGGCGGCGGGGTAAACGGTTTACGCAAAACCGCCACAGCAATCACGCCAATAAGAACCGCGATAATAATAAATTCAACCATATGGTCTTTTGCATCGCGTTACAGAGCGCGTAAAGCTCAAAGGTTACTAGGTCAAAGCGGAAGCCGATGAGTTAGAAGCAAACTAACGTCTACGCCTTCTCTTAGGCGGCTTCCCGATTGTAAATCGAACTCTATTGCAGCCTCCCCTAAAGCACTTACAACCGATTGCTCCTCGTCAGACAAATTCGCCGCATCCAATACTAACAATCCAACCCCGCTAATAGGCCGATTACCAACACCCATGACCATAGAATTGATTACTTGCCATCCCGCATTGCTAAACACAGATAAAAGCGAATGGGAAAGTAAAGTAGCCTCATTAACGCCCCCCTCAGCAGCAATCTCAATTTTTGAGCCAGAGTAGGCACCTAAATAGGGCATCATGGTTTGACGCTGTGCGGCGCTTATTGTCCTCGGGCTTAGATCATCGATCCTTGCCTCTAAAGCATCCATTCTCGCCTTCGCTTCGTCTGGTGAAGACGCTCCCGTTTTCTTTTCATAGTCGCTTATTTTTTGGTCTCTCAATTTAATAAGGTCTTTGGCGCTGCTCAATCGCTCCCTGAAAAACCAAAAGGCTACACCAAACATCATAACCGCAAGCACAAGAAACGTGATGGGCGCGCCGCTAATTACAGCCCATTCCTTTTGTATGTATTCGAGAATCTGTTGCATGGCGCATGTGTATAGCGCCTCGTGCAAAAGTCAAAGGGCATGGGTTTGTCAAGGACACATACGCCAGCTCAAAAGCCTGACGGGGGTTAAACACGGCGCACGCGCGGCCTGCCCCGACGGGACAACAGCAAATCAGTTACCGCCCAAACCAAAGCGTCGGCGCGGTCAGGACTGTGTTTCAAACTCTCTGTGCCCAAGGTGCAAAGCTCGTCCTCCAATTCGGAGTATGTACGGACATGTTTCACGCGACCCTGTTCATAAAGCGCGGCAACGGGTTCTGCACGCACGGCTTTACCCCGGGACGCATGAACGGTTTTCACGATGGCCTCTGGGTCAATGGTCTTAAGCGTGAGCGCAACCATCTCTCCGCCTTGATTGACTTCGGCGAGAATATAATCTGCGCCGTAGCTCTCCCATAATCCGATTGCCCGCCGCGCCCATGCCTCGGGTGAGAGGCCCTGCACGGTTGCGTCTTGCAATATGTGGACCGTATCAAACTCGCCCGCCTGCCCGCGTAGCAATCCCGCCACAACCAAACCACAGGCATCAGAGCGAACGCCAGAGGTGACAGGCGGATCAAGGGCAATAATGATTTTATCATAGATAAACTCACGCGCGTCTGATTGCTCCATATGGCAGGCTTCTATCATGGCCCGCGTCCAGAGTGCGCCTGCGTGATCTGTGATAATCTCGCCGCCGAGTTCTTGACGCCCCAAGCGGGTTCCGCCGTAGGCATCCTCTACCGCTTTGATAAAAACAGGCGAAAGATTGGCGGCATTATCCGATGTCTTTGCTGTGCTGACCACAAGCCCGTCTTGGGCCATCAAGGCGGTAAGCGCCGCAATCGGGCGCGGGGTTGTTGTCATCACAAGACGCGGTTTATCCCCTAATCGCAAGGCCAGGCGCAAATTAGACAGCGTGTCATCTGGATAGGCCCAAGCACAAAATTCATCGCCCCAAGCGCAATCAAATTGCGGCCCGCGCAAGCCATCTGGGTCTTCCGAAGAATAAACAAAGCCAACCGCACCGTTGGGCCATTCCAAACGACGCCGCGATGATTGGTAGCGTGGGCGCGCATCAACGGGCCCTAAATTCATCAAGCCACTTTCACCAAATAGCATCACTTCGCGCGCATCATTATAGGTCGGCGCGACAAGGGCGACGCGTTTTGCGCCTTGCTTAATTTGCGCGCGCACCCATTCTGCACCAGCCCGTGTTTTCCCGCAACCGCGCCCACCCAGTAGGAGCCAGATAAGCCAATCACCAGCTGGGGGCCATTGGTCATTTCGCGCCAAAGCCTGCCATTCATAGACTTGGGGTATGTCGCGACTATTCATCGGGATGGATTACAATTGTCGGCATAGCTGACGCGTCAAGACGGGCAAGGTAGCGCGTCAGTCGCGCGCGTAGCTCTTCAGGGTCAAGCTCATCAGCGGGGCGGATATTATCTGCGATTTTTTTATCCTTAGGCAATAGCGTTTCGTTATAGGTCTCTATGTCTTTGATGAGTTTAAACAGGGACGTCATGGTCGCTACGGATTTGTGACAGGGGTCCATATCGCCATTTTGTGAGTCCCGTTGAGTATTGACCATAAAATCAGACAATATAGCCCGTAGGCCAGTCGTCGCTATGGTGTCGTATTTTTGGAAGATTGTTTCGTTATCATTCATATGCGCAGCATAAAGCCGTCGTAAGACCCGTGAATGTGTTTACCAAAAGCGGCTGTAATCCCCGCATGGGTCATGATAGAACAGCAGAGCGCAAGAGAGCTTAAAGGACAGATTATGTTACCCAGCTACCCGACTTTACAATTTGGTCATTCGGAAGAAACGGATATGATCCGTGAAACCGTTAGAGGCTTTTGCCAAGACAATCTGGCCCCGATTGCCGCTGATATTGACGCGACCAATGAATTTCCTCGCCATTTATGGCCTGCCATGGGCGAGTTGGGGATGCACGGCATTACGGTTGACGAAGAAGACGGAGGCTTAGGGCTGGGCTACCTTGAACATACCATTGCGATTGAAGAAGTGAGCCGCGCGTCAGCCTCCGTGGGGTTGTCATATGGCGCGCATTCTAATCTGTGTATTAACCAGCTGCGCCGTTGGGGTAATGCTGAGCAAAAAGCAAAATACCTTCCCGGTTTGATATCGGGCGAGCATTTAGGCAGCCTCGCCATGAGTGAACCTGGCGCAGGGTCAGACGTTGTCTCTATGCGACTGCGGGCCGATAAAGTGGACGGCGGTTACCGCTTAACGGGCAATAAAATGTGGATCACAAATGCGCCGACGGCTGATCTCCTAATTGTCTATGCCAAAACCGATATGAGCGCAGGCAGCAAAGGCATTACGGCCTTTCTGATTACGCCTGACATGAAAGGGTTCTCAACAGCCCAAAAACTCGACAAACTGGGTATGCGCGGCTCTGATACATGCGAACTTGTCTTTGAAGACTGCTTTGTGCCAGACGAAAATATTATGGGCCCGATTGGGCGCGGTGTGCAAATCTTGATGTCGGGTTTGGATTATGAACGGGTGGTTCTGTCGGCCGTGTCGATTGGGATTATGCAAGCCTGCCTTGATGTGGTGCTGCCCTATATCCATGAGCGCAAGCAATTTGGTAAACCGATTGGCGAGTTCCAACTTATGCAAGGCAAGTTGGCGGATATGTATGTCAGCCTGTCAACCGCGCGCGCCTATAGCTACGCCGTGGCGGCGGCGTGTGACCGCGGGGAAACAACCCGCAAAGACGCGGCGGGCTGTATTTTATACGCCGCAGAGAAAGCCACGCAGATGGCACTAGACGCCATTCAAATGCTGGGCGGTAATGGATATATCAATGACTATCCCACAGGGCGGTTGCTCCGCGATGCCAAGCTAATGGAGATTGGCGCAGGGACAAGTGAGATTAGACGCTGGCTTATTGGGCGAGAGCTATTTTCCGAGACGTCGTAAATCTTTGACGCGATAATAAATGTTGGGTAAATAAAGTAACCCCATGGCTTCACGGGGCGCGGTGGAAGCCATGGGGTCCAGTCAAAGACTGCGGTGTTAAGCCTTACGACTTAGTACCGTGGGCAGCATGTAGGGGCTCTTACTCTATTTGTCATCCCCCCAATATGATATTTCACAGTGAATCTACAGCGCTTATCCACAATTGCGTTGAACACTCTAGGTCGTTTTACTCCGTTTACACGCTAAACCCGCATTTAAACCCAGTGCTGGGTAATATCTGCGACATTGGGCCGCGCGCGTTCCCGCGAAGGAGCCGTTGTTTGGCCCAGATAAATGAAGCCTGCCACTTTTTCGCCCTCGGCCAGTCCAAGTTTTTTCAAAACCGCTGCATTATAAGAAAACCACTCCGTCAGCCACTGCGCGGCAAAGCCCATAGATTGCGCGGCTAGTAGCATATTAAAACACACCGCACCGGATGACAGCACTTGCTCCCATTCAGGCGTGCCGCGGATGCAGTCTTTGGGGCTGCTGATGACCGCGACAACAGTTGGGGCGCGCATAAGGCGGGCACTCTCAAACAGTGTTTTATCAAGCGGCAAGTCAGGATTTTGCGCCGCAAACTCGCTGGCAATCACTTGTCCAAAATCAGACCGCGCTTTGCCCTCAAAGACAATGAAGCGCCAAGGCGCTAATTTTCGGTGGTCTGGTACACGGGCTGCAATGTCCAAGATTTCTGATAGCTGCGTCGCGCTCGGCCCTGGCCCCTCCATCATTTTGGCCATATTTGACCGCCGCGTTTTTAAAAACTGCGTGACCTCTGGCTGGTCATTGGGCAAGGGCATAATGTCATCAAGCGCTGGCATGCTGTCGGTCCTTAATCTAAGCTGCTGATTATGTCATTCACGGCTCCTCCCATAGCAGCGCCCGTCGCCGCTGTCATTAATCGCTATCCTGAAAAGGCGCGCCAATATGCCCTAGCCTTGCGCGCACTCATTTTCAATGCGGCGCAAAACGACCCGCGTGTTGGGCCATTGACCGAGACCCTAAAATGGCGTGAGCCGTCTTATCTGACAGAGCATAGCGGCAGCGGCACGACATTACGGTATGACTGGAAAGACAAACGCCCCGACGCAATTGGATTATTTGTAAGCTGCCAGACAACACTCATCCCAAGCTTTCGCGACTTATTTTCTGACGTGCTTACCTTTGAGGGGAACCGCGCAATATGGCTGAATACGGATCAGCCCTTGCCGCGTGATATTTTGGCGATATGTATCGGTAGGACTTTCACCTACCATTTGGATAAAGGATAAACGTTATGAGCACACCGGATCAGAAACTCACCGAGCTTGGCTTCACTCTGCCCGAAGCCGCCGCCCCTGTGGCTAATTATGTGCCTTATGTCATATCGGGCAATATGGTGTTCGTATCAGGGCAGATATCTAAAATTGGCGATAATTTTATCGGCGGACGGCTGGGCGAAGACCTATCAGTGGAACGCGGGCAAGAGGCAGCAAAGCTATCAGCGCTGAACTTGATAGCGCAAATGAAAGCCGCCTGCGGCGGGGATTTGACCCGGGTAAAACGCATTGTGAAATTGGGCGGATTTGTGCAAGCCCTGCCCAGTGCGACACAAGCCGATATTCCCAAAGTCATTAATGGCTGTTCTGATGTTATGGTCGCGGTCTTTGGCGATGCGGGGCGTCACGCACGCTTTGCCGTCTCTGCACCAAGCTTGCCGCTTGATGTTGCTGTTGAAATTGACGCAGTTGTCGAAATTTCCCTGACTTAGCCGCGCGCAGCCTCTATAGAAAGCTATGAGTTCAAACCCCGTCTTTAGCGCCACAATCCTTCCGTCCATCAGCGCGGTGAGCGAGAGCGCATGGGACGCGCAGCTTCCTGCTGTGTCGCATCCATTTTTAAGCTGGCGATTTTTAAACGCGCTGGAGGAAAGCGGTAGCGCCGCAGCAGACACAGGTTGGACGCCCTGCCATATTTGGGTGACAGACGGGGATGACACAGCTGTTGGCGCAGCCCCGCTCTATGCCAAAACGCACAGTCAAGGCGAATATGTTTTTGATCATGGCTGGGCTGATGCACTGCACCGTGCAGGGATAGAATATTATCCCAAGCTGCAATGCTCGGTCCCGTTCACCCCTGCAACTGGCCCGCGTCTTTTATCGCATACGGCCGAGGGCAAAGCCGCAGTCTTATCCGCTATCATGAGCCTAACCGAGCGTGAAGGGTTCAGCAGTGGGCATATGACATTTTTAGAAGATGCAGATAAAGACGTCGCGGCAGCCGCAGGCTGGCTCGCGCGGCAAGACCGGCAGTTTCATTTTATCAATAGAGACTATAGCAGCTTTGATGATTTCCTCACGACGCTGACCTCTCGCAAACGGAAAAATATTCGCAAAGAACGCAAAGCAGCCCAAGATGGGGTCACGATAAAACGCCTGTCAGAGGATAATCTAAAACCCCATCACTGGGATATTTTCTACCAATGTTATATTGATACGGGCATGCGCAAATGGGGGCGGCCTTATTTAACGCGAGACTTTTTTGATAGGATGCAAGAGACAATGCGCGACGATATCTGCCTCGTGATCGCAGAAATGGACGATAGCCCCGTGGCTGCCGCGCTGAATTATATCGGCGGCGAGGCCCTATACGGGCGGAATTGGGGCACGCTCATCGACAAGCCGTTTTTGCATTTCGAGCTATGCTATTACCAAGCCATAGAAGAGGGCATTGCGCGTGGCCTGTCGCGTGTCGAGGCGGGCGCACAAGGCGAGCATAAACTCGCGCGCGGTTATGAACCCGTCACAACCCATTCCGCCCATTTCATTACCCACCCCGGCCTACGCGGTGCGGTGGATGATTACCTCATCCGGGAACGCCGCGCCGTCGACCATGAAGTGAATATATTATCCAAACACACACCTTTCAAAAAGACATCCGATAAAACAGGAGAGTAAACCATGACCCTTCACGCCCCATATGACGCCAGCAACATCTTCGCCAAAATCATGGCTGGCGACGTTCCATGCGCGAAAATTTATGAAGATGATGATGTGCTGTCTTTTATGGATGCCTTCCCGCAAACACGGGGTCATTGCCTTGTTATTCCCAAAGCCGCGTCTCGCAATATATTGGATACTGACCCGGATGTCTTGGCAAGGGTCATAACTAAGGTGCAAAAGATTGCCAAAGGCGTCGAGGCGACACTATCGCCAGACGGCATTGTGGTAACGCAATTTAACGGCGCGCCGGCAGGACAGACGGTCTTTCACCTTCATTTTCATATCATTCCGCGTTATGATGGGGATAAGCAAAAACCGCATGCCAGCGGCGCTATGGCCAATATGGATGACCTGCTTGCGATCGCAGAGCAGATAAAACAAAAACTACAGGACTGATTATGCGCAACTTAATGACCACGATTGCTGCCGCCGCACTGTTGGGCGCGTGCGGGGCACAGACCCCTGCTGATAGTGACGCGACCTCACCGACAAAGTCCGCCTTAGACACAACCATGTCCCCGGACACAACAGCGACGACGCCGTTTTATGACTTGGCTGCGCAATATGCGAAGTTTGCGAAAATTCCGCTCAATCCGGATACATCTTTTTTAAGCGCGTCTGAGAAAGCTGTGCTGAATAAACTGATTGAGGCGTCCAAAGTTATGTCAGAGATTTACCTTCTGCAACTTAACCCAAACAATCCAGCCATCCGCGCGGAGATTGCCAACTCAGACGCACCCAATAAAGACCTTTTGCTCGCCATGTTTGACGAGCATTTTGGTGTCTGCGATACGCTGGCCGAAGGGCATGTGTTTTACGGCGATATGCCCTGTCCTGACGGCGCTGGATTTTATCCGGCGGACATGACTAAGGACGAGTTCAACGCTTGGATTGCAGCCAATCCCGACGACGAAGCCGCGTTTAAATCAGGCTATAGCGTTATACGCCGCGACGGCGATCGCTTGGTCGCTGTGCCCTATTCCGTGGAATATAAAGAGCCATTAACGCGCGCCAGCGCGCTCTTAAAAGAGGCAGCTGCCCTGTCAGAAAATGCGTCACTAAAAAGGTTTTTAGACATACGTGCTGATAGCTTTTTATCGGATGATTATTTCGATTCTGAAATGGCATGGATGGATTTGGACGGCGCGATTGAAATCGCCATTGGCCCTTATGAAGTTTATGACGACAAATTATTTGGCTATAAAACTGCCTTTGAAAGTTTCGTCACCATCAAAGACCCAGAAGCCTCTAAGGCTTTGGCGAAGTATAAAAACTATCTGAAAGATATGGAAAAAAATCTACCCGTGCCAGATAGCTATAAGAACTTTCAACGCGGATTTGAAAGCCCGATTGTTGTGGCCGATCAAATCCAAGGGGGCGGCGATAACGTGCCAGGCGTGCAGACCATTGCCTTTAACCTGCCCAATGACGAACGTGTGCGTGAAGCAAAAGGCGCGAAGAAAGTTATTCTTACCAATGTCCTAGGCGCGAAATATGACCGTATTCTGGCCCCAATTGGCGAGCGCGTTTTAGAGGCTGAGCAAGCCGCGCTGACGGTCAAAAAATACATGGCGAATAATACGCTGTTTCACGAGCTATCACATAGCCTCGGCCCTGGCTCTATTATCAAAGATGGCCGCAAGACGACGGTGAATGCGGAACTGCAAGAATTGTCCTCTGGACTGGAGGAAGGCAAGGCCGACGTTATGGGCGCCTATAATATCCTTTATATGATGTCGCGCGGTGAACTACCGCCCCATGAGCGTGAAGCCTTTTTAGCGACTTATTTCACGGGGCTTTTCCGCTCTATGCGGTTTGGCATTGATGCCGCCCACGGCAAAGGGGCCGCGTTTCAATATAGCTATTTTCGCGAAGTTGGCGCGGTGACGTGGCTGCCCGAACAAGAGCGCTTTCGCGTGAACTTCAACAAACTTGCCGACGCCATTGGTGCTCTCACAGGACAAGTCGTGACCATCCAAGGCGACGGCGATTATGACAATGCGAAAATCTTCCTCGATCATTACGGCAAGCTAGACACAGAAGCCGAGACAGTTCTGAGCAAGCTTGAAGATATCCCCTATGATATTACGCCGATTTATCCGAGTTCAGTCAATTAGAACGGCTGCGTAACGCTCAAGCGGCGTGCTGCTAAATCGGCACGCCTTCTTCCATACAAAACGCCTTAACCTCATCGCGCACAGTTGACAGGCGCGATTGCAGCGTAATCAGCGGTGCAATACGGGCACGGAGTTTTTCTGCATCCAGCGCCAGAACTGCAGATTTCACGGGCCCAATCCCTGTGACGGGCATCGATAGGCTGTCATAGCCAAGCGCAATGAGGGTTATCGCTTCTAACGGGCGGGACGCCATGGCCCCACAAACAGCAGCTGATTTTCCGTTTTTACGACACCCATCAGAGATAAATTTCATAATCGATAAAGCCGCAGGATGCAGCGGGTCATAACGGTCGGCCACGCGCGCATTATCGCGGTCTGCGGCAAAGAAGAACTGCATCAAATCATTGGCACCAACAGAGACAAAATCGGCGTGATCACATATGGCATTAATTTGCCACGCCAGTGACGGCGTCTCTAGCATCACGCCAATTTCGATTTTATGCGGCAAATCTTGGCCAAGTTTTGAGGCGCGCTTGACCTCGATATCAAAGAGTGCACGGGCCTCTACAAATTCATCCACGGTCGCGACCATAGGGAACATAACGCGCAAATTCCGTTTTGCCCCTGCCGCAATCAAGGCGCGAAGCTGATAGCGCATCAACCCAGGACGGTCGAGCGCGATACGAATGGCGCGCCAGCCAATAGCGGGATTTTCTTCGGGCACAGGATCCATATAAGGCAGGATTTTATCACCGCCCAAGTCCAGTGTGCGAAACGTCACGGGGCGGTCCCCCGCTGCCTCTAAGGCTTGGCGGTAAAGCTCTGTTTGTTCCGCTAGTTTGGGCATAAATTCGGACACCATAAATTGGAACTCTGTCCGGAACAGGCCGATACCGTCCGCCCCCGATAATTCAATTTGCGGTAAGTCGACAAGAAGGCCTGCATTTAATTGCAAACTTATCTTGCGTCCGTCTTTAGTCACCGCGCGCTGCAGGCGAATAGCGTCATAGGCGCGTGTCATTTCCCCGCGAATATTCATCCGCATTTGAAAGGCCGAGACTTGTGTTTCTAGCGGGCGAATATGGACAAAACCTGTTTCACCGTCGAGCAGCACCGCGTCGCCCGTTTCAATATGATCAAGCACGCCGTCCGCACGCCCAATAAGTGGGATGCCAATAGCCTGACAAATAATCGCTGTATGGCTAGACGCCGCACCTTCTTCCAGCACCAATCCCAAAAGCTTGTCCCGGTCATAATCAAGCAGTTCCGCCGGGCCGATATCGCGGGCAAAAATAATCGCGTCATCTGAAATATTTTTATTCCCGATAGATATATTTTCACCCATTAGGGCGCGAATAAGACGGTTGGCCAAATCTTCTAAATCATGGAGCCGCGCCCGCAAATAGGGGTCGCGCGCCTTCATAAGGCGTGCGCGATGTTCATTGCGTACCCGCTCTACGGCCGCTTCCGCCGTTAGACCCGAATGCACCGCTTCGCGTAGCCGTCCGACCCATTTACGGTCATAGGCAAACATGCGGTAGCTTTCATATATGTCTTTAGAGGCGCGTGAAATAGACGCCGCCTCGCCGCTGACCATGGCGTCAACAGAGGCGCGCAGCACGCTAATGCCGACTTCCAGCCGCGCTTCTTCGGCGGCGATATTATCAGATAGCAAATTGGCGGGCGGCACGGGCGGTAAATGCAAATAGGCATGCCCATGGACCAAGCCATCTGCAAAGGCTTTGCCTTTTATAGTCTCTGGCTTGGTAGGTTTTAAGGAAATACCTTTGAGTTTGGCCTTTTTCCCGCCGAGCCGTTCATCATCAACAATAATTTCGGCCAGCACCATGGCCACGGTGAGCATATCCTCGACTTCATCTTCATCAAACCGTCGCGCGTCACGGCTTTGGACGACCAACACACCCAATGTGCGCCCCCCGCGCAATATTGGCACACCCAAGAAAGATTTAAACGGATCTTCGCCCGTCTCTGGACGATAAGAGAACAAAGGATGTGACGGCGCATCATCCAAATTGAGTGGCCGCGCAGTAAGCGCCACATGACCAACGAGGCCTTCGCCTTTTTTCATCCGCGTTTTGTGCACAGCGGAGCGTTTCAGGCCTTGGGTCGCCGATAGTTCTAATTCATCACCGTCCCGCAGGAGGTAAATCGACGAAACTTTGACATTCATCGAGTCTGTTATGGCCTCGACAAAGTGATCCAGTCGCTCTTGAACAGACTCGCTGCCGGCCATCGCCGCGCGAATTGCCCGCATCAGACGCGGGACTTTTTTCGTTATGTTGGGTTCCACACTCACGCGCGGACTATACAGGAGGTGGTAGGGTCGCGACTAGGTAAAAAAGGTTAAAATTAAGAGAGGTGAAAGATTAACTAAACAGCGGCCACTCTTCATTAATTCTTCAACGCACTCTGCTAATGCTTAGCGGGCTAAGGGAGGTCAGCATGAGTCAGAAACTTGTTTTACTAGGCGGTATCGCTGCCGTCTTATGCGCCTTAGTTGTCAAGTATTATCCCGCTCCTGAGGATTGGAATGAACGCGCCTATCAAGCGCTTTTGAAGGGCAAGGACGCGAAAGCCCGGAGGCTATATAAAAGAGCGATGCGCGGCGGCGACCTTCTAGCTGCCAATAATTTACACGTTCTGGATTTCCGGGCTGCAAGAGAAAAAACCAAAAATAGCCGGATCAACCGCAATGCCGTCAATAGTCAATACCGAGTCATTTTCGATGACCTTAGCGCCCAAGACCTTGCCGTTGGCACCTATAATCGCGCCTTATTTGAATTCCGATGTGCCGTTAAGCAAGAGTGCTATAAAACGGCGAAAAAGCGCTTTTTATTAGCTGATAAGCAAGGCGACCCACTTGCAAAAGCCGCCCATGCGCTGACCTTATCATACACGCAACCTGCCGGTGATCCCGACCGCAAAGTATTGCTTAGAAAGGCCGCCGACGCGGGTAACACGCATGCCGCCTTCACATATTCAACAATCATTTACGGCAAGAATAAAAGGCAAGGCAAGAAATATGCTGAAATTGCGGCGCAATCGGGGCTCTCTCACGCTCAGAATCACCTTGCCATATTTTTCAAAGGTGATGATCAGAAGGCTTGGCTAGAGAAAGCGGCAACTAATCCCATATCTCCAAGACGGCAGGCCGCAAAGCTGCTGGGATATAATTACTTAACGGGAGCTAATGGGTTTCAAACGAATTTCGAGCAGTCTAGATATTGGCTCTAGCAGGCCATTAAAATGGATGGCGCTTACACACAGCCCCTCGTCATACGGCGCGACGGGCTACGGTGGCGGGATATCGGAACGGGTTTCAACAGCGGAAAACTCACCTCTGGATTTGCAGCCTATGACCTCGCTCTGCTTAATTACTGCGCTTTAGGCGGGCCTCAGGATTTCAGAGCGTTTAAGCGCAACATGAAAATTGCAGCAGAGAAAAAAATATATAATAGCCGGGATATTGTTGCGCGGATGAACTCGCGTCAAACGTCTGCCAGGGTCGGTAGTAAATCTTCAAAAATTGAAAACTTAATATCCGCTCAGATGCAAAAGCGTTCAAACGAGTTTCGTCCCGTTTTTAAAGCGTGCCTTGGATAGATTACCGTCCCACCAACGTCCTATCGCGCGGATTTACGCGTTTTCAAGCCCAAACGCGCTATGCAGAGCTCGCACAGCAAGCTCTGTATATTCTGCGTCAATCAAAACAGAGATTTTAATTTCTGAGGTGGCAATCACTTCGACGTTGATATTACGCTCGGCCAAGGCCTCAAACATCGTTTGCGCAACCCCCGTATGGGACCGCATACCAATGCCGACCACCGAGACTTTGGTCACATCAGAATCTGATTTAATTTTCTCAAACCCAATTGTTTCCTTAGACGCGTTAAGCGCCGCTAAGGCTTTGTCCAAATCGCGCTTACCCACGGTGAAGGTCAAGTTCGCCGCATTATCAGAGCGGGATATGCCCTGCACAATCATATCAACAATCACATTGGCATCAGACATCGCCTTACACACTTTGGCGACCATGCCTGGTCTATCTGCCAAGCGCAGCAAGGTGATTTGGGCTTCGTCGCGGCTATAGGCGACACCGGATACAACACGTTCTTCCATAGTTTCATCCTCGTGGCAGACTAATGTGCCGGGGTTATCTTCGCCTACCTCACGCATGCTGGTGAGCACGCGGATAGGCAAATTATTGTTCATGGCAAGCTCTACAGAGCGGGTCTGCAAAACTTTCGCCCCGAGTGAGGCCAGCTCTAACATTTCTTCAAACGCAATGCGGTTTAACCGCCGCGCGTCTTCTTCTATGCGCGGGTCTGTTGTATAAATCCCGTCAACATCAGTATAAATATCACAGCGGTCAGCCTTTAGCGCGACTGCAATCGCCACCGCGGATGTATCAGATCCACCGCGCCCCAATGTCGAAATACGGCCCCGTTCATTCACGCCTTGAAATCCAGCGACAACGGCGACATT
Source organism: Fretibacter rubidus (assembly GCF_041429785.1). Classification (GTDB taxonomy): domain Bacteria; phylum Pseudomonadota; class Alphaproteobacteria; order Caulobacterales; family Maricaulaceae; genus Fretibacter; species Fretibacter rubidus. The sequence continues at coordinate 2,802,434 of NZ_CP163423.1, forward strand.
GCCCTCTTTTAACGACGGGCCAATGGCAGAGGACTCGATCTCGGCAATGCGGGCTTTAGAATGGGCCATGTCCGTGCGCAGCGGTATTTGCCAACCAAGCCAGCTGCGCGCACGAAGCCCCCGGCGGCGTAGCGCAATAGCCAGCAAGCCTGATGTCACCTGTTCACCACTAGCCACAATCGAATCGTATTCGTCTTCAATGGCGCTGTCGCGGCGTTTTCCGTCAGGAGCCAAATCCGCGTCCAGCGCATCGACCAACCCGACCAAGCGATTTGTTTCCCCGCTCATAGCAGACACGACCACGGCCACTTCATTGCCCGCTTTCGCTTCGGCCTCGACAAGACTTGCGACGTGGCGAATACGTTCCAAATCAGCGACGGATGTTCCGCCAAATTTCATAACAATGCGGGGCATGTTAGACCTATATTTTTTTCCAGCCGTGCTTTTACGCCGACGCTAGAAATATTCAACCCGAAACATCTGGTTTTGCGGTAAAATCTACTACAGACTTAGAGCTCTGTTCTTAACGCCCAAAGTTCTGGAAATAAAACCACGTCCAACATCGACCGCAGATAATTCACACCTGACGTCCCGCCGCTACCGCGTTTAAACCCAATAACGCGCTCTACTGTGGTGACATGATTAAAGCGCCAGCGCCGAAAATAGTCTTCTAAGTCGACCAGCTTTTCCGCCAGTTCAAACACATCCCAATAGGCTTTCGGGTCTTTGTAAATCTGCACCCAAGCTGCCTGTGTTGAAGCGTCCACTACATATTTTTGACTGACATCGCGCGATAATTGCGCGTCGGATATATCAAAGCCGCGGCGCGCCAAAAGCTGAATGGCTTCATCATAAAGGCTGGGCTGCAAAAGCGCCTCCTCTAAAACCGCACGCGCCGGATGACCATCATGAGCCGATAGCGAGGCGGTTGACTTATTACCGAGCAGAAATTCAATTTCTCTATATTGCCAGCTTTGAAACCCTGACGCCGCCCCAAAGGCTTCGCGAAAGGCAGTATATTCATCAGGCGTCAACGTTCGCAGCACATCCCAGCAGGCGTTTAGCTGCTCAAAAATTCGCGATACCCGCGCCAGCATTTTCATCGCAGACTTAAGCTCATCCGCTTTCACCGCCTCTATACAGGCGCGAAGCTCATGCAATATCAGCTTCATCCAAAGCTCTGATGTTTGGTGCTGCACGACAAATAACATCTCGTCATGTTTATCAGTCAGCGGCCTTTGCGCGGACAGCAGGCTATCAAGCTGTAAATAACGGCCATAGCTAAACTTTTCTGATCCGCTCATATCACCCTCCAAACAGTATTAAATCACCATAAGCTTTGAACCCATCTTGTCACCTCATGCGTAGCGTTATAGTGAGACGAAACATAAACCGAGCACTATATTATGGCCCATTCTGAAACCGCCCCCGAAACCATCTCCCGCGTGTCCGTTGACCCAGCGGAAATGGCGAGCTTTTCGCGCATGGCCGAAGATTGGTGGAACCTAGACGGTATGTTCCGCCCGCTACACGAAATGAACGGCGCGCGACTGGGCTTTATCAAAGATACACTATGCGAGCATTTTCACCGCGACCCAGATGCAGAGCTGCCCTTAAAGGGTCTACGGGTCTTAGATATTGGGTGCGGCGGTGGGTTGTTATGCGAGCCTATGACACGGCTGGGCGCGCAAGTCACAGGGGTTGACGCGCTGGAACGGAATTTAAAAACCGCCAAAACCCACGCCGAACAAATGGGCCTTGATATTGATTACCGCCACGGCACCATTGAGCAATTAGTGGAAAGCGGCGAGACCCCCTATGACGCGGTGTTGAACATGGAAGTGATTGAACATGTCGCCAATCCGCCAGAGTTTATGGCTGATTGCGGGGCGATGGTGCGGCCCGGTGGCGTGATGATATGTTCCACCATTAATCGCACGATGAAGGCGTTTTTATTCGCCATTGTCGGCGCGGAATATGTCCTGCGTTGGTTGCCGCGCGGGACACATCAATATGAAAAGCTTGTCCGCCCGAGCGAGATACAAAGCTGGCTGAGCAATGCTGGCCTAACGCCAGAACCCAGTGTCGGCATGAGCCTGAATCCCGTGACCCGCCATTGGAAATTTTCGGATGATTTATCAATTAATTACGTCACGGTTGGCATCCGGTCATGAACGATAGCTTTCGCCAAATCAGCAACCTGATACTTGCGCCGATGATGTGGGTCTGTTCCTCGCTCGGCTTTATATTTCCCAGCGCGCGCAGTCCCGCCGATATGTCAGATGCGAATACAAGTTTGCTGGTCCCGTCGGGTATTGCCTTTTCTATTTGGCTTCCGATTTTTGCGCTTTGTATCACTTACGGCGTTATTCAGGCCCTACCCAAAAATAAAACGCGAGATATTTTCCGTATCATTGGCCCGTGGAGCGCAGCTGGATTTTTCGGTGTTTGCCTATGGGGCATCGTCAATGCCTTTGCGCCCATCACGCCTACATTTGATTGGGCGCAATGGGGGACAGCGATCATCTTTGTGCCGACGATGCTACTCCTCGTCAAAGCCATGCTGCTTGTAACGGACCATAAAGAAAAACTATTGGGGTTAGAGCGTTACGCCGCTTACGGTGGATTATCGATGATTGCGGGGTGGTGCTCGATCGCCGTATTCCTTAATTGGACACCACAAATGGTCGGGATGATGACAGGCGCAGGCATGGGCATGCAAATCGCCAATATCGTGATGCTCTCGCTCGCGCTTCTATGGGCGGTCTTTATCATCCGCAAAAGCGGCGCGAACCGTGTTTATGCCTTTCCCATCATCTGGGGACTAGCATTCGTTGTGTTAAAGCGCGCCACAGTCGAGCCGATGCAAATGATGGTTTTAGTCGCCGCCGCAATTGGGATTGCCGTATTGATAACGACGTCAGTCATCAGGCCCAAAGCCGCACTTTAGCCCGCTTGGTGAGCCAAAATACGGCGGCGCTCGACACTGCTGGGCACGCCCATAGACTCGCGGTATTTGGCCACCGTGCGGCGCGCAATATCGATACCTTGGGCTTTTAGAAGGTCGACGATTTTATCATCAGATTTAACCGTCTTGGGGGTCTCCTCTGAAATCAGGATTTTAATCTTGTGACGCACAGCTTCCGCACTATGGGCTTCGCCGCCGCCAAGCGCAGGGATCGATGCGGTAAAGAAATATTTCAGCTCGAATGTGCCCCGCGGTGTGGCCATATATTTATTGGAGGTGACACGGCTGACCGTGCTTTCGTGCATCTCAATCGCTTCGGCCACAGTTTTCAAATTGAGCGGCCGTAGATGATCAATACCATACGCGAAAAAACCGTCTTGTTGTTTGACGATTTCGCTCGCAACTTTCAGGATTGTACGCGCGCGTTGGTCGAGCGATTTCACCAGCCAATTTGCATTTTGCTCGCACTCACTCATAAATGTCTGCGTGGCTTCGTCACTATTTTTGCCCGACAATTTTGCAAAATAGCGGTTATTGACCAGAACACGCGGTAAGGTATCGGCGTTTAATTCCACCGTCCATCCGCCTTGTGATGTCTCTTTGATAAACACATCAGGTTCCACGGTCGCCGCCATATCAGAACCATAAGCCAGACCGGGTTTGGGCGACAAAGCCCGTAGCTTTGACACCATCGACATGAGCGCGTCTTTGGACACACCGCAGCGTTTGGCCAGCGCGTTTAAATCATGTTTAGCCAGCAGCTCTAAGTTTTCAATCATCGCCTGCATCGGGCCATCAAGCTCGCCTAATTCTTTTAATTGCAAGGTCAGGCATTCACGAAGGTCCCGCGCAAAAACGCCTGTTGGCTCAAAGGTTTGCAGCGTGGTAAGCAGCGATTGCACCCGGGTCACACTCACGCCGAGACGCTCTGATATATCAGACAAATCTCCGCGCAAATATCCGTTCTCATCAACCTGGTCGATAAGATACTGCCCAATGAGGCGGTCTTTGGGGTCGTGCAAAGCCATGGCCAACTGCGCGTTTAAATGATCCGACAGTGATATTTCTGCCGCTGTATTATCCATGGGGTCATAATCTGAGCTGCCGTTAAAGCTGCCGCCGCTACTGCTTGATTTTGACCAATCAACGGTGCCGCCGACATCGGCGGGGCCGTCTTCTGAATTAATCGTATGGTCGGGCACATCCAACGTGTCAGAGGCTTCTTTGGCGGGGGCGTCCAGCGATATTTCGCTGTAGCTTTCCGTGCTCTCGCCCGCGCTGACGTCCTCGCCGCGGCGGTTTTCGTCACCCGTCCCGCGCTCTAACAATGGATTGCTTTCCAGCTGTTCTTCGACAAAAGCCGCCAGTTCAATATTAGAGAGTTGCAACAGCTTAATCGCTTGCTGCAATTGCGGTGTCATCACCAAAGATTGCGATTGTTTTTGTACTAAGCGCGGCGCAACAGCCATGTCATTCACCCATATTCAAAAGGCCATAACGGCCAATATCCATTCACGATACTCACGGGGCTTTGCCCTCATTAAGGATGGGTTTAGGGGAAAAACTTTAAAATATGGTTGTCAGAGCGAAAGTTGGCGCGATTATTGCTAGGCTGCGGTTTGATGCGGGTTAGTCTTCATCCATTGGGGTAATTGGTGGCGGGACATAGCTTTCGAGTGTGCCCGCCTCTTTCGCCGCCTCCCAAATTTCCTGATTCGCACGGATTTGCAGAATAGCAGCGTCGATGAGGGCAGAGGCTTCGGCGGGGTCACGTTTGAGGCGGGTAAGTGTGAGAGCGAGGCCTTGAGAGAATTGAGTGACGTAAGGATGGTTTTTCGGAATTTGATTAGTTTGAACCATTAATTTCAGAACCGCACAGGCACGAGCAGCATAGAAAATACCTTCTTTAAAATCGCCCTTATCATTGAATTGAACTCTTAAATTGTTCAAACGTACAGCTGTTGATAAATGTATCTCTCCTAAAGCCTGACGTGTTTTTAGTAGGGCATCAGCATTGTAGTTCGATGCCTTGCCGAGGAGGTCTTGTTGCCTCTCAGAGTCTTCTTCATGACGCGCCCAATCTGAATACAGCACGCCTATATTTCCAAGCGCGCTAGCGATTACGTGCATTGGGGCGTCGTTATCTTGACGTAACTTTAACGCCTTTAAAAAATGCGTTTCCGCCTCTTTCAATCGCCGCCGCGCCCTATAAAATTCAGCTAATCCAATATGTGTATCTGCGATTGAAAGCTCTTCATTCGGAAGTGCGGTTTTTAATGTAATAATGTGATTAAATGCTTGTTCAATTTCAGCATCCAAGGCTTCTCTTGCCGCGCCAGTTTCAGTGCGCGCGAGTTTATCCTTCGTCACGGTCATATTGTGCAGCGCCGTAAGATATTCTGATGATTTTGGTCCGTGCAGGCGCTCATATAACTCTACCTCATGCTGACCCAGCGTCATTGTACGCTTATGATCCCCAGTCGCATTAGACAAAAATACACCCATTTTATTTAACCAGAAACTCGCTAAAATTCCGGTCTTACCTGACATTATATCGACAGCAGATGTGAGCGCCTCTGCATGCGGCGCGAGTCGGTGATAGGCGGGCCAATTGTCACTATCAAATTGTGCATCGCCTGAAACTTGCGCAGCCCCAAGGCGTCCCGTTACCCCCGCGTAGACGGCTTCATCAGCACCCATGGCTTGGCGTAGGGCCGCTTGGGTTGTGCGGTGAATACGGCGTGTATCGTTATCGCGCCATATTGCGGGGTAAAGCAGGGAATGGTTTTCACACGCCGCCAAAGCGCGGGTAAGTTTCATTTCACTATTGCAGATCGTATTTAGCGGCTCGGGCAAGGCATCCAAGCCTTTAGCCTTTAAGCCCGCCGCACCCCGCATAAAAAATCCAGCGTCAATATCGTTCGGGTCCATAAAGGCCGCGATTTTAAGGATGGCTTTCGCCTCATCATCAAGTCGGTCAAAGGCCATCAAGACAGCCTTAACGACCGACTTTTCGTATCGTTTATTCCCGCCTTCTTTATTAAAAACATCGGGAACTTTAAAGCTTTTATACTCCGTTATGTAATCCCCTAAAGACCCCGCATAAAGTTTAAGGTCGCGACCCACAACATCTAGGGCAAGCGGTAAATAATCCAAAGTTTTGGAAAAGCTTTGTAACTCTTCATCGATTTCACGCTCGGATAATTCGCTTAAGAGCTCTGTCGCATCTTCGGGCTTAAGGGGGCCTAATGTGTTTACCGCATAACCATCAGGCCAGTCTTTTTGTTGGGAGGTAATGATGAAATCCACATTGTCCATATCGCAGGCAAAATCCTGCGCGAGGCGACATTGTGCGTCAGCATCAGCATTATCAAGAATGATAAGGTAGCGGTGTCCGCTCTCTTGCATCTTTTGAAACGCTGTTTGGATATAGGCCTTTTCACCTAATTTCGGATCAACGCCTAGCTGCGCGGCAAGCATTTCCAATTCGACCTTCATACCAGAAGCAGAATTTAACGTCAGCATAATCCAGTCAGCGTAGCGCTCTCCCTTATGACGCTTTCCGTAATCACGCGCCAACACGGTTTTGCCAATGCCCGGCGCGCCGTGAATAATGTAGGGAGCCTTATTTATGGTGAAATGATTGTCCAAAGCCGCATGCGCTATTTCCCGTCCGATAAGATCAGAATCAATTTTATGTATAGCTGTGGGAGGTTTGGATCGACCACTCAGAAATTTTTTGACCGTCGCTCTTATAGAATGTCGGAATATCCACCCTAAGACCCCCAAGATTGGTAAGCCTAAAGACACCCAGAATTCCAGCGGCATACCCATAGGTTCGCATTGCGATAAATCGCTTGCGCTCCATGCTGCTTCACATTCTTTAATCCAAGACACGGACACCCTCCCTCACCACTCGCATAACATGCAATTTGTCGCGCAACAAGAATTAGGGCTTTGCGGGTTGGGGCGTGAATGCTACCTCCCACCCCATGACAACCCTTGTTAAAATATGCGGCCTGACCCGCGACGAAGATGTGGCGACAGCCATTGAATGCGGCGCTGGGTTTTTGGGGTTTATCGTGGACGCGCCGAGCAAACGGCGGCTTAGCGTGAGCGCCGCGGCCGCGCTTGCCTTGTCCGCGAAAGGCATCGTCCCGCGCGTGGCGGTGACGGTCAATGCGGATGATGATTTACTCTCCCGCATCATGGCCGAAATGACGCCTGATTATATTCAATGCCACGGCGACGAGGCCCCTGAACGGGTGGCAGAGATTGCTGCACGATACGGCGTCAAAACCATCAAAGCCTGCGCCGTGGCGGATGACAACGACATGAAAACCGCCGAGACCTTTGTCGGGGCGGCGGATTTGATATTATTTGACGCCAAGCCCCCCAAAGGCAGCGACGTGCGCGGCGGCCACGGGGTGATGATTGATTGGGCGATTATCAAACGCGCGCCCTTGCCCAAGCTCTACGCGCTGGCGGGTGGTCTGACGCCTGATAATGTTGCGGATGCCGTTAACCAAACACGCGCGCCAATCGTCGACGTGTCCTCTGGTGTCGAAGCCTCCCCAGGCGTGAAAGACGCGGCAAAAATCCGCGCCTTTATTCAGGCTGTGACCTAGTCAACAGCTTACCCCGCTACAGACGGACGTTCCCCTAAAGACGGACATCCCAAAGAACTGAGAACGACGCAGGTTCACGAATCCATGCTTTTAGCCCCGGGCTGACAAGCCATTTCACATGAATATCTTCTGTTGTGCCTGTCGCGCACACATCACCCACAGCGGTCATTGTAAATGATGGCCGAAACCCACCATTATTCTCGCCCATATAATATGACCCAAGCGTCGTGCTGCCCTGCATGATATGAAAAACAACGCCCCAGTTCGCTGACATCGTCGGTATTGTGAGGCCGCTTATGCTCAGCGTTGCCAAAAATGAATAATTTGAGTCGCCCGCTTGAATCGTCATTGGGCTGAGCCCTGCGATGTCGGTCAATGTTGTTGGTCCTGTAATATTAGGACTCTGTATAATTTTTCTATAGATTGCCATTTTCATATCTCCTGTGAATAAATGCGCCGTAAGCGCAAAGTCCCAAGATCAGAACCCGCCGTCCAAGAGCCGTAAGTCACGACCAATGATAGCGGGATATGAATATAAGATATGTGCGCCCAAACAGACTTTAACGGACACAGGCCATAAAATCCAGTCAGCAGATAAGCGCTTTATAATGGCCCCCAAAATCCATCTTGCGGCATCTTTGCGCTAGCCATACCTTACACCAAGGCCTAAAAGTTCAGTCTACCCATCACGCCAGCCAAAGGCCCTGTCATGAGCAAAGTCGACAATATCACAACACCGGATGAGAATGGGCGGTTCGGCGCTTTTGGCGGTCGCTATGTGGCGGAAACGCTTATGCCGCCCATCTTGGAGCTTGAAGCGGCCTATGAAGATGCCAAAGCCGACCCTGCTTTCCTGTCAGAGCTAGATGATTTTTTTGCCCATTACGTCGGTCGCCCTAGCCCGCTTTATTATGCGCAGCGCCTGACGGATTATGCGCGTGATAATAACGGCGGCAAGGCGGCCAAGATTTACTTCAAGCGCGACGAGCTGAACCACACTGGCGCGCATAAGATTAACAATTGCATGGGCCAAATCCTACTGGCCAGACGGATGGGTAAGACGCGCATCATTGCCGAGACAGGCGCAGGCCAGCACGGCGTGGCCACCGCCACAGTCGCGGCGCGCTTTGGCCTAAAATGTATCGTCTATATGGGCGCGACCGATATTGTGCGGCAAAAACCTAATGTCTTTCGTATGCGGTTGCTTGGAGCTGAAGTGCGCTCAGTGAGCAGCGGTACAGCGACCTTGAAAGACGCCATGAACGAAGCGCTACGCGATTGGGTGACAAATGTGGGCGACACATTTTATTGTATCGGCACAGTCGCAGGCCCGCATCCCTATCCCGCTATGGTGCGCGATTTCCAAGCCATTATTGGCCGCGAAGCCAAGACGCAAATTTTGGACCGCGAAGGCCGCCTGCCCGACGCGGTAGTCGCCTGTATTGGCGGCGGCTCAAATGCCATGGGATTGTTTCATGATTTTGTCGGCGATACATCTGTGCGCCTGATTGGGGTCGAGGCTGCAGGACGCGGGGTCGATACAGGCCTTCATGCCGCGAGCCTAACGGGCGGCACACCGGGCGTGTTGCATGGTAACCGCACCTATTTGCTACAAGACAGCGACGGACAAATTAAAGACGCGCATTCCATTTCAGCAGGACTCGACTATCCCGGCATTGGCCCGGAACATGCTTATTTACACGATATTGGCCGCGCAGAATATGTCTCCGCCACTGATGATGAAGCCCTAGAGGCGTTCCAACTTTGCTCCCGCCTCGAAGGCATATTGCCCGCGCTAGAACCCTCCCATGCCATCCACCGCACAATCGAGGTCGCCCAAGGCTACGGCAATGACGGGCTGGTTATCATGAATATGTGCGGACGCGGCGACAAAGACGTCTTCACAATCGCCGAAGCCCTAGGCGAGGAAATATCCGCCGGTACAGACGGTGTGAACACGAAGGCCTATTAAATGACCCCCACCGCCTCATACGCCGAACAAAGCGCAGCAGCAGGGCGGCATATTATGCCTGACCTTGTGCGGGCCTTTGCGGTTTTGGGGATTGTTTTGGTCAATGTGGCTTATTTTGCCTATCCGGGTGAAGTGACCTATCATTACGGAGGGCTTCGGACGTCATGGGACAGCGGCGCCTATTTTTTAGTGAACAGTTTTTTCCTGTTCAAATCCTATACGCTGTTCTCATTTATGTTTGGGGTCGGTGTCGCTTACCAAATGACGTCAGCACAAAAGCGTGGCACGGGATTTGGCGCGCGCTATAGCCGCCGCTTGGTCGGACTATTATTGCTGGGCATTGCCCATGTCAGCTTTGCCTTTGTTGGTGATATTTTAATTATCTACGCGGCCTTTGGTGCGCTTTTATATCTGTTTCGCAACCGCCCTGTGAAAACGTTAAAGCGATGGGCAATAGGCTTGATAATCGTTCAAATTTTAATGGCCTTTGCTGCCGCTGCCGCCTTTTATGCGTGGAACACATTTGACCCTGATGATGTGGCGAAAAATGTCGCGGCCATGCAAGACGGGTTTCCGCTTTACCGCGAAGTTTACGGTCGTGGGAGTTTTAAAGACATCATGGCCCTGCGTTGGAGCGATTGGGGCGGTTTCATTTTATTTTCTATCCCGCTTCAAGGCCCCTTGATTTTAGCGTTTTTCATTTGGGGACTTATTGCGGTTAAAACAGGCGTATTGACCGATGCGAAGGCCAAAATTTGGCGCAAAGCACGCCGCTTTTATTTACCTGTTGGCGTCATCTTAAGCCTCGCGGGGGCCTATATGATACATCTATCACCTGCGCCGTTAAGCAGCCAAGAGATGCTAGGCACGGCTTTAATTGTCTTGGGCTCGCCTTTTTCGACACTCGGCTATTTGGGGCTTATTGCCAAATGGGTCGAAGCGCCGCCTAGCCGCCTTAAGACCTTTATGGCGCGCGGCGGCACGGCAACCCTTTCGGCTTATCTGATGCAATCCATAATATTGTCTCTGGTCTTTACAGGATACGGCCTTGGCCAATACGGACAAATAACGGCTTTTGGTTGTATCATGCTTGCGCTGGCTGTGGGTATCGCTTCTTTAGTTTTTGTTAGCCTCTGGCGAAAACGCTTTGCTTATGGCCCGTTTGAGTTTTTGCTCCGCCGCTTTACCTATTGGGGTGATAATCGCTAGATTTGTGAAAAAAATTGACCTAAACGGCCCCATGACCAATCGTATTACCCAAACGTTCAAAGCGCTAGCCTCTCTCAATTCTACGGCTTTTGTCGGCTATATGATGGGGGGTGACCCTGACCGTACGCAGAGCCAAAAGCTGCTGAACGCTTTGCCCGATGCAGGTGTGGATATAATCGAGCTTGGCATGCCCTTTACTGATCCTGCTGCTGACGGGCCAACGATTGAGGATGCGGGACTTCGTAGCTTAAAGGCGGGCACGAGCCTTAGCACTATCCTTGATATGGTGCGTGATTTTCGAAAGACCAATGTCACGACACCGCTGATTATTATGGGATATTGCAATCCTGTGCATCACATGGGCTATAGCGCTTTTGCCAAGGCGGCGAGCGAAGCCGGTGTAGACGGCGCGATTATTGTCGACCTACCGCCTGAAGAAGATAGCGAGCTACGCGCCGCCTTTGAAGCGCATGACTTGGCGCTTATCCGTCTTGCTACGCCCACAACAGACGCGGCACGACTGCCAAAGGTGGTCGCAGGCACAAAAGGCTTTGTCTATTACGTGTCCATGACAGGGATCACCGGATCCGCAATGACAAAAGGCGGCGCGATTAAAGACCAAGTGGCGGCTGTGCGCAAAGCATCAAGCTTACCCGTTGTTGTTGGTTTTGGTGTTAAAACACCAGAGCGCGCCACAGAAATTGCGCGTGACGCGGACGGTGTTGTGGTCGGATCTGCGATCGTTCAAACATTTCATGAGCACGGACACGACGCGGCTATTGCGCTTGTCCGCAGCCTCGCCGAAGCAACGCACAACGCATAAGTCTAGCTAGCGTTTGGACAGTAGATCCACCAATTCAGCGACTTTCGTTTCGCGTTCCGCGACGTCATCACTGGCGATAGCGGCGGCCAGGCAATGATCTACATGATCTTTTAAAAGCTCGCCTTCGACCTTATTGAGCGCCGCGCGCGCGGCCTTTACCTGCACCAGAATATCGATGCAATAACGATCTTCATCGATCATTTTTTGCAAACCGCGTACTTGCCCCTCGATACGAGAAAGACGTTTACGGGCATTATCGCGGCGTGTTTTACGATCTGGCATATGATTGTACTTTAAAAATAATTCATTTGATATTACCGCTTAGATATACCATAGGGGGGTATGCGTCAAACAGCTATATTAATCGTTATCATAGCGGCTAGTTTTATGAGCCTGCCTGCCAACGCCCGCCCCGTGTCCTATCCGGGTGGATGGACAGTAATGTTGCGCAATGATGTTGATATAAATAGTGCCCATATTCATTACACCCCCGACCCGAAACACAGTGTCGGCGCGCGAATAATCTATGACCGCAAGGGTGATTTTATCTACACAGGCGTGCAAGTGAACCGCTTGATCAAACGCTGGAACAAGGTCGATAGCCAAGCCAATATTTACGGCATGGTCAGCGCAGGGCTCGTTACGGATGAAACCTCTGGCCCATTTAAACGCCGTGACGACGGGGCCGGGTTTATTGCGCTAGCCGCTGATTGGGAGACGCGGCGATATTTTGTGTCGGCCAGTGCGGAACATTGGGAGCGTGGCCAGTATGATGACGAGACGGCTTATCACGGGCGGCTCGGTATTGCGCCCTATGTTGCGGGCACGGGCGCGCTGCATACGTGGGTCATGGTCGAAGGACATCATAAACCCGAAAGCGACGGCCTCGTTAAAAATGATAATGTCGGGGCAACCGCACTCTTGCGATTTTTCAAAGGGCCGAGCCTATTGGAGGTCGGTATTGACGACCAAGGTGAAGCCCTGCTTAATTATATTCACCGATTTTAGGAGACGATAATGTCCATAGTTAAAACGATTTTAGCCAGCACAATGCTGGCGACAGCGGCGTTGGCCGCGCCTATCGCCAATGCAAACCCCAGTGTAGAGGAAATCGCGCACATTAAAGCAACTGCCGATATCACTGTGGGCTTAAAGGGCTTGGTCTGTGATTTTTGCTCCATCGCGCTCAACAAGACGTTCAAAAAACATAAAGCGGTTGCGGCGACCTATGTTGATCTCGACACCAAAGCCATGTCCGTTGTTTTAAAAGACGGCATGAACATGAATGATGCGGAGCTCACAAAATTGGTCGAAAGCGCAGGCTATAATGTGAACGGCATCACCCGCAAAGACGGCTAGTTATGTCCAAAACAAAACTGGCAATGCGCGAAACAGCGGCCCCCATGGTCGCCTTGATCACTAGCTTGTCGACACTCGTCTGCTGCACCTTACCTGCCGTTATGATTACGCTGGGTATGGGGGCAGCGCTATCGTCATTGACCGCGAATGTGCCGCAATTAATTTGGCTGTCTGAGCGAAAACCGCTGGTATTTGGTGGGTCGTTTGTTTTGCTCATGCTGGCATGGCTCATGCGTTATTTAACGCGCAATATGCCCTGCCCGACTGACCCTGCTGCCGCAAAAGCGTGCGCAGCCCTCCGCAGTTTTGGCGGCTGGGTTCTATATATCGGATTTGCAGTCTGGGCCATTGGCGCATTTTCAGCTTTTATATTGCCCAAGATACTCGCATAATTATTTTTTCATCGTGACCGATATTTCTGCGGGTTGACGGATATTGATATCGCGCTGCGGAAATGGAATTTCCAGATTATATTTCTCAAGCGCAGTATGCAGCGCCCAATTATAGTCAGCTTCGACCCGGGACGGGCGTTTTACGGCGCTATCTTTTAGCCAGACAACAAGCGCAAAATTTAGGCTACTATCGCCAAATTCGGTCAGCCAGACGGCTGGGGCGCTATTGGGCATATCGGTTTCAGTCCACTCCACTGCTTCTGCGGCTTCCAGTCCCGCTTTTTTCACAAGCTCTTTGTCAGAGCCGTAAGCCACGCCAAACGGGACCCGCAAGCGACGGCGCGGGTCACGCAATGTCCAATTGATAACTTGAGCTTTGATAAATTCTTCATTGGGGACAAGGATATCAACGCTGTCATTGGTTGTGACTAATGTCGACCGAATGTTAATCTCTCTAACCTGACCACGCACACCCGATTGTAGTTCAATAAAGTCACCGACTTTCACAGAGCGTTCAAACAATATGATGATGCCGGATATAAAATTGGAAAAGATTGCCTGCAAACCAAAACCAAGACCAACACCGATACCACCCGACAACACAGCAAAGGCGGTTAGCGGTATACCAACAGATCCAAGTGCAATAATAATCGCAATGATAAGGAGGCCGATTTTTGCGACTTGCCCCAATAGGCCCGCCATTGACGGCGTCAGGCGGCGGCTGGCCTGCACCTGTGTTTGAGCCGCGTCACCTGCGATACGACCAATCCACAATGCAAAGCTTGCCACGATAACACTGGTCAGTATTTGCAGCACGGAAATACGGTGATCGCCAACGGGAAAAGACGCCCGTTCTAATGCGGTTGTCAGAGGGTCAAGCCAACGCAGAATATAAAGCGCCGCAATGCCCCATGCTGACCATGCCAAAGCTGTCTTCACAGGGCCAGATGTCATATTCCGGGTTAATAACCGCACAATAATTGCGGCATTGGTCAGACTGGCCGTGATACGAATTAAGCCGGCAGGACGGTCAAGTGTTTGATAAACAAACATAGACAGCCACAAAAATATTACTGTGATAATGGGCCAGACCACAGCCTGTAATGCGTTGAGAATGCGGTAGATAATATCTTTAGTATCGCGGGCCGTCATATGCGTCTCAAGACGCTGTCTGGGCCGTCTGGATAAAAGCCAACCCAAGATGGCCACAGCCACGATTGTTAGTAACTGCCAGAGTGTAGAGAGGGACAATAATTGATCCCAAGTTTTTATGGCCCAAGCCTGAATATCTGCCACGAAAGCTAGATCGTTATCTGATGACATCAGACCTGTGTCCTGCGCATTGTTACTAGGCGTTGCTTGCATCATGGTTTCAAATTTCATAAATCCCCATTTCACAATGACATACGCATAGCCTGCACAAATGTTGCCATATTAAATATAAAATCCGCCCCTGAGCTATCAGAGGCGGATGATAATTTTGATGATGTTAATATCGCCTATTGGCAGACATACATATAATTCCCGCATGTCTTCATGAAATGAACGTCTTGCCCATTCGCAGACTGCACACGAAACGCTTCGCGGTCACGGTCATTTGTATTGAGTTTTGAGTATTGAAGCGCATGCATCTGACTAAATCCAAGCAATCCTGTCTCGCCAAACGCTAGACTATCTTCGCTAAACATCGACGCGTCCATAGCGCGAAACCCGCTATAGCCCAAAGCGCGGGCCATATAGTTCAAAAACGCACGATCGACACCACCAGAGTTATAGGCCGTGTTCAGCTTTTCATAAAACTGACGCGGGGACAGACCATGACTATTTCCAAATTGCGGGTTGGAACCAAGATAGCGAATCGGGCGCGGAGTTTCAAAGCTCGGCACATTAAACAATGTGATATCGCTTGGTCCGCACATGCGCGTGATCGCTCCGGCGACCATGCGCGCTGGTTCTGGCGCTGACACTGTGGCTTGCGGCGCTGCTACAACTGGCTCGGGGACAGCAATAGGCTCTGGCATCGGATCTGGTTCTGGAGCAGGCTCGGGTTCTGGCTGCACTGGACAGGCCGAAAGTGAGGCCGCGACACTACCGTCCCAACAATCAATTTTGGTCGGGCAAGCTGCTTGATTTGCAGCCTCTGTCCCGTCCCAACAGGACACCATTTGAACGGCAGGGTCTGGTACATCAACGGGTGCGGCGAGATTATCACCACCGGCGAAACAACGGCTTAGCAACAACAGCGCAAGCAAAGCCAGAAGCCCCAGCAATACCCATTTCAGCCATCCCCAAATACCAGCGCCAGTGGCCCCTGTGGCAGCAGCCGTCGCCGCCGTGGTCGCCGCAACGGGCGCAGCTGCAACAGCAGGAGCCGCCGCTGCAACAGCCGCCGCGGCAATTGGTGCAGCCACAGCCGCAGCCGCAACTTTTTTCAAACAAGACCGTCCCACCTCACGGCCCGTTTCGTCATAAAGGACATCCAGATAATGAGCCCCTTTGGTAATCCGTTTATAATAACGCTCGTCATCTTTGAGACGCAGAACACCCGATAATTCTTGGTCGCGGTCTTTGGCGCTAATGAAGCCTTCACTACGAAGGCGTACGTCACCGTCATCATCGTAAAGCGCAAAATAAAATTTACCGTTCTCATGACGGAACAAGGCAACATTATTGGCTTTGTCATTCACATCGCGGTCATGATATTCTTTACACGCGAGGTAATCATCGTCCTTATCACGCTTATCTTTTGTTGGAGCCGCTTTCGCTGCCGCCGCGATAACGGGAGCCGCAGCCGCGATGGGGGCCGCTTTAGGTTTGGATTTCGGCTTGGCGGCCGCTTTACGCTTACCCAAAAGATATGCCGCGCCTGTCGCCGCTGCAGCAGCAGAGCCGTACCAGACGGACCGCGCAACTTCTTTACCGTTACCCGCTTTAATGCGGTAATCATGCTTGCCGTTCTTTAAGCTACGATAATCATAACGCTTTTCCAGCTTCATGTTTTTTTCGGTCGAGGCCCGTCCTGTTTCGCGCGCCGCCTTCGTTGGATAGCTTTCTGAAATCAGGACAATCTTGCCTGCACGGTTATAGGTAAAGTAATGGGCGCCATTATGCTCAAAGGTATCAAAACCGTCTTTGACTTTATTGCCGTGCTTTTCATAAAAGGCGAGTGGATGGTAATTATCCTCAACATTCGCCGCTTTGGGCTTAGCCACTTTGGATTGGGCCGCTTTCGCTTTTGCAGGCTTGGCTTCAACCTCGCCGCGAAGCGCTGCCGCTCCAGCAAGCGCCGCAGCGGAACTTCCATACCAAATTGACGTCGCAATTTCTTGGCGGTTACCGGCGTTCAAATCGAAATAATATTTTCCATTTTTATGGCGGTGATGCTCATAGCGCTCTTTGATAGGCATGTTTTTCTTAACAGACACAATGCCGTTATCGCGAGCCGCCTTGGAGGTATAACTCTCGGAAATAAGAACAATCTTGCCGGATTTATTATAGGTGAAATAATGCGCGTCATCGTCGCTAAAGCTGCCAAATCCGTCTTGCAGCTTGGCAGAGCGTTGTTGATAAAAAGCGAGCGGTTTGTAATTTTCAATGCGTCCGTCAGTTTTAGTTTTTTTAGGAGCCGCTTTTGCTTTCGTGGCTTTTGCTTTGGCTGGCTTAGTCGGGGCTTTCCCCATCACGCGGTCAGCCATCTCTTGCGCTGACTTTTCCGTGCGCGCGTTGGGGCCGACAGCAATTTCTTGTCCATTACCTGCAAAAAGTCCGTAACGATATTGCGATCCATTTTTAGAAATACGGTAGCGTTTTTCATCTTTCATATTCTTACGAACAGACTCGATGCCGTTATCGCGACCCGCAACAGAGGTATAGCCTTGGGAAATAAATCCAATCTCTCCGCCGCTTAAATATGTGAAGTAATGTAAATCGCCATCTTCAAACTTTACAAATCCGCGCTGGCGATCAGCCGCCGCTTTTTTATAAAATCCAATTGCTTTGTAATCATCATTTTGTTTTTCAGCCACAGTCAGCTCCCTCCAGAAAAAACATATGAATGCAAGATTCGAAGTGAATGTTACGTGAATTTAAGATTTAAGGCAAATTTGTTCACTTTAAACGCGTAATCGTGCAGAACGCTTTAGAGCAGAAGGCTCGCGCCCTGTTTTAATCACCGTCTCGTTTTTTCGCCCATTCTGCTAGGCGCGCGGCAATTTGGGCCTCGCGGCCCGCCCCTTTGGGGGCGTAAAATTGCTGGCGGTTCATGCCCTCGGGAAAATAATTTTGACCCGAAAAACTGCCCTCAACATCGTGGTCATATTTATAACCCGCGCCGTAGCCAATATCTTTCATAAGTTTGGTCGGCGCGTTGAGTATATGGGCGGGCGGCGCGAGTGATCCCGTCTGCGCGGCCACTTTCATGGCGGATTTAAACGCCGTATATACCGCGTTGGATTTTGGCGCGGTTGCCATATGCACCACCGCATGGGCCAACGCCAGTTCTCCTTCGGGGGATCCCAATGTGCGGTAAGTGACCATTGCTTCATTGGCGATCATCAGCGCCAGCGGATCAGCAAGGCCAATATCCTCGGACGCCATACGGATAAGGCGGCGTGCAATATAGAGCGGGTCTTCACCGCCCGACAACATCCGTGCAAACCAATACAGCGCAGCATCGGGATCAGAGCCACGAATAGACTTATGCAAAGCCGAAATTATATTGTAATGACTGTCCGCTTTTTTGTCATAGGCGGGCGCGCGTTTTTGCAAAACAGCGGCCACGGCTTTGGCGTCAAGTTTTTGATGCGGGTCGAGCGCGAAAATTTCTTCGGCCAAATTTAGACCATAACGACCGTCCCCATCGGCGTAATTAATTAACGCCTCTCTTCCCTCATCGGTCAGTGGCAAAGCACGGTCCATATGCGCTTCGGCGCGCTCAAGTAATTGGGTCATAGAAGGCCCGTCAATACGGTTTAACACCATAACTTGTGCGCGCGATAACAAGGCGGAGTTAAGCTCAAATGACGGGTTCTCTGTTGTGGCCCCGACAAGGGTTACAATGCCTTCTTCGACAAAGGGTAGAAAACCGTCTTGTTGGGCTTTGTTGAAACGGTGAATCTCGTCGACAAATAATAATGTGCCCTGCCCTGTGGCCCGCCTTGCTTTGGCGGCCTCAAAGGCTTTGCGTAAATCCGCCACGCCAGAGAACACAGCCGATAGCTGCACAAATTCCAAATCCGCATGATCGGCAAGAAGTCGCGCAATGGTCGTTTTACCAACACCGGGCGGTCCCCATAAAATAATAGAGGCCATACGCCCCGATGCCAACATCCGCCCCAGCGGCGCATTAGGGCCGATGATATGGTCTTGGCCAACAACGTCGCTAAGGCTTTGTGGCCGCAGCCTATCTGCCAGCGGACGCGGCGCGTCTCCGTCTAGTCCCGCGCTTTGAAATAAATCGCTCAAGACGTCGTCTAATTTGCGCGCGGAAGGTAACGCACGGGAACGTCGTAAATCTTGCCGCGACGGTCAATAGACAGGCTCCAATCTTCGCTATCTTCTGCTGCAATTAATAAACGTTCTAACTGCCTTGCAGAGGTGATATCGGTATCATTTAGCGTCAAAATAACATCGGTTGGCCGCAGACCATTGCTATAGGCAGCACTGCGGCGCGCCAGTGACAAGACCATGACGCCGCGCAGATAAGGATCAACATTAATTTCTTCACCAAGCGCAGGGGACATGTTCACAACCGTCGCCCCGTCAAGCGGATGATACCCATCAAGGAACCGTTCATCGCGTGCAGGAATTTCTTGGGGAATATCAGCTTTGATAGTCTTTGTCCGCTCCCGGCCGTCGCGCATAAAGACGACTTTGGCGGAGGACCCAAGCGGCAATGTCGCCAATCGAAAGCGAAGTCCGCTATCATCATTCACATCAGATCCGTCAATCGACAGAATAACGTCGCGACTTTTTAAGCCCGCTTTATCAGCGGGGCCGTCTGGATAAATTTCCGATATAATCGCGCCGCGCGCACGGTCCATGCCCAGCGTCGCCGCCAGCGCGCTATCCACAGCGCTTGTACGCGCGCCAAGCCACGGCCGCACAATACGACCTTCGGTCACGGCACTATCGACAGCGCGCGCCACAAGTTCGCCCGGTATCGCAAAGCCAATCCCGTTAGAGCCGCCAGAGCGCGAAAAAATAGCAGTGTTCACACCAATAAGGCGTCCATCCAAATTCACCAACGCGCCACCAGAATTACCGGGGTTCACCGCCGCGTCCGTTTGAATAAAGGACGATACATCGGTCACATTGGTGCGGCCCAGCGCGGATACAATCCCGCTGGTCACCGTTTGGCCAACACCAAAAGGGTTGCCAATCGCCAGAACAATGTCACCGATTTCCAAACTGTCATCTTCCGAGATTGACAGCGTTGGAAGGCGTTCGCCTTTCGTGTCGATTTGCAAGACGGCCAAATCAATTTCTTCATCTTGGGCGATGACTTTGGCGACAAATTCACGGCGGTCGTTTAGCACGACACGCAACTCATCCGCGCCTTTGACGACATGGGCATTGGTCACCACCACACCATTATCGCGCACTATAACGCCAGAACCGAGCGAGTTTTGCACCCGTTCCGTTGGCGCGCGGCGCATATCGCGCATCATATCAAAAAACGATAGCCGAGAGCGCGTGCGCACCGTGCGAGAGGTAAAAACATTAACCACGGCGGGGGCGGTGTCTTTGACCACAGGGGCGTATGACAGCTGCACCTGTAATTGGCTATCAGGCACAATCCGGTCAGCTTTAGGCATAGACAGCAAAGGCGGTTTCGCGACCGCAAAGCTTGAGGATAAAGCCAACGTTGTGGCGCTTAAGATGGAGAGGGCTAATCGTTTCATAGCCCTATATTTAGGGGTAAGTTATCAGAATACAAAGGCCGCATGACGGAATATGAGGGAATTGTAAGATATTAAGCGCCTGTGTGACGCTGCCACGCGGGCGCGGCACTGGGGACCCCGAACAGATAGCCTTGCAAATAGTCGACACCCAGGCGCTTTAAGAGGTCTGCATCTTCACGGGTTTCGACCATTTCGGCAACGGTCTTCACACCAAAGGTCTGTGCCAAATCAACCATCATGCGCACAAATGTTTGCTTATGCGGGGTCATCGACAGGTCTTGAATAAAGGACCCGTCGATTTTCACGCTATCGGCTTCAATCGCCATCAAGTTTTGAAAGGTCGTATAGCCAGAGCCAAAATCATCAATTGAAAACTCACAGCCGAGCATCCGCGCTTCGACAGAAAAACGGCTCGCCATAGCCGGGTCTTCTAGCGCAACGGTTTCCGTCAGTTCCAACGTCACCCGTTTTGTCGCTGGGCCGAGCGCGCGCAGAGCATCGAGATAGGCATCCGCCGTTTCCAAATATTTCACCGTCGCAGCAGAAACATTGAGCGCAAGGCGAATATCAGAATAACGCAGCAGCGTTTCAGACGCAATTTCCAGCGCGCGACGATCCAAAAGATGCACGAGCCCCAGTTTTTCAGCCGCCATAATAAAGCCGCCCGCCGAGACAATTTCCCCGTCACCGCGCTTTAGCCTTAGCAAACATTCATAGTGATGAAGGTCGCGCGATTTGGCGTCCACAATCGGCTGATAAGCCAGTGATACCCGGCGGTCATTAAGCGCAGCGATCACGTCTTCCGCCTGTGTTTTGGGCTTCACATTATGGTTGCGAAATTTGTCGGCATCATAAGGCACATAGCGCGCACCCATATCCTGGGTCACCGCTAGGGCCGCGCGCGAGGCGCTAAATAGCGCTTCTATATCCACGCCGCCTTTGGCTGACATGGGTACGCAGGACGCGTTAACTTCCGCATATAAATTCCCATGCGGGCTAGGATAGGGTGTGTCAGAGAGATAAGATAAAAGCTTATTGACACGCGATGTCATTTCGTCCGCTTCGCAATCGGCCAGCGCAACACCAAAGCTAATCCCGCCAATACGACCGAGCAAATCTGGCGCGGGAAATTTCACTGATAATCGCTGCGCCAAAGCGGTGATCAAGTGATCGCCCGTATCATAGCCGTAACTGTCATTAATATCAGGAATATTGGACAGCTTTAGTCGCACCAGCGCGCCGTTACGACCAAAATATTGCAAACCGCGATGCATGGTCGAAACAGCTTCCCGCAGACGGCGTTCATTCCATAAATCTGTTAATGGGTCATAGCTCGCGTGATAAATGGCTTTGGCTTCTTCTAATTTTCGGCTCTCTATATCAATAATAATGGCGGTAATATCGCTTGCGGTTTGACCTTGGCCTGATAAGCGCTGCCCCCGTTCCTCGACCCAAACACGGCGCCCATCTAGACCGTCAATTTGGTAACTGACACGGTACCGCGCGCCGTCCCATGTTAAAGACCGTAGCGCCGTATTACGACGGCGCCGTGATGCCATATCAAGTCGCGCGTTCAGACCCTCTTGGCTATGAGGAAGTGTCTCTGGGCGGCAGCGTAACAGCCGCGCGGCGTCAGGCGCAAAGCCCCAATCAAGGGTGCCGTCCGCGTCCACGTCAAAGGGTGTTGCCCCCATCAAGCCAAAACTATGGGCAGAGCGGCCATAGGGCTCAGCGGTTATATCAGAAGCCGGGGCGGCTGATTTTGATGTCTCACGCACGTTGCGCTCCACTCCAAATAAAGGCGCAGCTCCATCCCAAAGGCCGCTGTTGCCATCCCAGTGAGATATTGCTTAACGCAAAACCTTTAAGATTTCGTGGCCCGCACAGCGTCATTTAGTCAAAGCCACCGTCAGAGACGCCAAAATCACGACGCGCGCTAATAATGGTCACAATGAAGCCCGCCATAACGTCGAGCAATGTCATCATCATAACAAGAAAGAAGACAGAGGTCGCAAAGGCTGGAAACATCAAAAATTCAACGAGGCAAACAATGAACAATACCATGGAAAACGCGTGATTAATAATCGCGCCGCGTCCTGTGCCCGTAGATTTTAATAGCTCGAAAAATAGCATCAACAAGCTAAACGCGATTAACGCATGGCCCGGTGTAATATCCCATGTTGTATCCGACGCCATGGTCACAGACAGGAAATCTTTATCCATACGTTCGCGCACCGCATCAACACTGGTAAAGGCAGAGCCGCTCCAGGCGATAACATTGTAAATCAAGACAGGCAGGACAAGCAGCGGAAAAACCGTAAATACGCGCATATCACCCTCCCTTAGGGTCAGGGGCAAGATGCCCCCCGAATCAGTATGATTAACAAAGCCTAAAGGGTAATCGCTATCAAGACGTAAACGTCTTGCTGCGGCCTGCTTATAATTCGTCCCAACCGCCTGGATTACGAGAGCGGCGGTTTAGCCACATCACACCGCGCAAATCCGCAATCGAGACAATCAGCCGTCCAAAATTGGTATATTTCGATACGCCAAATTCGCGTTCTCTGTGGTTCACATCCATAAATTCGGTCGTGTAGCCTTCGCGCAGCATCAGCGCAGGAATATAACGGTGGATGTGATCGAAATACGGCAGGCGCAAAAAGGCCTCGCGCTTAAACACTTTAATACCACACCCCGTGTCATCAGCATTATCGTGCAGCAAGCGCTTGCGCACACCATTGCCGATACGGGACGCTAGTTTCTTGGCTGCACTATCTTGGCGTTTCGCTCGCCGCCCACCGACTAGCGCCAAAGTATCAGCCGCATCGGCCCGCGTTAATTGGGCAATCATGGCGGGGAGGTCCGCTGGGTCGTTTTGCCCGTCCCCGTCAAGTGTGCCGATAATAGAGCCTTTGGCGGCTAGAATACCCGTCCGGACAGACCGCGACTGCCCTGCGTTTTGACGATGCGACACAGCACGAAGGGCTGGAAATTCAGCCTGCAGTGCCTTTAACTTAGGCGCCGTGTCATCGACGCTGCAATCATCGACAAAGACCATTTCATAAGCTTGCCCATCAAGCGCAGCCGCAATTTCGCCGACAAGCTTGGCGACATTTTCACCCTCATTATAAACGGGGACAACAATAGAGATTTCGACATTAGACATAAGGCACCAATTTTTCGTCCTCTTGCCACGGGGCGGACGGCTTCGCAACATACGGCTTTGTCACCTTTGATGACAAAATATACTCCCCATCATCTTTGCAATCCGCTATGGGGACTTATGACTTCGGACACGACACCCCCATCAAAAGCCTCAAAACGGCGCACTCATAGCGTCCATGCGGTGCTTTTGACACTGTTGACCTTGCTTATGGCAGTGCCGGGGATATGGAACTTACCCGTGATTGACCGAGACGAGGCGCGCTTTGCTGTCGCGAGTGTTCAAATGGCGGAAAGCGGAGATTATGTGTCTATCCGTTTCCAAGATGAAGCCCGCAATAAGAAACCTGTCGGCAGCTATTGGGCCCAAACGGGGTTTATCAAAGCGTTTTCAAAAGACGGCGAGCGCCGCATTTGGGCGCAGCGCATTCCGTCCGTTCTAGCCGCCATTATCGCGGTGCTTGCGACCTATTGGGCGGGGGTAGCCATGATTGGGCGGCGCGGAGCCTTTGTAGCGGGCGGCTTACTTGCGGTTTCGGCCCTGTTTGTCTTTGAAGCCCACATCGCCAAAACAGACGCGCTTTTATGCGCTATGGGGGCGCTCGTATTCATGAGCTTTGCGCTTTTACGCCAAGGCGGCGGGCGGCTTTACGCGCTCGTGTTTTGGGTCGCCCTAGGACTGGCTGTGATGATTAAAGGCCCCGTTATTCCCGGTGTTGCGGGTCTAACGCTTATCACTTTGGCGATATGGGAACGGCAAAACGCATGGATGCGCACGCTGTTATTTTGGCCTGGCCCGATCCTGTTTCTGCTAATCATTCTGCCGTGGTCGATTATGATTTATCAAGCCACAGAGGGCCAGTTTTTCAAAGATGCCCTTGTCGGGGATTTCGGGCAAAAGCTGGTCTCTGGCCAAGAAAAACACGGCGCCCCCCCCGGCGCATATCTGCTTAGCCTGCCTGTCGCTTTTTGGCCGTCCGTTTTATTCTTAATCCCTGGTTTTGCCTTTGCCATACGTGCCGTGCGGCGTGGTCTGGAGAATATAAATCCCGTCGTGCGCGCTATGCGCCTCGCTCTGGCGTGGGCCATACCCTATTGGATTATCCTAGAAATTATTCCGACAAAGCTGCCCAATTATTTATTGCCTGTATATTCCGCCTTTGCCGTGATGTGCGCAGGGGCCATATTGACCCTTTTTGCGGTGAAAGAATTTAAGATCAGTCGCATCATCAGCGCCGTTCTTATAGGCCTTGTGTCCACCGCTTTAATCGCAGGGATATTAATCGGCGAAGCGGTTTACGGACCACTGCCCACATGGTCATTTGGGTTTAATTTCGCGGCCCTTCTGGCCGTGGTATTTTCCTGTGTCATGCTGGGCATGGGGCGTGCAAAAAAGGCGGTTATCGGCGTTATCGCGGGCGGTATATTGCTGTATCCGTTTCTATATGCCGTCCTGCTGCCGTCCCTATCAGAACTGCGTCTGGCTGACCGCGTCGAAGCAGAGTTTAATCAAAACAATATCACCCTGCCCCGTAAAGGCGGGCCGCAAGTTCTGGCCTATAATTTTACAGAGCCCAGCCTCGTCTACCGATTAGGCAGTGACATTGTCTTAGGCGATAGAATTAAACTAGATACACCGCTTTTAATCGACACTGTAATTTTAACGGATAGCATGAAGTCCGAGACGGACGCGTTTTTACAAGCCGTTTCTGAGAGCGGCAATTGCACCGCACCAATCAGCACAATCAAGGGCCATAATTATTCCAAAGGAAATGCGGTCAGTTTGGACTTAGTGCAAGTCATCCCCTGCCCATTAGAACCACAAGGCGAGCCCGACACAGAGCCGCAAAACTAACGCCCTAAAAACGCCTTACGCAGCACTAAATACCACGCGCGCCCCATAATCGCGAGGAACATAAACGGCATGGCAATATGGGTTAAAGCCTTGCCCCACCATTTATCGGAATAGCTTTTGAAATAGCGGTAAAAGCCTTTGAACTTGCTAAATTCAACGTCTTGGCGACGCGCGCGTGAGGTCGATCCGTAATGCATCACTGTCGCTTTGGGATGAAAAATCACAGAACCGCCCATGTGGCGCACACGGCGGCATAGCTCTATATCTTCGACATGCAGGAAATAATCCTCGTTAAAGCCGCCAACCTCTTCAAAACTAATGCGGTCCATCATCAAGCATGCCCCACTGACCACGGGCACAGATGTTGGAGCGTCAGGCACGGGCTGTGTTTCCAAATGCAGGGATTTAAAACCCGGTAGCTTATGCAGCGGCGTAAAGCTGATAAGCGCGCTTAGCGGTGTTAAGTCATCACGCCGCGAGCCGCGCTGCTCATGACCGTCAATATCAGAGAGCCGCCCACCGATAATCGCAAGACCGTCTTGGGCGTCCGCGCATTCGGCCAGCATCATCGCAGCGCCGGGCGGAATAATCGCATCTGGATTTAAGAACAAAAAATGCGTCCCGCGCGCCACGGTCGCGCCGTAGTTACACCCCTTGGCAAAGCCAATATTACCGTGACTTTGGACAAGGCGGATACGGTCATGATCTTGGACTAGCTGGCTAAGCTTTTCACGCGCAGCGTAACTATTGCCGTTATCAACAATGACAATCTCAAAGATTTGCGGGTCTGCAATCACCGCCGCCACAGCCTCTAGCAAGGCTGGGCCCGTGTGATAACTGACCATGATAACGCTGATTTGGGGGCGAGGTTCAGGGCGGATTAATGGAATTACATTGGCCATTGATGTCCTCTATCCCTTGATTCGCACCTTTATATAGATGAAATTTCAAAGAGAAAGCAAAGAGTTAGACTATAATTTGCCTTTATCAGACGCGATTGGGGCATAATTGCGGCGTGTTTTCGGCACAAAGCCCAAAAGCCCGGTCGAGAGCGCAATCAACGCCCACCACCAATCTTGCCAGACACCATAGGACACAGATGCAATAAGAATGACTGCTGCCATCGTACCCGCGACGGCGACTGCGCGCGCGCGTCCACCGCTTGCGAAATCTTGCGCCTTTTGCCCAATAAAGAAAATTGTGATGACGGCCAGCAACGCACCAATCGCCCCCGTCTCCAGCCAAATTTGCAGGCCTGCATTATGCGGATGCAGCGATATTTTCGCGAGGCCCTCAAAGCCGCGCGCTTCAAATGTTGCGTTAAACGTGCGAGAGGCATCAAAGCCGTGACCCCGTATGGGGGCGGCGCGGGTGAGCTCTGCGCTATACCCCCAGGTCACAAGACGGTGTTCCCATGAAAACGGCAACGCGTCGCGGACGCTCTGTGGGACCGCGCCCATGAGCGCCCCAAAAAGCGGCGCGAAGCCGACAAGTCCCATAGAGACATAAGTCAATGTTTTTATGACAGCCGTCGGCCGAATGGCGGCAAATCCCATAGCCGTAATAGTCAAGACTAAGGCCAGCACACCGGCCATAATCCCGCCCGCGACTGCGGCTGTGATGTTCAAAATTATCAACGCCGCCACCATCCACGGCCCTCGCCTTTGCGTCCAAAGCAGCAGTGTTGCAATAGGGGCAAAAACCAGATTAGCCATGATAATGCCTTGGCTGACATTCATTTGGGCGTCACCCAGTCGCGATATGGGGTCTTCATTCGGGCCGACAGGATCAACCAACATCGATAGACGGTAACCCGTCAGCGTATCAAGACATAGCAATATAGCGGCGATAAATGTTGCGATGACGATCACGCCTACGCCGCGCTTAGTTACGCCTTTTGCAGCTCTGAAGAAGGCCCCCATACCAAAAATATAAAAGACAGCTCCAATCAGCAGCTTCACAGGATTGCTTAACCCCTTGGCGGTGTAATCCGACCAACTTGCGCTGATTGCAGCCCAAAGCAAAAATAATAAAAGCGCAATCATCCAGCGTGCAGGTTTCAGGCCTAGATCTAGGCCTTGCCGTCCCTGACTGATAGCAGCAGTGGCTAGCCCTATAACACCTGCAATCGCCATAAGTGGTGCGATACCCAGCCCGCCAGCATGGGCCGCCAGCAAGCAAAGACAATACAGAACATAAACTGCGCGCGTGTTTATCCGCGCGGCAAGGTGTGGGTGCTCTGTTGCCTCAGCCATGATAATGCGTTTGCCTGCTCACGCCTATGTCCGACGTTGGTCGGGGGCAAGCGCTTCACGGGAAAGCGTTTTAATAGCATCGTCCAGCGTTATAATCTCTTGATCACGAGAGCCAAGACGGCGCAGCGCAAGCTTGCCCTCTTCGGCTTCTTTCATACCCACGACGGCAATGACGGGGATCTTACGGTCCGCGCTATGCTCGCGAATTTTGTAATTAATCTTCTCGTTTCGTGTGTCTACCTCGACCCGAAGACCGGCCGCGCGCAATTTTGCAGCGGCCTCCTCCGCATAGTCATCCGCGCCAGAGGTAATGGTCGCGATCACGACTTGGACAGGGGAAAGCCACAGCGGAAATTTACCCGCATAATTTTCAATCAAAATACCGATAAAGCGTTCTAGCGAGCCTAAAATAGCGCGGTGCAGCATAACGGGACGATGACGTTGGTCATCCTCGCCAATGTAATCAGCACCGAGACGCTCAGGCAGCACGAAATCCACTTGCAGCGTGCCGCATTGCCAATCCCGACCAATGGCGTCACGCAAAACAAATTCCAGCTTTGGCCCATAAAAGGCCCCTTCGCCCGGATTCATCACCACATCAAGGCCTGCCGATTTTACAGCGTCCATCAGCGCGGTTTCAGATTTATCCCAGGTTTCGTCCGTGCCTGCCCGCGTTTCTGGACGGTCAGAGAATTTCACCGTCAGCCCATCAAAACCGAAATCTTCATAGACCGATTGCAGCAGGTCAATGAAGCTTTTCGTCTCGCTCGTAATTTGATCTTCTGTACAGAAAATATGGGCATCATCTTGGGTGAAGCCGCGCACGCGCATAATACCGTGCAGCGCCCCAGTCGGTTCATTGCGGTGGCAACAGCCAAATTCGGCCATGCGCAGCGGCAGGTCGCGATAAGACTTCATGCCTTGATTAAAGATTTGCACATGGGCGGGGCAGTTCATGGGCTTTAGCGCGTGAACCTCGTCATGACTACCGTGTGTAACCTCTGACACGAACATGTTTTCACGAAATTTATCCCAGTGACCGCTATCCTTCCACAGCTGATTGTTAATCAGCATCGGTGTTTTGACTTCGGAATAATCAGCGCCTTGCAATCGGCGGCGAATATAGTTTTCAACCTGCCGCCAGAGCGTCGCGCCTTTGTCATGCCAGAATACCATGCCTTGGGCTTCAGGTTGCATGTGGAATAAATCCAGCGCTTTACCAACGCGGCGGTGATCGCGGGCTTCGGCTTCTTCGAGCATCTTCAAATGCGCGTCTAAATCTTCTTGGCTCGCCCAAGCTGTGCCGTAAATCCGTTGCAATTGCGCCTTGTCGCTATCGCCGCGCCAATATGCGCCCGCGACTTTCATCAGCTTGAACGCTTTACCAATCTTACCTGTGGAGGGCAGATGCGGGCCAAGGCACAGGTCAAACCATTTGCCTTGTTTATAAACGGTGATGACCTCGTCTTCGGGTAGGTCCTCAATTAACTCCGCTTTAAAATCTTCGCCCATGTCGCGGAAGGTTTTAATCGCCTCATCACGGTCCATGACAATGCGTTCAAATTTGTCATTGCGGTTGATGATAAAGGCCATCTTCTTTTCAATCGCGGCAAAATCGTCTTCGGAAAACGGCTCGTCGCGGTAGAAATCGTAATAAAATCCGTTTTCAATAACGGGGCCAATGGTCACTTGCGTGCCAGGGAATAGCTCTTGCACCGCTTCGGCCAGCACATGGGCAGCGTCATGGCGGATAAGCTCTAGGCCTTCGGGGTCTGCGGCTGTGACCAGCTCTATTTTTGCATTATCATTGATGGGCAGAGAGGCATCAACCAATTGACCATCAAGCTTCGCCGCGAGCACTTTTTTAGCAAGGCCCTTGGAAATGCCCTTGGCAACCTCCATCGCCGTTACGCCAGGCTGGTAGTCACGTGTTGCGCCATCGGGAAATGTCAAAGTGAGCATGTTTTAACCTGCTTAGCTATCGGTATGTGTTCCGCGCCAACGGCCATATCGCCACGGCGCCCAGAAAGGCGCCTTTTGCACGTTTTTCGGAACATTATCAATGCCCGAGGTCGCGCCAAATGCCCTAAATGGATGACAGCGCGACAGCCGTGCCAAAGTCATCCAACCGCCAGCCCAAAAACCGTGTCGTTCTATGCACTCATGACAATATGTCGAGCAGCTTGGCATATGTCGGCAACGCACGCCCAGCACCGTTAGCGCAGGGCCTAATGTGTATTTATAGACCCGCAGAAGGCCAAAAGCGGCATAGACCATAACGCTTTTTTTGGGTGGGCTTTTCATACTCAATCAGCGTGCAACCGTAAATTCGGGGCCATGGGGTCAATCACGGTCACCTCGCCTTGATGGGAAAGCGTCAAGCTATCGATTGTATAAACCCACGGAATATGGCCCTCGCCTTCGGGCAAGGTCGGTTTTGTACGGCCCATCGATATGACCACAGCGTGTCCCGCTTTATCTGTCAGCGTCGTTTGGGTCTGCGTCCCGTCAGAGTTCATCGACGCGCGCAAGCTGTTCATATCAAAGTTATCGTCAAAAAAGCCGCGTACATTAGCCGACGTCTTCCAGAGTGCGTCGCGACTGCGTTGGTCCTCATTAGATAAATCAGAAGTCGGCGCATTATTTTGCCAGCCGAAATACCAATCAACGCCCGCTCCACCCGCCAGCAGTGTCGGCCATAACACGCCTTCGATTTCGCGGCGTTTATCGGTTTCAATATCATCGGGTCTTGCACCGTATTCCCAGCCCAAGGGTTCGTCCACGCTCACCATCCAACCCCGGCCAGCCGCCTGCGCCTTTTGTGTCCATGTCATGACTTTTTCAAAATAGCTGTGATGGGCTTGCAGGCTAATGCCAGAAAAATCGTCTGCGCCAAGTTTAGGGCCATAAGTGTCGTCTTCGCCGTCAGGCCAATTATGACTTTGTATGGCGTGGTCTTGCGGGTCTAAGGCTTTAATATAGCTCGCAAAGGCTAAGCGCTGCGCCGCAGTTGTCGGCTGACGGTAAGGGTCTTGCCCGCTATTGCCCACAACACCATTTTCTTCGCCCAAATTCCACACAAGCATTGGCAGATGCGAAAACCGCGCGACCATTTCGCGGTAATAAAGTTTACGCGACGGGGCGAAATCTTTACTTACATTTACCCCGTCAAAGGCTTCGAACCAGCTTTCGTTTTCCGTCTCGGTTAGCAGCATATCAATCAGCACATCTTGGTCATTGAAATGGCCAAGAACGCGCTGCCACTGCGCCAGTTTTGAGACATCAAAGACATAAGGGTCAGTGTGATCGACATAGGGGAAGACGTCTTGCCCGTCGCCTTCGATGTTCATCGTTACCAAATATTGCGCGTTAACGCCCACGTCTTTGTAATAATTGGCAATACCCAAAATCGCAGCCCCCTTGCCACCGCGCCATATTGGGTCACCAGTTTTGGCGTCTTTAATATGCGGATCAAAGCGGTGTAATTGCGCCTCGCCGAGAGCAGGGAAATGCGTGCCACCAACATCATAGGTGCCGTCAAAATCGACATAGGCCAAAATATTCTCAGGGCTACCCGCGCCAGTCTTTAGGAACGGTACGCCCCGCGCGTTTTGCAAATAGCGGGTTTGGGTATCAAAGAGCCGCTTGTCAGTGACATCTGCGCCCAACGCTTCGACAGAGAAGGCCCCGCGAGCCCCGTCAAATTTTCTGACGGATTGGCCGATACCGTCATTCATTGCGATATCACCGCCTGTTTTGAAATCAACGCGGTAGCTCCAGCGCCCAGCCTTTGGCGGCACGAAATGCGCGCGCCAGACTGTGCCCGAAATCGCGCCTGTCTCTGCCGCATTACCGTCCGCTGCAAAATAGGCGGGCACGGTCACAGAGGTTCCGTCGTCATGTGTGATGACAAGGTTGACGCGGTAATCGGAAAAAACTGTATGGCTTTCAATTTCGTCAGGGCCGCGCAAATCAATATCAATCACTTGCCCAACCACCCCGTCGCTGACTGTTGGTTTGGGTTTAAACAGACCTGTTGAGAGGACAATAAAAACTGCAGACAAAACAAGAATGGCAATCGTTAGCGGATTATTCCACCGTCTTTTCGATGCTTTTTTCACGCTTGCCCCTCCGCAATCTCTATGGCCTCAACGGCTGCGTCAAAGGCAAGTAATGTGCTATTATGGCGGGCGGGATAGGCGCGAACGCCTGATAACAAGGCAAGCTTAGAAAAGCGCCCAAGGGGCGGCGCCCCACCGCTCTTTAACATTGCGCGCAACCCGTCCCGCGCAGCTGTAACTTCGCGCAGGCTCGCCCCGATGATGGTCTGCTGCAATATGGCAGCAGAGGCTTGGCCAAGCGCGCAAGCCTCTATACGCAACGCCGTATCGAATACCACGCCGTTGTCCATGATGACATCAAGCTCTATCCAAGAGCCGCAAAGTTTTGAGACCTTTCGAACTGTACCGTGGGCGTCTTGTAGCGTCCCCGTCTTTAAGTGGGCGGAAAGCGTAAGAACATCGGTGTTATAAAGGCCGTCTAGCATAATACTTATATAGGGCGCAGAGACACGCTCTACAACGCGGGATTTGCTTAGAGATTATTAAGGCTAAGCCGTCACTATCATCCTATGAACACGCCTTTGAAAATGCCTGCGGCAGACTGTTTAGCGTTATTTTTAGCCCATCTGTTGGGCGAGCGTCGCTTGGCCGATAAAACGGTCGAGGCTTATCAGCGCGACATTGGCGATTTTTTAGGGTTTATCACAGACCATACAGGTCAAGATGTGACGCTGGTTGACTTGGGCGCTTTGAAGGTTACGGATTTTCGAGCCTATCTTGCGCATCGGCGGCGCGGGGATAAGGCGCTGTCAAGCAGTTCGATTGGGCGGCACCTCTCGGCACTGCGGACTTTTTTTCGCTACATTGAACGGCGCTGGGATATACGCAATGACGCGCTGGCGCTGATTAAAGGCCCGCGTGCCAAACGCCCTTTGCCCAAGGCATTATCTGTGTCAGGCGCGCAGCAAATGATGGACGGCGGGCTAAACCCTGAGCGCGAGGCCTGGATAGAGGCCCGCAATGTCGCGGTCATGAGCCTTTTGTACGGGGCGGGGCTGCGTATATCCGAAGCGCTGTCTTTAACGTCGTCGCAAACCCCGCTTGGTGATACGCTAGTCATCACGGGTAAGGGCGGTAAGTCCCGCCTAGTGCCGATACTGTCCGTTGTGGCAGAGGCTGTAGCGCGCTATCAATCATTATGCCCGTTTAGCGTTGCGCCTGACGCACCAATGTTTCGCGGCGCGCGCGGCGGCGTATTAAATCCGCGCATTATCCAAGGCGAAATGCAAAATTTGCGCGCGGCTTTTGGTTTGCCCGATAGCGCGACACCCCACGCGCTTCGCCATAGCTTTGCCACCCATTTGCTGGCGGGTGGTGGGGACCTTCGCACGATACAACAGCTTTTGGGTCACGCTAGTCTATCCACAACACAGCGCTATACCGATGTGGACGGGGCCGCTTTAATACGGGTGCATAAAGCCGCCCATCCTAGGGCGAAAATCTCGCGCTAATGCTGTGTGGTTAGGTTAAGCCCAACCGCACCGATGAGTATCAATCCGATAAAGCCGTATTGGGTTAGCGCGAGTTTTTGATCAAACAATAATATCGATAGGGCGGCGGCGCAAACAATCCCCATACCCGCCCAAATGGCGTAGGCTACACCAACGGGAATGACTTTGATCGCGGGGGCTAACATCCAAAAGCATATGGAGTAACACGCAATAGAGGCCATACCGATGCCGACTTTTTCAAACCCATTTGAGGCTTTCAGTAGCATGGTGCCTGTCACTTCAAACACAATGGCTAACCCCAAAAACATCCAAGCATTCATGACATTTGTCCTTTCTGACTAACCGTCTTCAAATATGGCTTTGCCGCTCAAAAGAACGGCAAAGCCTAGTTTATAAAGATGACCTTAGTTGGGATAGATCATCGACACTGTGACGTCTTTTCCGGCCATAGGAACCGTGACTTTGACATCGTCAAATTTTGGCGCTCGGTCAGTAGGGACTGTGCCTGATGCGCCCCAACCATCCTCGGGTTGATAACGCTCGTTCATGGAAAAGACACCGTCATTATCCAGATCATGCCAAAGGGATACGGCGTAATCATCAACGACGTCCACATTAACCATGGCCCGCATTGTGCCTGATGTCGTGGATTTTAGCACAACACCATGCCCTTTAATGCCTTGATACTGTCCGCGTTTTTGCACGGATATGTAAAGCGGCACATCCCCTGCCCGCACATTCTCAATCGTAATGCTGACGGGGATGGTACCGTCATTAGAGTGACCGCTGGACGCGAAGGCTGGCACGCCTGCGTTTAAAGATAAAGCGGCGAGCAAGGCCAATAGCCCTCCTTTACCGATAGACCGTTTTGGCTTGAGTTTTGACTTAACAAACATAATCGTCTCCTTTCATAAATTAGTTTGTATTTCAAACTTGACACAATTAAGTTTGTATTGCAAACTAATTTTAGTTAAAAAATGACAATTATTTTTCTGCGGTTCCCCAACGGGCCCTATATGGAGACAAAAATGACGAAATCAGATCTTATCGCTGACCTTAATTATGCCAGTGCCATTGCAAAGGACGGCGCGCATGGCC
Organism: Fretibacter rubidus; assembly: GCF_041429785.1. Classification (GTDB taxonomy): domain Bacteria; phylum Pseudomonadota; class Alphaproteobacteria; order Caulobacterales; family Maricaulaceae; genus Fretibacter; species Fretibacter rubidus. The sequence continues at coordinate 2,836,629 of NZ_CP163423.1, forward strand.
CGCTTTTGGGCGGCTCTATAGGATTGATGTGGGGCGTATTAATTATCCCAACCCTTATTTTTCATGGTCTGACCATGATGGGTAAAACGCCTATTCCGCTGGAAAACATTGGCCTTGTTTGGGCGGCTTACGGATTAATCGGTGGGATACTCAACGGCATATTAGGGCGGCGCGTTGGTCGCAAAGCGGGCGCAGGCTCCACCCTTAATAAGGTTAGCGGTGCGATGGGCATTTCTATGGGTGTGATTATATTCAGCTACGCCATTGCAACAGTTTATGTGACCGCAACGCAAGGCTTACCAATCTTTACATATGCAACGATAATGGTGCTTGCCTTTGCGCTGGGGTGCATGAATTTCGCAACGCTCGCTAAAATAACGGGGCAACGCTATTTAAAAATTGGGGCGCTTATATCGGGTATTTTTATGGTCATCTGTATGATGAATGTCACCACGATTAGCGTCTATTTCATCGCAGCTTTCGGCGTGCTTTGCACACAGGTCATTCCCGGCATTATCGAAATGAACAATGAGCGCCGCCATGCCGCATAAAGAAAACGCAGAGAATACAGGGGCCGACCACGATATCCCTATTGATGCGATTGATGATGTTATTCACGGACGATTACGGCTTGGCATTATGGCCTATCTATCAGCGGTGAACCCCGCGAGCTTTCCCGAACTGCTCGACAAGACAGGGACAAGTAACGGCAATCTATCGACCCATCTTACCAAGCTGGAAGCGGCAGGCTATATCCGCCAAGACAAGGGCTATAAAGGCAAACGCCCGCAAACATTAGTGCATTTGACCAATGGGGGCCGCGCGGCATGGATAAATTATCTGGATGCGATGCGCGCGCTCTTGGGTGACCCATAATAAAAATGCCCGGGCCATGCTCCTGGCCCGGGCAGTCTCTGAAGGGGTATCAGAACGCAGCGGCTGGAAGAAACCGTTGCGCACCTTATAACTAACTCAGTTTATATTCTGACGCTGTGACGTGCGTCACGCTTTTCTAGGAATTATCTTGGCCTAATCCTGACAATCCCTTAAGGCACATTTTTGATCATGTGCTACCCTAGGAGCTATCGATGTCCGCCCCCTGCCCCCTTTGCGAAACTGCGGTTGCTACGCAAGATTATAGCGTCCCGGAAACACCTGCCCCTATCACCTTAAAGCTTTGTGAAAACTGCCACGCAGCGTTGGATATGCCCGCCGCTAACGCCGCTCATTGGCAATGCCTGACGGTAACAATGTGGTCAGAGGTCGAGGGCGCACAAGTCACCGCTTACCGTATTTTCAAAGCCTTGCCATCAGAAGCCTTTGCCCAAGACGCACTCGATATGCTGTATCTTGATCCTGATACACAAAGCTGGGCCGACAGCTTTGCTTATCCTGTGCCCAATGCCAATCCAACTTTGGATTCAAATGGGACATTTTTAGCGGCGGGTGACAATGTCACGCTGATTAAGGATTTACCCGTCAAAGGCGCGGGCTTTACCGCCAAGCGCGGCACAGTTGTGCGTGGTATTTCGTTGACCGATAATCCAGAGCATATCGAAGGCCGGGTCAATGGTCAGCGCATCGTCATCATCAGCGCCTTTGTGAAAAAGGGCTAAGGCCCGACACTTTATGTGAGGCGAATATTCAAACGGTAAGCCAGCGCAACAAGTAGTAATAATAACACGCACCAGACAATAATATTGAGCCGTTGCGCGCGCCCTGCTTTTTGCTGACTTGTCCAGCGGCGCGGACGCAAACCTTTATAGGCAAAAACCAGTTGCGCCGATAAAATTGCGCAGACAACATTTAGCCCCAACAGTAACGCCGCCCCCTGCGCGCGGTCATAATCTCCAGCCCCCAAAAACAACGCCGAAGCGACAGAGGGCGGCAATAAGGCCACGGCCACCATCACCCCAACCAAAGCCGACGAAATCCCCGTGGATAATGACAGCGCCGCCGCAGCCCCTGATGCGAGCGCAAGCACCACTATTTCAGGGCCGATAACGGCCCGCGATGTCAGCTCTAAGCTTTCCATATTCACAGGGACAATCAACGTTAAAGCGAGCGCGAACACAAAACCGACGACTAATCCTGTGACCGCCGTTTTTGAAGCCTTACGCATGAGTGACATATCCCCCAGCGCTGTCGCCAAAGCGAAGGCCAAGATTGGACCTAGCAGCGGGGCAATCACCATCGCCGCAATGACAATGGCGACACTGTCCCCATTAAGGCCAATCGCCGCCACGATGGAGGACAAAACAGTCAGCAGAATAAAATCGGAATTCAGCGTGCAGTCGCGGTCGACCTTGGCGTATAATTCCTCACGCAAAGATGTCGTGCTGACTTTTTCGTCTGTGGGTTCTGGCGCTTCGGGGCGGGGCAATGTGGCCTCGACGGGCAGAACAACGACCCGCCAATCGGGCGAACCAGACAGCAAGCTTTGCAAATCATCGACAAGACCTTGGCCGCGCCCAGTTTCGACAACAATCTCAATGGCCTTTTCAAACCGGCCGTAACCACTATCCACGGACCAATCCACAGGGTTCGCGCGTTCGACAATGGCTATCACCGCGTCGGCTTTATCGGCAGGAAAATTGGCTTTTATAAATCGCATGATGCGTTGTAGCGGGACACGATTAAATTGCAAGCATGGCCAAATCACCCCCTTAAAAATCACCCCTTGCCCCGACTGCGATATTTTGGCAGTTTGCACGCATTAACCGCGAGGGGAAGCGTGTTAGGGACAGGGCAAAGCCCACCCACACGGCCAACTTCACTTAACGCGAGGGGAAGCGTGCCACTGGCCAATCGGTCACCTCCGGCGCGGCCAACTTCATAACAACAGAGGTCAGGTGCATTCGCGCCGCCTTTTAAATATGGGGAGTGTTATGGACACGACACTTATGTTAATTATTGCGGCGGGCATTATTGCCGTCGTTTACGGGGTCATTACCCGTGCTAGCCTGATGAAGGCCAGCACCGGCAATGAGCGTATGAATGAAATTGCTGGCGCCATTCAAGAAGGCGCGAAAGCTTATTTAAACAAACAATATAAAACGATTGCGATTGTCGGTGTGTTTGTCACCGTGCTTTTGTTCTTGTTTTTCCGCAACGCAATCGCGCCCGTTGGCTTTGTGCTCGGCGCGGTTTTGTCGGGTATTGCAGGCTATGTCGGTATGCTGGTTTCTGTGCAGGCCAATGTCCGCACAACAGAAGCCTCTCGCCAGTCACTCGGCGCGGGCTTGAACATTGCGTTTAAAGCCGGCGCGATTACGGGTATGCTTGTGGCGGGTCTCGCCCTGCTTGGCCTCGCTGTTTATTACTACGTATTGACGGGTCCTATGGGCGCGAATGAGCGCGGCGTGATTGACGGTCTTGTCTCGCTCTCACTGGGTGCGTCACTGATTTCTGTCTTTGCGCGTCTTGGCGGCGGTATCTTTACCAAAGGGGCTGACGTTGGTGGTGATTTGGTCGGCAAAGTCGAAGCCGGCATTCCCGAAGACGACCCCCGCAACCCCGCAACGATTGCCGATAACGTTGGTGATAATGTGGGTGACTGCGCCGGTATGGCGGCCGATTTGTTCGAGACTTATGTCGTGACAATTGCCGCGACTATGGTGCTTGGCTCCATTATCTTCTCTGGTGTTGGGCAGCTTGCGCTTTATCCCATGGCGATTGGTGCAGCCTGTATCGTGACATCAATTATTGGCACATATTTCGTTCGCCTCTCCAAAGGGTCTGACAATGTGATGGGTGCTTTATATAAAGGGTTGATCGTCACAGGTATTCTATCGATTGCCGCCATTTACGGGGTAACGTCATATCTACTCGGTATGGGCGAGATTGCGGGCACGCCGTTCTCTGGTATGGATTTGTTCCTTTGCGGCGTCGTGGGTCTGATTATTACAGGCCTTATCGTGATGATCACAGAATATTACACGGGCACAAAGTTCCGCCCAGTACGCTCTGTCGCGGAAGCCTCTGAATCAGGTCACGGTACAAATGTCATCCAAGGCCTCGCGGTCTCTATGGAGGCGACCGCCATTCCGGTTCTGATTATCGTCTTTGGTATTATCGCAACCTATAGCCTTGGCGGCCTTTACGGCATTGCCATTGCCGTCACAGCCATGCTTGGTGTGGCAGGTATGATTGTTGCGCTTGATGCGTTCGGCCCTGTAACAGATAACGCAGGCGGCATTGCCGAAATGGCAGAGCTTCCTTCCGAAGTCCGTAACACAACCGATATGCTTGACGCTGTGGGTAACACCACCAAAGCCGTGACTAAAGGTTACGCCATTGGCTCTGCTGGTCTTGGCGCGCTTGTGCTCTTTGCCGCCTTTTACAAAGACATTGAATATTTCGCAGCGAAAGCTGAGCCCGGAACATTCTTTGACGGCCTGGGTACGCTGACGTTCAGCTTGACGGATCCTTACGTGATTGTCGGTCTGTTTATTGGTGGCCTTCTGCCTTACCTTTTCGGGGCTTGGGCGATGCAATCTGTTGGCCGTGCGGCTGGCGCGATTGTTGAGGAAGTCCGTCGTCAGTTCAAAGCTGACCCGGGTATCATGGCAGGGACATCACGTCCAGATTACGCGCGGGCAGTTGACCTTTTGACGGGTGCGGCGATTAAGGAAATGATCAAACCGTCACTTCTGCCAATCCTCGCCCCGATTGTTTTGTTCTTTGTTATTCAGTTCATCGCAACTGCGGTGACAGGTGACAAAGTTGCGGGCAATGCGGCGGCGCTCTCTGCGCTGGGTGCGATGCTGCTGGGTGTTATCGTGACAGGTCTGTTTGTGGCGCTTTCCATGACCGCTGGTGGCGGCGCATGGGATAATGCCAAAAAATATATCGAAGACGGCAATCACGGCGGCAAGGGCTCAGAAGCCCATAAAGCGTCTGTTACAGGCGACACCGTCGGCGATCCCTATAAGGATACAGCCGGCCCCGCCGTCAACCCGATGATTAAAATTACCAACATCATCGCGCTTCTTCTGATTGCTGTCTTGGCGCATTAGACGAAGGTAATAAACCAAACAAAGCCCGCCCCGGTCATCCGGCGGCGGGCTTTTTCGTAGTGGTAGACAGGATAGTCAGTTCGTTTACTGCCCCAAAATCCAGCCTTCTGTGCGAGTGACAATATCCCGCTCCATATCCGACAAACCAAAGGCCGATAGTTTGTCCAAAAGCGCGCCTGTTTTATCCCAATTGGCAAAATCACGAGCGACAGAAATAACTTGAGCGGCATCAAGGATGTCGTGCGCGTCTGTATCGACCACGTGGGAGCTGGGATATATTTCGACCAGTGTCACCGACTTTGAGAAATCACCTGATAGCTTGGTCTCAAACGGCCAGACGGCGATATGGCTGCCGATGTCGGGATCAGATATCAAGCCGTGCAGCGCCGCCATGCCGAGTATCGACTGGCTGCCGACGGCACCGTTATAGGCCAATTGGAAAATAGACTTTGCGCCTTTGGTCCTTGTTTCGACGATGCGGTGCTGCGCAGTAGACGGCGGTAAATCCACAGGTCGTTTTGGGCCAAGGTTGTCATAGCTATGTTGCCAAGGGTGCCCCCAAAACGGTCCCTCAGACAAGCCTATCGCCCGGTTCATTTTACCTGCAACCTCAAAACGGTTGTTTATATTCTGTGGCCCGTTTGTCACATGTTGCGCCAGATAAGCCCAAAGGCTGCGCCAATGATTATCGCCGCATATCGCCTGACTAATGCCGGCTGGGTAGCCAAAAGCGAAATCAAATCCGATGAGCAGCCGTTCATCATGGGCGATGGCTTGGCTGATACGCGCGCGCAAGGTCTGCATGGCCTCAAAGCGTGTCGGGATATTGGACGGAGCGTGTCCAGATTCTGCGGCCCAAATACTGTCTTTGCCCATTGTCGGCGCATTGGCCGCAGACCAGTCCACAGCGATGTAATGGGTAAAGAGAGGCATGAGGCACGGTATCACACGCGCCCCATGCTTCAACATTCTTTATTATAGCCTACTCCAGAATAGTTCGCAGCGTTGCCTGAAACGCATCCGCCTGATCCCATTGCACGAAATGAAAGCTGTCTTTGATTGTGTGCAAGGTGACGTCACCTGCTGCCGCATATTGGTCGGTATAAAGGCTCGTTAATTGCGCCTCTGTCACTGGCATGGCCGTGTCATAAGCCATGATGACGTGAACGGGCCGTTGCAGCGCCGCTAAAATAGGGCGCAAATCGCTCGCCATTAATTCACCCATAATGGTGGCAACTGTGGCTTGGTCAGACGCCTCGCCCCAGGCTGTTAATTGCGGAATGGCACTTTGTGTTTTTGTCATTTGCGCAAGGCCCCTTGCTTGTTGGGCGTCAAAAAGCGCGCGGGGCATAGCGACCATTTGCTTAGCCATCATCGGGCCTGAGGCTTTGGCCTGCTCTGGGCTTGCGCCCGGCATGAAAAGTCCCGCGAGATAGGGGAGGCTATCGACAATGACTATACTGTCTAATTTGTCTTGCGCCTCTATCGCCGCTTTTAAGCTGACAAAACCGCCCATAGAATGACCGACCAGAATTGTATCGTTCCCAGGGTTAGCATTTAAGTGGTCGAGCAAAGCGCGGGTTATCGTATCAGAATATGACCCTTCTGGTTCAAACGCCGCTGCGCCTGCGAACCCCCCGACTTGCACCAGGCGAATATCATTGTCGATAAAGGCCGCGACTGTGTCCTCCCAAACTGACGCACTTGACGCGAGGCCAGGGATAAACACAAGCGTCTGCCCATCGGGATTACCGTGTCGCGTGATGGTCAACACATCAGCCTGTGATGTTGTTACCTCCGTCGTGATATCTAGTGTTTGAGATGGACTTGCAGGCGTCTCCTTGGCTGCATTTGGCGCACAGGCAACCAGCAACCCCAAAAGGGCTGTTAAATATAAATGTTTCATAACTGTCTCTTTTAAATTTAAATTTTTGAGGGTTTACGCATCATCAATCGTGAACACGCTCTCCACGGGGGCCCCAAAAGCGCGGGCGATTTTTATGCCAAGCTCCAATGACGGGTCGAACCGGCCGCGTTCTATCGAGATGATGGATTGGCGCGATACGCCGAGCCTTTCGGCTAAATCCTGTTGCGACCAGCCCTGTTCTTTGCGTAAATCTTTGACGGAATTTTCCATCTTAGTAACGCCGTATCACGATCGGTAGGCACAGCCCCCATAGCGCGATAAGCGCTGGTCCGACCCAGATGGTTGGCAAGGCTGGCACACCTGCATTTTCGGCAAAGCCCCAAATGGTCACAATCAAGCCGAGTATCATCGCGCCCAAGGCAAAAGCCTGCGCATGGATACGTTTATAAAATTCATCCATACGGCGATATTGGCGAATGATGGCCCAAAACCCGAGCAAAAGCGGAATAGCCGGAAGAACCTCAACCCATTCCGTACCCGTATGGGGCCGCGTCGCAATCACCCCCATTAATACGCCGACATAGGCCACCATCGCCCCGCCAAATTCAAGGGTATAGGCGCGCATAGAGCCCAATCCCGATACGGCGTCATTGCCGCCTGTCTTTTTTACCTGTGTCATTTACGTCTCCTATTTTGTAAAGTGAGCTTTACATAACAGGCTCAGATAAAATGTAAAGTCCATTTTACATTTATTTTTAGATTGGCCAATCAAGACCGCCGCGCTATCACAGCTTATGGAACCGATTATCCCAAGACAGCCTGCCAAGGCGGGCAATAGCAAAAATGGTGGGCGTCCCCCAAATACCGTTTTGTCGCGCGGGTTTTTGCGTTTTATCTTTACGGTCGCGCTTCTAACGGCACTGGGTACATTTGGCTTATCTGTTTATTTCCTTGTCGGTTTTGCCATGACTGATACGGGGATTTTGACATTACTGTCCTCTGCGGCCCTTTGTTTTGGGGTCGGCGCGATGGGCTATCTTCCGACGACGATTATTACTTATTGGACGCGAAAAGAATTGCGCGGGGACAGATCACGCGGGCGTTATTGGCTAGCCTTATTGCTGCTTCTGCCGTGGCTCGCACTGTCGATTATCTTGATATTTTATAGTGCTATGCCCCTAGTTTACGGGGCAATCGCCCTGCTTATCACCTGCGTTTTATTACTCTGGCCGTTAGCTAGCATCCGCTCTGCGGGCAAAAGCCGCACATCAATGTGATAAGCAATCACAGTTAGTTGCATTGAAAATTCGGGGTATTTGCGCTATATAATAGAGGCATGAGCCCAAGGGACGGGGTGGCCTGCAACCATTTTGCGCTTTAAAGGAGCCTTGATATGAAAACTATGCGTTTTCTTTTGATAACCGCGTCCGCTGCTATTTTAACGGCTTGCGCGACAGCAACACCGTATCAGCCCGCATCGGCCCCTGGGGCTTTTGATGGCTTTTCACAAACGATGATCGAAAATGACCGCGCGCGCGTGACCTTTGGCGGCAACTCATTGACCGACCGCGAAACGGTAGAGAATTACCTTTTATACCGCGCCGCCGAAGTGGCCGTTGAACGCGGCTTTGATTATTTCTCTCTCGTGGAGCGTGACACAGAAGAAAAAACACGCGTTCGCGTGTCCCCCGGCGCAGGTTTTGGTGCGGGGTACGGTCGTGGGTTCCACAGCTTTGGGCGCTATGATCCGTTCTTTAATTATAATTTTTATCGCCCGCGTTACGGTTGGAGCCGCGCGCACCGCTTTTCCGCATTTTACGGACCACGCCGCGGCTTTGGCGGATTTGGACGATTTGGCTATGATCCGTTCTTTGACGATTACGATGTACGCGAGATTACAAAATACCGCGCCACAGCGGAAATCAAACTTGGCAAAGGCCTGAAACCCAGCAGTGACACAGCCTTTAATGCACGAGAGGTTCTCCAAAACCTATCGAGCAGTATTACCTATCCAGAGCAAAAGACGTAAGATTGCTCTATTACACCTAAAGACAAAGCCGCTCCTGATGGGGCGGCTTTTTATTAGGAAGGACGCTGATATTAAGGGCGCTGATATTAAGGGCGCTGATAATAAGGACGTTGATAATACGCCCGCTCTAAAAGCCGCCACCTGTTTTAAACCCTCCGCCGGAACGCCCGCCGCCAATTTTAAAACCGCCCGATCGACCCCCACCAAAACCGCCGCCTGAAGGGATGCGCGGCAAAGACCGTCTGGGCATGCGCGGCAATGAGGTACGCGATGTGCGGCGACGCGAACGGCCCCCGCCCCATCCACCCGAACTGCCACCAGACCGTCCCCCAAAACCACCTGTATTACGCGGCAGGCGCAAGCCTTCGGTCCAATCAATGCCGCCAAAATCAGTATCCGAGTAGCGTTTAATCGTGCGTTGCGCGCGTTCCAATGTGCGCCATAAATCATTCCCTGATATGGCCCCGACCAAGAGTTGCCCCAGAACCCGCATAATCAAATCATCATTTTTGAACGTTGACGACGGTGCATCGTAGCGGCGGGATTTAAACCGCGCCCGAACAGCCTCAAGCTCTTTTTGTGTACGTTGATATTTTTTCAAAAGCTTATCAGCTTCGGCTTTGTCGTCGGATAAATCCTCTGACGCCTCGGCCATATTACGGAGCGCTTCTATGGCGCGGTCATCATCGCGGGTCTGCGTTTGCGCGGCCAATCGGGATAAATCACGACGTTTTAAGCCTTGCAGGTGATTAGTTAGCGCCGTCATCGCCTCGGCCATCGCCCCTGTTTCGCCTGCGCTAATCGCGGCCAAATGCGCTGACGTCTTTTCAAGCCCGCTTTCGGCTTTTGTTATGTCCGCGTCTATACTCTCTAATTCCGCTTGGGCGTCAAGCGAAGCTTTCTTCATGGCATTTACGCCGTCCGTCTCTAGGCGTTGCGCCTCAATGGCTTGCAAGCCCTTTTGTTCGATCTCTATCTGGTCATGCAAATAATCGACATGAGAGGCGAGCCGTTTGGGAATATCGGTTAGCCGCCGATAATTTTCGGCCGCGTCACGGTAATTTGCAATACGGGCTACCCAACTATCCAGCGCCTTTGTCAGGACCCACCCTTTATGATGTTTTGTGCCGTAGCCGCGTTTTTGCAAATAGCTAAAGAACGCATCCTCCCGATAAGGCTTGCCTTTCGCGACCTCATCTTCACGGGCAAGCGCGAGCTTCTCTTCGGCGCGAACGACTGTTGCCTCGGCGGCCTCAACTTTATCAATTTGCGCTTGATAGGCCGGGTCTTTTAACAAAGCGGCTTCTGACGTTGCTGCGGCTTTATCGTAATCATCAATGGCTTTGGTCACGCGCTTTTCTTGTTTGCGGCGGGCGTCTTCAATCGCGCGCAGCGATGTCTCTGCTTCTGTCACCGCAGCCAGCGCGTCGGCTTCTTCGATTTTATGCGCGTCCAGATATTTTTCTAATTGACGGTCAATATAGCCCAACTCTCCGCCGCCGCCGTCTTTAATCAGGTCAAGACGGTCTTGCGCGATTTGGGCAAAGCTCTCGGCCTCACGCGCGCGGGTTTTGGCCAAGGCCTCTGACGCGCGGCGCGATAAATCGCTAGCTTCCGACACTGCGCCGCGCGCTTGGCGAAGCGCGGCGTCAATTTGGTGTAAGGTCTTAAGTCCGCTTGCCATATCCGCCTACCATTCTGTGATGAAACCCGTGGCGAAATTTTCTGCCCCAGATATCGTCAGTTCAGGTAAATCCAGCCCGCGTTGTTTAACGCCCAAGATATCGTCTTGGATAATCTGGTCATCTTTCTTATCTGCCGCCACACGGTTGAAAACAGATTGCGGCACGCGCACACCAAATTTTGTCACGCGTTCGACACGTTGATAATCTTCGTCTTCCACATCCACGGACAAAACATTACCCGCCGCGTCAATGGCCTCAACAATCAAATAGAAATTTTGCACGGCCGCATCATCGCGGCTATCCAAATAAACGCCGCTGGCCTCGTTATAGCGCGAGACTATCCGCATGGTATAACTTTGGTTCAACGTGCGGGCAAAGTTTTCCAAAGCCTCTACCGCCGTTTCCGCCCGCCCGACGTCGCGGTCTGATAGTGCCGTTTGCCCCAGCGCGAAGAGGTCATCGGCTCGCGTTTTCAAACCATCAGTCGCGGCCAAGTCTTTGGCTGTGTTATAGGCCGCAGAGAGTTGAGCAGGCAGATCTTGCGTTAAGAGCTGCTCTGTCTTGGACGCATTGAGTTGTGCTGGCCTAACAAAACCAACGTAATTGACCGCAGTAACAGACCCCAAAATAAAAGCCAGAGTATAAAAGAGCGGCAACCACTTACGGCGGCGGATATAAAGACCCGCAAGTTTTGTAGACAATCCTGGCTTGGGTGGATGATAGGCAAAGCGCTCATTTTCCAGCGCCATAACGCCGTCCATTAACACGCTATCGGGGACCTCTATGCCTTGGGCTTTGTAAATCCCGCGCAGACGATCAATCAAGTCTTCGCGCCGTTCCACGCTGGCCATATCACGCGCAACCAGCGCCCTATCATGGCGGATTGTATCCACCACATCCATGGCCAGCATAACATCATCAAGATGATGTGGTTTTTCAAAGACGTCGGTCACAGCATCCGTTCCGAAAGACCTAGATCAAGCCCAAGGTTGACGCAGCCCCTGTTTCCGCAAGGCGGGCAAGGCGGCGCTTGCCGTCCTCGACAATTTCGCGAATTTCGGTTGAATTATCCGTTGCCATAACGCGCATTTCCGCGATGATGTCTTGAGAGCGTTCTTGATAGGCCACGACAGCATCGAGTAATTTCTTGACCGCTGCGGCAGAGACAGTCGGGCCATAACCCGCTTTAATCGCGGCTTCCTGCACGCTGTCGCCCACCTCCGCCAAAACCTCTAGGCTATCTTCAATACCTTTTTTCATAGCATTTAATGTCTGCGTGCTTTCGTGTAATCCGTGCATCCCCGTTAGGGTCGCAGACAGGGCGGTCAGCACAACTTCATTGGTGCCAAAGAAAGAAATGGACTGCGCATAGACACGTTCTTTGGCGTTACGCATTTGCACAAGGCGCGACATAACCACTTCGGATGTATTGTAACCCACGGTCAGATTATCCGATAAATCTTTGGCGACTTGGTAACGCTTATCCGCATTTTGCAAGGCCCGCAAGGCTTCGTCGCGTTTCAGTTCCAACTTGGCCCGGGCCCCTTGGTCGTCACCACTAAAACCTTCCACGGCATCAACAGCTGCGCCGACTTTGTTCTTGGCTGTTTCCAGTTGCTTGGTCGCTTTTTTCAAAACATCAAAAGACAGCACTTCGGAATTTTTCATCGCACCGCGAAAATCCATATAGGCTTCAAGAATTAATTGTTCGCGTTCAATTTGGTTTTTTGTTTCCTCGGCGACATCCAGATAAAGGTCTTTGATCTTGCCAAAACGTGACGCAATAGAGCCGCGTGTCATCTTCATCCAAATATTGGACATCCGTTCCATCGTGTTAATGCGACCATCGGCATATTGATCGACCAACATTTTGCTGTCATCACGAATGGAATTGAACGCGGTGGTGATACCCTCATAACGTTCTGCGACTTTAATGCCGCTGACTTGTTCGCGCACGACTTCGTTAAAATAGCTTGCCTGATCCAAGGTCCGTGCAATGGCGGCGACTTTGTCGGGGTCAAGGTCACTAATCTGGTTAAGCAGCGTGATAATCGGAACGGGGTCGCTCTCGCCTTTTAACAAGCCCAATTCGCGCAATCCCCCCAAAGCTTTGTCTAAATATTGCAGCGTGCTTAACGTCTTGGCCATAGGTCTCTCCACCGAAAATATACTTTTAAGTTGGTATGACTATAGAGCGCTACAGCCATTTCAACAATCGGAATATCAATAGCTGGATAAGGCCGATGACAACAACGATCGCCGTGACATACCAAAACCCATTTCCGTTTTCGACCCACGGCATGCCGCCCACATTAATCCCCATCATGCCCGATATCAAACCCAGCGGCAGGAAGATGGCCGCCACCACAGAAAGTAACATCATATTACGGTTCATTTGTTCGGCCCGTTGATCGGTCAATTGGTCTTTGACGATGGCGCAGCGTTCACGCACAGCGTCCAACTCTTCATTCACACGCGTCGCTTGATCGGCGGCTTCGCGCACACGCAGGCGGTCATCGTCAGTAATAAAGTCAACATTTTGCAGCGTCAGAGAATTTAACGCGTCACGTTGCGGGGCCATATAGCGGCGTAGTAAAATTGACTCGCGGCGGAGCTCTGAAAGCTTCGAAACATCAAGCCAGTTTTTAGGATCATCAATTTGTTCTTCCAGCGCGTCGACCTGTTCATTGATTTCAATGATTGTCGGGTTCATGCGTTCGGTTAGCATTAAGGCAAAATTGGCTAAAAATGTACCCGTCGTAACAGGCGCATTATGCCGCTGAAGTCGCTCGGCCATATCGCGTGTCGCGCGCAGGGGACGACGCTCAACAGAAATAACGCGGTCCTCTTGAATAAAAAATCGTATGCCGACCATATCTTCAGGCGCAGCGCCAGGATTGAGATTAACACCGCGAAGGTTCATCAAAATAGCATCATCATGCACAATTGTGCGCGGGCGACTATCATCAGCCAATAATGTGCGTGTGGCCACGTTATCCACATCAACATCAGCGGTCAGCCATGTCCGTGTATCGGCATGAAGGGCATCAAAATGAAGCCAGACATAGTGCCCCTTTGGCGGGTGATAATTTATATCTGTGTTTGATAGCGGGGATGCGTGCCCTTTGGCATCCACCTCATAACTAAATAACAATGCGCTCATAGGACCCTCCGGTGACGTAAGAGCATAGCCGATTGAGGCGCGCAGTTCTATACGGGAATGGGGCTTATTAATGTCGCCCGCATCAATCCGCGAAGGCTATTGCCGACATAGATGACGCTGCCAATTAAGTCTTTGGGATAGATAATGCTCTCCACCGCTTCGCCGCTGTCGATTAGGCTTTCGCGCAAAACACCAGGCAGCAAGCCGCACTCTAAATCTGGCGTATCCAAATGGTCGCCGTCGCGTATAAACAGGCTCGTGAACGACCCCTCGCATATCTGGCCGGCATCATTGATAAACAGGACTTCATCAGCACCGGTGAGGGCCTTGATGCGGGCGCGCTCACCATCGTAAAAATCCCGTGCACTGACTTTAAACCGTGTTTCCTGCGCGTCATTGGTAAGCGGATTTTTGGATATCGACAGACGCAAAGGTTCAGAGAGGTCAATGAGGGTCTCAGACCTAATATCAAAATTGCCTGTCGGTTTTAAGGCTATACGCAGGCGTAATATCGTGCCGCTGGAGGCTGGCAAAGCGTCTTCTATCGCGGCTATATCACAGGGATATCCCAAGGCCTGTGCGCTTTCCAACAGGCGGGCTTTATGACGTGCCCAAAGGGGCCGCGTGCCATCTGGGTTTTGCGCAAATGTCTCAATCAGATCGGGCGCAGGGTCGCCCATCACCTTGGCCTTCAACAGGCATTCGCTGTATTCATCTGGTCCGACACTATCCAGCACAACGCCGCTACCCACATTATACCGCAGCGTCCCGTCCAACAACGTCAGCGTCCGAATGCCGACATTAAAACAGCTGTCCCCGCCCGCATTCGGCGGATCGATATAGCCCATCGCGCCGCAATAGGCCCCGCGCGGGCTATCTTCTAACTCCCTGATAATTTCCATCGCCCGGATTTTCGGCGCCCCCGTGACAGAACCACAAGGAAATAGACTTTGAAAGAGCGTTTGAAAATCAACATCATCCCGCAATTGCGCCGTCACGGTCGAGGTCATTTGATGCAGCGTCGGGTAGCTTTCCAAACTAAATAAAGCGGGCACTCTGACAGAGCCGCGCGTGGCAATGCGCGACAGATCATTACGGAGCAGATCGACAATCATCAGGTTCTCGGCCCGTGATTTCTCGTCCATCGCCATGGCGTCACGCGCCGCCATATCTGCGGCTGGATCTGCATTACGCTTTAATGTGCCCTTCATCGGTTGCATCGTTATCTGGTCAGACGCTGTTTTGAAAAACAGTTCTGGTGAGAGCGACACAATATCTGGCCCCTCGCCCAGTGCGATAACACCGCCGTAATGCACGGGTTGGCGTGCGCGCAAGGCCGCGTAAAGCGCCAGCGGATCACCGCCGTAATGGCCGCGCATTGGGAAGGTTAAATTAATTTGATAAACATCGCCCGCCCCTATGTAATCCATCACGCGGTTATAACGCGACAGATAATCATCCTGCGTCCAGTCTGGCGTCAAAGCAATTGAGGGCGCGGAGACGGGTGATGTGAAAGCCTCTGGCACCGCCCGCTCTGGCGCGTGAAAGACGCCATATTGAAGAAGCGGCCCGTCACGGTCGCTTGGCATTAAGGGCGCGAGTTTTGGCTCTAGCGCGTAACCCAATTCATAAGACACATAGCCCGCCAGATAGTATCCGCTCTCACGGTAATCTTGCAGCGTTGCGAAAGCGCTTGATATGTCGGCAGGATCATAAATAGTGATGATATCAACAGGGTCAGAAAAGCGCCGCACATCGCCCGTTATTTGGTCATCCAGCAAGACATAAGGCTTAGCCACTGAATTGCGCCGTCCCAAATAATAAGACACACAGCCCCATGGCCGCAATCGCGCAGGCTGCGTAAACCGCGCCGCCCCAACGGAAATTGGCCACCCTTATCGCCAGCATAATATCCACGGCAAGAACCCCCATAAATACCACAAAGGCGACCGCATTGGCCGCTGCAAAGGGTAACCATCCCAGCAGATAGGTCCCAAATCCAACGGCCACCAAGAGTGACATGAAAAACACCGCCCAATGCCGCGTAATCACCCAAGGGCGAAAGCGGTCTTGGCGGTCAAAAAACATCGTAATCATATAGGCCGTCGCACTAAAACTAAGCAAATAAAGTCCCGCGATGATACCAAAGGCTGCAACTGGAATGGCGGCAGGATCTGTGCCCAATAATACGGCGCGCTGACTGGCGATACCTAAGGCCGCGGTAAAGAGCGCAGGTACAGAGAGGATTAGTGCAACAAAGCTTTGTTTGAACCCGCGTCGCGTTAAATCAAAACGGCGCGTCCAATCATCCCCACCGCGCAGCACATCAACCGTGCCTGATAAATAGGCGGCCAAATTCACGAAAAATAATCCTGCAAAATATGACTGTAAATTTTGGTCAGCGTCGTGATATCCGCGACATCCACCCGTTCATCGACTTGGTGCATGGTCGCCCCCACAAGGCCAAACTCACAGACCGGCGCGTAATGGGTGATATAACGCGCATCCGATGTGCCGCCTGATGTCGATAGCGCCGGGCGGCGTCCTGTCACCGCCTCGACCGCGTTTTGAATGATGGTGGTAAAGCCGCAAGGCTCTGTGAGGAACGCTTCGCCTGTGCAACGCAAATTAGCCTCTATCGTCCCGTCAAAACCGTCTTGGACATCAGCAATAACGCTTTTAATCCACGCGATTAAGTCATCGCCGCGATGGTGGGTATTAAAGCGAATATTAAATTGTGCGCGGGCCGTTTCCGCGATGACATTATGGGCTGTGTTGCCGACATCAATTGTAGTGACTTCTAAATTGCTTGGCTGGAAAAACTCATGCCCTGTATCTAATTCCCGCGCTTGCACACGCGATAGTAAATCCATCAAGACAGGCACGGGGTTAAGCGCGCGGTGCGGATAGGCAACATGGCCTTGGCGGCCATGGACAGCAATTTTGGCATTCAGCGACCCACGCCGCCCGTTTTTAATCATATCACCTATGGCGTCAGGATTTGTGGGTTCACCCACAAGACAGTGGTCAATCACTTCGCCCGCCTCAGTTATCGCCTTTAGCAGTTTTTCCGTGCCGTTAATCGCTGGGCCTTCTTCGTCGCCTGTAATCAGGAAACTGACCGAACCATTGGGTGTCCAACCACGACCGAGCAATTCTGATAACGCGCCGACAAAAGCCGCAATCGCGCCTTTCATATCCGCCGCGCCGCGTCCGTGTAATTGCCCATCTTTCACCGTGCCCGCAAAGGGGGCATGCGCCCATTTTGACGGCTCCCCCGTTGGCACAACATCGGTATGACCTGCAAAGCAAAAGTTTGGCGCAGATGTGCCCAGCCGCGCATATAAATTATCGACGCGGTCTTCGCCCTCGCCGAATGGGTAGCGCGTGCAGACAAAGCCCAAATCCTCTAGCGCGGATTGCAAGGTATCAAGCGCGCCCGCGTCAATCGGCGTGATGCTAGGGCGGCGGATCAGGGCGGCAGCGAAATCAACAGGGTCAATTTGCGAGGTATCTGTGGGGGTCAAAGCTTGCATGATTGCGTTAAAGCGGGGAAGATGGGCTTTGGCAAGTCAATCGTGAGAGAAAGCTGCAATATGCCCATCATTCATCGTTCTTCTGTGTCCGTTAAATCGGGCACGACCTATCCGGCGCCTTTTGACGCGCCGTGCCTAACAAAACATAGTTTGCGCTTATCAGACGCTGGCAGGCTGACCCAATTTGGCGCGCATTTGGTGACGTTACCGCCCGGCTGTTGGTCCAGCCAACGCCATCACCACAGCGCGGAAGATGAATTTGTTTACATCCTGACGGGGCATCCGACCTTTATCGACGATGACGGCGAGACTCAATTAAGCCCCGGCGACACAACCTGCCACCCCGCAGGCGACGGCAACGCCCATCACATGATAAACCGTACAGAGGCGGACGTCACCTTTATCGCCGTTGGCAGCCGCCGCCCCGAAGTGGATCACTGCCGCTACCCAGATGTGAATTTGGACTTGCCCGCCAATGGGACGCCAAAGCGTGTGTTTGGCGGGAAAGACTAATCCGACGGAACAAATTTGTCCTGCCTTTCGTTACTCAATTAACAGAAAGGCATATTATGACAGACACACAAAAGACAATATTGATCACAGGCGCATCATCAGGCATTGGCGAGGCCACAGCGCGGCAATGCGTAGATGCAGGGTGGCAAGTC
This sequence comes from Fretibacter rubidus, assembly GCF_041429785.1. Classification (GTDB taxonomy): domain Bacteria; phylum Pseudomonadota; class Alphaproteobacteria; order Caulobacterales; family Maricaulaceae; genus Fretibacter; species Fretibacter rubidus. The sequence continues at coordinate 2,854,592 of NZ_CP163423.1, forward strand.
GCCCTACTCGCGCGCAGCGAAGACAAGATTGAAAAACTCGCCAAAGAGCTAGGCGCAAACGCCAAAAGCTTTGCCTGTGATGTCACAAAGATGGACACGCTTCAGGCGGCAGTAGCCGCCACGGTAAACCATTTTGGCGGGATAGACGCTGTCTTTGCCAATGCAGGGACAGGCGGCAAACCAGGCGGGTTTTCCGAAGCCCCGATTGAAAGCTGGCAGACCATCGTCAATGTCAATATATTAGGCTTGGCTTACACTTTGCAGGCAACATTGCCCGCGATTAAAAAATCCAAAGGCCATGTGGTAATTACGGGGTCAATCGCCGGACGTCGTTCGCTTGCCGGGTCGATGTATAGTGCGTCAAAACATGCCGCGAATGCCATTGGCTATAATCTGCGCGGCGAATTAGAAGGCACAGGATGCCGGGTCACAGTCATTGAACCCGGTATGGTCGACACACCGTTTTTTGATGACGAAAAGCCAGACGCCTTACGACCAAACGATGTGGCACGCTCTGTGTTATTTGCGCTTGGCCAGCCACGCAGTGTCGATCTGCATGAATTGGTTATTTTGCCAACACCACAAGAGGGTTAGCGCCCCCGCATCTAATCGCGCAGCAATTCATTCACACCCGTTTTAGACCGCGTTTTGGCATCGACCGTTTTGACAATCACGGCGCAGGCGAGGCTATGGGTGCCGTCTTTTGACGGCATGCTGCCTGGCACGACGACGGAATAGGCAGGTACTTCGCCGTAGCTATGCTCGCCCGTGGCGCGGTTATAAATCTTGGTCGATTGCGATAAAAACACACCCATCGCTAGGACAGAGCCTTCGCGGACAATGACGCCCTCTGCGACTTCTGATCGCGCGCCAATGAAGCAATTATCTTCGATAATCACTGGGGTGGCTTGCAGGGGTTCCAATACACCGCCAATCCCAACACCGCCGGATAAGTGACAGTTCTTGCCAATCTGCGCGCAGGAGCCAACCGTTGTCCACGTATCGACCATTGTGCCGCTATCGACATAAGCGCCAATATTGACATAGGACGGCATCAGCACAGCATCCGGCGCGACGTAAGCCCCGCGGCGAACCCCTGCCCCGGGAACCGCGCGAAAGCCCGCTTTCATAAATTCGCGTTCGGTCCAGCCTTCAAATTTTGACGGGACTTTATCCCACCACGCACCGCCGTTGGGGCCACCTGTCATCAGGCCGTTCCCATTGAGGCGAAAGCCCAAAAGTACAGCCTTTTTCAGCCATTCATGCGCCGACCACATCCCGTCACCGCCGCGTGTGGCAACCCGCATTTCACCGCTATCCAGCCCCATAATGGCTGTCTCGACCGCATCGCGAAATTCGCCGCGTGTGTCGGGGGATAGTGACGCGCGCGCGTCCCATGCGCGCTCAATACTTACTTTTAGATCAGGGCTCACTTTTAAATCAGTCATAGGAAGGCCTGTTTTTAGTGTTTATTTTTATTCATGATTTTATCAACCGCGTCCAAGCCAGCCTGAGCAGAATTTGCGCCGAGGATTTCGGCTTCCTTCTGCGCCCAAAGGCGTTTTTGATAACGGTTGGACAAAATATCCGTAATGATAAGCACACCCACAACGAGGTAGAAACTTGACTTGCTCATCGCGTCAATTGGGAAGTTAAACAGCTTTAGATGCGCCAAATGCGCGCCTTCGGTCACAAGCAAAACACCAACAAGGAACAAGATAAAAAGACCGAGCACTTCATACATGCGGTTCTTTTTCAAAAATTCAGTCACCGCATCAGCCATGAAAATCATCGCAAGACCAGAGAGCACAATCGCAATGACCATAAGCGGCACTTGGTAAGTTTTTTCAACAACACAGCCCACAGCCCCCGCAACAGGATTAGCAATTAGGTCGGCCTTACACTGTGTAATCGTGCCTTCAAATGTCGCGAGCACGGCACCAGAGCTATCAACCACATTGGCGACATCCACAGACGCAATGGCCATAGCAGACAAGATAGAGTCGACAGAGAATACAAGGTTCATCAAAACAATCAACGCAATCGCCTTGGCCACGGAACGGCGCGCTGAGCCCTCGGAATGTTCAATATGATCTACCGCCAACAAGTGATGAATTTCTTTGACCGCTGTATAGATAATAAACCCACCGCCCAACAAAGTGACCAGTGCCTGCATGGTAAAATCACCTTCGATAAAATTCTTCAGGTGAATGCCAAATAAGGGTTCCGCGAGCAGGCTGAAGACTGAGACGATAATAAACAGCAGAACAATGCGAAAAACGACCGCAATGGCGATACCCCATTGACGCACTTTTTTCGCATCTTTGGGATTGCCAACTTTGTTACTTTCAATCGCAATATATAGCAGATTGTCAAAGCCCAAGACGGCTTGCAATAATATCAGCATGAATAGCGTGAATAACGCTTCGACAGTTAAAAGATCGGCCATAGAGCCCTCCCCCGAGAAATAAAGTTACGTCGTCCTAGCGGATTCAGACGCATTACCCAATATCAAAATCGGTCTGAATTTTAATAGGGCATAAAAAAACCCGACTGTGAGCCGGGTTTTTCTGTATTTGATGAGCTTTACGCCGCAGCGGGTGCGTTGCGCAGAGTCATATTGACCAAACGCTGCCAATTGCCGAGCGATACCATATGGGCGTGAGCCACAGCCATATAGCCGTTTTCCATAAACTCTTTCGTTGTCGCAGCGTCTAGCGTTTTCAAACGCTCTTCAGTGACAGCGAAATAATCAGCAATTTTCTGACGCTCAGCAGGCGTGCCGTCTGCGTTCTGGCCTTGGAAATGCATTTCTTTTTGCTCGAAAAGGTCATGCTTTTTAAACGCTTCAACAACCAAATCAGTGGCCTGACGGTCACGCTCAAAATTTTGCAAAAACTCGAAAGCTTCTTTGGTGAAGGCTGTTGTGTCGCCATTGTCAAAAAACATTTGTGTCGCGCCTTTATTCGTCACGCATTCTGCTTCTTCGTCAACACAAACCACAAAACGGTCATTTTCTTTGTCGCCCGCCAAAACGAACGGATAACGACGCGCAAAAGCCGGCATATAATAATCCTGTTCATATTTACCGTCTTTGACGAATAAGTTCTCCCCTGTGCGGATACCCATAACGGCGAGCGGTGTGCGCTCATTGCCAGCAAAGATAATTGGGAAAGACGCAGCCGCCGCCCCAAATTCAGGCGCCGTGATTGGCAAAAAGTGCTGGTCCGCCATAAATTCAAATGGCTTGTCCACTTGCTTCACGCCAAATTTTGCGTGGCTGTCTTTGTTCAGCGGGATAGGTTTTTTGTAAAACATTACATTGCCAGAAACAGCAGGCGTGACGGTTGGTGCAGGAGCTTTTGCCATGATAATCCTCAAAGAGTAATAACGGGGCGACGCCCCAAAAGATAAGTTGTGGGGGAGTTAGCGAAAAAACACGCGAGTTTCAATGGTAAAAGACGGTGAACAAGGCAATGGAGCCCTAACTGAGCTTGTGAAAGACTTATGCTGCGGGTTAAGCTAGCGCATTACCGCCGCAAAAGGCTCTTAATATGTCTATTATTATCTCGCACGCCAATCTTGATGCTAATGATATTCAGAAGCTCTTAGCCTTGCACATTGGACAAGCCAAACAACAAAATATGACGCACACATTGAATATCTCGGCGCTCAAACGACCGGGTATTCATGTTTTTTGCGCCCGTGATAACGGGGCCACCTTGATGGGAATCGTTGCTATAAAATCTCTGAACTCGATAGCGGGTGAAATTAAATCTATGCGCACACATCCCAACCACCTGCGCAAGGGTGTCGCGGCCAAATTGATGGATGCCGTAATTGAGTTTGCCCGTGATCAGGGGTTTAAGCAGCTTTATTTGGAAACACACCCGACGCCGGACTACGCCGCAGCGGTGCGTCTTTACGAGACCCAAGGGTTTAAATATTGCGCAGCCTTTGGCGAGTATGAGGAAACTGACCAGAGTCTTTTTATGACGCGCGCATTGACATAGCCGTAAGCGGATAAAATTAGGCAGGACTAGGATAGGTCCCTATGCTATGTTATAACGGCCAGACTGGAGACATATATGGTTCATGCTCATGCAGACCGCACGGTTGCGGATCAAATCAATGCGGCTCGTAAATTATGTGAAAACGCTGGCGAGCGCTTTACCCCACTGCGCGCTCATATATATGAGCTTATTGTGCGTGCAGGCGGACCGATAAAAGCTTATGACCTTCTCGATCAGTTGCGCCCTGAACGCGGGTCTCCCAAGCCGCCAACGGTTTACCGCGCGCTGGAGTTTTTTGCCCGCCTAGGCCTTGTCCACCGCGTCGAAGCGCTTAACGCCTATATCGCCTGTGACCACAGCCATCCCGGTCACGTCGCAGAGTTTTTTATCTGCGAGAGCTGCGACGAGGTCGAAGAGCGCCACGCCCATGACCATGTCGACTGCTTACCCGACGGATTTGTCATCAACCGCTCTGTCATAGAGCATTTCGGGCAGTGTAAAGACTGCGCGCAGGCGGCGTAACGCCCCCCCCCCATGACCGCCATTATGACCGCCACTATGAATGCCACCATGTTAGACAGCTATTTCGGCGAAGCCGTGCAATGGGAATGTGATGATTTGGGGCATTTAAACATGCGCCATTACATGACCAAAGTGCATCAAGCGCGGCAGTTTTTCTTTATTCGTTTGGGCCTGCCCCATGCCTTTGAAGCGAGCGCCGACAGCAGTGTGCGCACGCGTGAATTTACTGTGCGCTACCTAAAAGAAAGCCGTCCCGGCGCACGGCTTAAAATCCGCACGGCGATTACGACTTTGGACGATGTTAGCGCTAATCTCGTGCATATTATGACCCATTATGACGGCACAATATCGGCTGTGATTACAGAGACGGTCGAGCATATCTATCTACGCACGGGTGACGCTTTCACTTGGCCCGCCCGTGTGCGCGACGCTGCCCCGCAGTTCGCCACACCCCTGCCCGCCAGCGCCATGACACGCGGTATTCCAGACGCCCCTATCACAAGCAAGAGCGCGAAGGTATTACGCGGCGGCGGGGCAGAGACAATTGGCGCGGGCGTGTTTCAGCCGTCTGAAGTTGACCAGTTTCAATCCGTCACCCCGCAAAGCTTGCTTGGGCGTATCACAGAAAGTGTCGGTAATTTTGAAGCTCTGTGGCCAGAAATCCATGAGAGCTTTAATAGCGGCGGCACAATCAGCGGCGCGCTGCTTGAAATTAAGGGCCGCATTCACCGCTGGCCGACAGTTGGTCATGCCTGCGAGATATATTCCGCTGTGCAGGACGCAAACCCTTACACCCGCCTCGCCGCGCACCATATTGTTGATCCAGTATCAGGGCAAAGCTGGGCGAGCTTTTTCGCGTCTGGCTGTGTCTTTGATTTGGAAAGCCGAAAGCTTGTCAAAACACCAGAGGCGCGAATAAAAGCGCTTAAATCTATCGCCTTGCCCGAATTGGCGGCTTAGGTACTTAACGCAACACGTTGCAGCATAGCGCGCAAGGCATCTGTGGCCAGCATTGGATTATGCAGCGGGAAAAGATGATCAAGACTGTCATCGCTGTGTATGTTTTGCGCCCCCACAATCCGCCTGACTTTCGCTTGGACTGACTCTGTGGATGGGCTGTTTTTTCCTGCAAAAATAATCTGGCGCTTTTCTGGCAGGGATTTAATGGCGCGAAAGGTATCATGGCCTTGGGCGCAAAAAATGGCTTGTTCCCATAACGGTGCGCACGCCAATTGCACGCCGCCTTCATGGGGCAATAATCCGCCTGTCAAATAATCGCGCAGAACATCATCCGTCATATGTTTAAACACACCGCGCCCATGGTAATTATCAAAGGCGGCCTCGGCGCTGTCAAAGACATCCCGTCGTCGTCCCGCCCGTGCGGCAATGGGCAAATTTTTGCGCATGAAATTGCGTGTGGGTTTTAGCCGTGACAAACGCCCCAAAAGCGGCGGCATAATCACCGGGTCAAATCCAACGTAACCTGCGCATTTCGGGCCCAAATCTTTAGCCGCCAAAATGAGGGATACTGCGCCAAAGCTATGTCCCGCCATCACGACAGGGGCTTTGACATAATGGTCGCAAAAATAAAGCAGGTCATCGCGAAACACATGCCAATTGGGCAAATTATCAGGCGTCGTCGGCAAGGTCGAAAAACCGTGACCCCGCATATCCAGCGCGACGGCATGCACCCCCAGCGGCTCTAATATTGTCGCATAGCTCTGCGCGTTAAAGCCATTGGCATGAATAAAGACCAGCTTTAGCGGATTGCTCACCCGACCAAAATGCAAAGCCGACAGCGTGCCGCCGCCGCCCACGCTTGGCGGCAAGGCGTATTCGCGGCGCGTGGATGGGATGGCCTTTATCATAGGCTTTATACGGGCGGTCCTGGCGAAGGGGTTTAAAAACCCCTATCCGCGCAACACGCCGCCCGCTTTACCAACTTGCGCGATGATCTTGGCGCTGACGACTTCGATATCTTTATCGGTCAAAGTCGCGTCTTTTGGTGTGAGCGTCACATCAATCGCAAGCGACTTATGACCATCATCCACGCCTTGCCCTTGGTAGATATCAAATAGCGACACATCGGTAATCAACGCTTTGTCTGCGCCTTTGGCTGCTTTCAAAATATCGCCCGCTGCGACCTCGTCTTTGACAATAAAGGCAAAATCGCGGTGCACAGGCATTAAGTCTGACAACGCCAAAGCCGCTTTGGATTTGGACGCGGATTTCTTGCGCGGCGCAGGTAGGTTTTCAGGCCAGACCTCAAAGGCGACAACACGGCCATCAATGCCCAGCGCCTTGAGCGCGCGCGGGTGAAGTTCACCAAAATCAGCGAGGATATTTTTCGGCCCCATTTGAAGGCGCCCAGACCGCCCCGGATGCCAATAGGGGCCTAACGGCTTAGAGAGCTGTAGATTATCAACGGACGCGCCCATCGCCGATAGCGCCGCCGTGGCGTCGCCTTTCACCGTTAGCGCGTCAACGATGCGCATGCCCCGCCAATGACGCTCATCATCGACACGCCGCAAACCCGCCAAGGCGAGCGCTTGATCATCAGGGTTTAGACCACGGTAAACAGGGCCAAGCTCAAACAGGCTTGCGCCTGGATAGCCTTTGTCCGCGTTGCGCTGCGCAGCCAGCAGTAAATGAATAAGCGCAGAGGGCCGCATGCAATCCAAATCAGATGAAATGGGATTATCAAGCAGCAATGCCTCATCACCGCCGCCAAAGACCTTGGCATGGTCCTGCAAAACGAAAGACCACGTAATCGCCTCTGACAGGCCGCGTCCTGCGAGGGCGCGGCGGGCCAGCCGTGTGCGGTTTTGCAAGAGTGTCGCTGTCGGTTCGCGCCGTCCGGGCAGTGGCGGCAGGGACAGCGCCTCCAAATTATGAAAGCCGTGAATGCGCGCAATATCCTCGACCAGATCTGCGCCTTCGACCGCGTCACGCCGCCATGTCGGCACAGACACGCTCCACACATCACCTTGGCGTTTTACGCCAAAACCTAGCTGCGTTAAAATGGCGTCCATACGGTCATCAGATAGCTCCAACCCCGTTAGGCGCGTGACCAATTCAGGTTCAAACATTATGGGCTCTGGCGCAGCTGGCACATCGCCCGCGACAGTTATGTCGCTAGCCTCGCCGCCGCATAAATCCAGAATTAATTGCGTCGCCATTTCCATACCGTCGATCAAGAAGCCTGTATCAACGCCGCGCTCAAAACGGTATTTCGCGTCAGAATTAATCCCCAGACGTTTCGCCGTTTTACGAATAGTCAGCGGATCAAAATAGGCGCATTCAATAAAGACGTCCGTTGTGCAGTCGTCACAGCCTGTGGAGACACCGCCCATAATCCCGCCAAGGCCCAGCACGCCGCTATCATCGGCAATGGCGCAATCCTCAGTACCAATGATATAGTCTTTATCATCAAGCGCGGTGAAGCTCTCATTACCTCCCATCCGCGCGCGAATGGTGCCTGACAGCTTGGCGACATCATAGACATGCAACGGACGGTCACGGTCATAGGACATATAATTGGTAATATCGACCAGCGTCGAGATAGGCCGTAGGCCAATCGCTTTTAGCTTATCTTGCAGCCATTTCGGAGACGGGCCGTTTTTAACGCCGCGCACAACACGGCCCACAAATGTGGGGCAGGCCTGCGGCGCATCAATCTCGACACTCACGGGGCAAGGAAACGCCCCTGTCACGGGCTTAATCGCGGGCGTAATTAATTGCCCCAAACCCACAGCCGCAAGGTCGCGCGCAATGCCGTGCACACCCAGCCAGTCGGGGCGGTTCGGCGTGACTTCAAAATCAATTACGGGATCATTCACCCCCAGCGCTTCAGCCAAGGGTGTGCCCATCGCAAAGCTGTCATCGAGATCCATAATACCGTCATGATCATCGCCAAGGTTAAGCTCTCGCGAGGAGCACATCATACCAGAGCTCTCAACACCGCGAATTTTGCGCGGCTTTTTATCCAGAGAAAAATCAGCGCCCGGAATATAAGCGCCCATTGGGGCATAGGCCACCGTCATACCGGCCCGCGCATTGGGGGCACCGCAGACAATTTGCATCTCGCCGTCAACGGTATCAACTGTGCAAACCTTTAGCTTATCCGCGTCGGGGTGCTTTACGGCTGTTTTCACCTTGGCAATGGTAAACGCCGCCAGCTCTTCGGCAGGGTTATGCACGCCTTCGACTTCCAGCCCCGCAAGGGTCATCGCCACAACAACCGCGTCGATTGTGGCGTCAGTTTTTAAATGCTCTTTGAGCCAAGACAGTGTGAATTTCATGAGGGTCTCTTAATTATTGGTCTTAAGGCGCGCGGCGGCGGTTTGGTCAATATAATTTTGGAAATAATCAACGGTCGTATCTTTGATTTCGCAGCTGTTCACTGGCTTGGGCTGCTTGCGGTCAAGGAAACTGACCGTCCAGCAATCCTCAAAAACAGAACAGTAACACACATTAAGATCAAGGCCGTCCATGGGCGTTCCGTATTCTCCGCGTAAGTACGCGCCAAGCTCTGAACCCGCCGCCCCCATACGGTAACGGCGCGGCTCTATGCTATCACCAGCGCGCAAATATCCAGCGGCAGAGGCTGTCACAGGAAAGCCGACATTGGACCGCATACGGCCGTTCATAATAACGCCGTCAAAATCCGCTATAGTCTCGATTGGTTCGCCGTTTTGTGTTGGGATAACCCGCTGAATATGGGCCAGCCCCGCCCCGACATTATTAAGGCGCACAACAAAGACCGCATTGCTACGGTCACCAATATTTTCATAACCCATATCAATATCAATAATCGGCAGCACCCGCGCCTTTTGTGTTTCCTGCGCCATGTTTAAATTGGCGCGCGAAGTCACAACACCGATCAGTGACAAAAGCAGCGCACAAAGACCCGTCGTCAGTCCAATATCAATCCGCTTTAGCAGAGACTTGGAAGGGTTGTTAAGTTGGCTCTGATCGGTGCTACCATCTGGAATTGTCATGATGTGTGTCCTGTGTCTAATGTGTGCAATAATGCATCCATAAGATTATCAAGATTTGTCATAATATCATCATTCCAATATCGAACAACACGATAACCTTGCTCCGTTAACCAGTGGTCACGCTGAACATCTTTAGACTTTTGCGGCTCAAGCGCGTGATGCTCTCCGTCAACTTCAATTACAACTTTTGCGCTATGGCAGGCAAAATCAACAATATAATCCCCCATGGGAACTTGACGTCGGAAATGAAATCCGACTGGTTTGAAATCTCGCAACGCCGCCCACAACTTTACTTCGGCTGGAGTCGCGTCACGACGCAGTCTGCGAGCAGTTGATATAAGTTGAGTGCGCAGCATAATTTATATGTCCGCAATTGCGGACACCCCCCACCCTAACCCTCCCCACAGGGGGGAGGGAATATTTTGGCTTGAAACCTTTAAAGCCCTCCCCTTGACGGGGAGGGTTGGGTGGGATGACGTCCAAAATGACATTAACTCAATCCCGTTGCCATATTGGCCTGCAACAACGGATCGAAACCGTAATGGCTGAGCCAGCGCGTGTCGCCCGCGAACATATCGCGCAAATCTGGCATGCCGTATTTCAGCATAGCGAGGCGGTCGACGCCCATGCCAAAAGCAAAGCCTTGGTATTCATCAGGGTCGAGGTTGCACGCACGCAGCACATTGGGATGCACCATGCCGCAGCCGAGGATTTCCATCCAGCTTTCGCCCGTGCCGATTTTAATCGCCGCACCGTCACGTTCATAACGCACATCCATTTCGGCGGAGGGTTCAGTAAAGGGGAAGTGATGCGGGCGAAACTGCACATCCACATCGGTTTCAAAAAATGCACTGACAAAATCCATCAACACACCCTTGAGGTGGCCCATGTGAATGCCTTTGTCGATGACAAGACCTTCGACTTGGTGGAACATCGGCGTGTGCGTCTGGTCACTATCACAGCGGTAAGTGCGGCCCGGCGCAATGATGCGGATTGGCGGTTTTTCAGATAGCATTGTGCGAATTTGCACAGGCGACGTGTGTGTACGCAGAACCTTCTGCTCTCCATCCGCATCGGGCTTCATAAAAAATGTGTCATGCATATCGCGCGCAGGGTGGCCGGGCGGAAAGTTTAGCGCGGTGAAATTATGAAAGTCATCTTCAATGTCTGGCCCTTCGGCCACAGAAAATCCCATATCAGAAAAGATAACGGCCATTTCTTCCATGACTTGCTGCACAGGATGGAGCGTACCCGCCGCGCGCCCGACAGGCAGGGACATATCCATCGTCTCGCTCGCCAATGCCGCATCAAGGGCTGCGTCTTCCAGCACGGTTTTGCGCGCTTCAATCAGCGCTGCAATATCGCGCTTTAGCCCGTTGAGCGCGGGACCCATGACCTTTTTTTCCTCAATCGACATTTTGCCGAGGCCAGCCATCATGGCGCTAATTTCGCCTTTTTTGCCCAAGGCCGACACGCGAATATCATCCAGCGCACGAAGCTCAGACGCGGCCTCTATTTGGGCGGCAAATTTATCTTTCACAGTGTCTAACTCTGACATGGTATTTCCTTGCTAAAATCCGCCGTCTTTTGGCGGGTTTTGAGGGGCGGGTCAACAGGCGCAATATATCCAACGATCATAGCGACGCTAACCCCATCTTAGGATATTTGCGTTATCCCTACAGCCATGAAACGGCTGGGATATATATTGGGATTAGGGTTTGTTTTAGGCGGCTGTGGGACATCGCCGGATATGGCCCCTGCCCCTGTGACGGAGCGCAGCACTAACGCGCGACTTTATACCCCTGCGCCAGCGGGCACATTGGCCTTGCCCGACCGCGTCGCGTTTTTACAAAAAGACAAGCGCTGGGGCGGTGACCGTCTAGGCGGCACCAAACATGAGACCATCGCCACAGATGGATGCGTGGTCACGGCGACGGCGATGGCGCTGACCAACCTCGGCTTTGAAACCAACCCTGGGGATTTAAACGCGCGGTTGATTGCAGAGGATAGCTTTACCTCACGCGGCTGGCTGATTTGGGACGGTATTCGCAAGGTCACGGACGGCGGGGCCTATGCCAAATTTTATAACACCGTTAGCGCCGATATTATCGACGGTTGTCTGGCGGACGGCTATTATCCGCTGACACGGTTCGTGCTGCCGAATGGCCGCACACATTGGGCCATGGTCGTCGCGCGCGACGGGCGCGGCTATCACATGCGCGATCCCTTGCGACAATCAAACAGTCCGCTAATTTTTCCGCGCGGCGCAGACGCCTTTAAATCTGTGCGCTGTATTGGCGTGAAACGAACATAGATTTCGTACATAGCCACCGCACGCTATATTTGCTAAACTCATTTCATGCGGACAATTGCAAACATATTTTGGGTTATTTTGGGCGGCTGGTTATCGGCCCTGCTATGGATATTGGCGGCCATATTAATGGCGATTAGCATTATCGGTATTCCGTGGGCGCGGGCCTGTGTTGATATTGCCAAATTTTCCTTCTGGCCCTTTGGTTCCCGCCTTGTCCCGCGCGCGCAAGTAACAGATCGGAATGATATGGGCACAGGCGGCTTGGGCCTTATTGGCAATATTATCTGGTTTATTTTGGGCGGATGGTATCTTGCGCTGTCACATTTGGTCATGGGGCTTGCGTGGTGCATCACTATTATCGGCATCCCGTTTGGTGTGGCGCATTTTCGTCTGTCCCGTCAGGCGCTTGCCCCCATCGGCATGATGGTTGTCCCGCGCGAGGTCGCCGCGCGGCATTGATATAATTTAATTTGTTCTTGCAATGTTCTACACCTTGTGCTTTGAGAGAGTACAAGGAGAACGCGCATGGTTGCCCGTATCACAACAGTCGCCTTTGAAGGGGCCGAAGCGCGCAAGGTTGATGTGCAGGTGCAAATTCTGCCCGGAAAATCTAATTTCGCCATTGTGGGTCTCGCTGACAAAGCGGTGTCAGAGGCGCGCGAGCGGGTGCGCTCTGCTTTTGCCGCAGTTGGACTGCAACTCCCGTTTAAGCGGCTCGTGATTAATCTGGCCCCCGCAGACCTTCCCAAAGAGGGCGCGCATTATGACTTGCCCATTGCGCTGGGCGTTATGGCAGCGATTGGCGCTGTGCCAGCGGACGCGATTGCTGATTTTGTCGCCATTGGAGAGCTGGCGCTGGACGGGACAATTTCGCCTGTGCCGGGGGCGTTACCCGCCGCAGTCTGCGCGAGCGCGTCTAACCTTGGACTAATTTGCCCTGAGCCCAATGGGGCAGAGGCGGCGTGGGCGGGGGATCTTCCTTTGCTCGCGCCGCATAATCTTATTCAACTGATTAATCATTTTAAGGGCACGCAAGTGCTGTCGCGGCCCAAACCCGGTGAAATGCTGGAAGACGCGAGCCTGCTGGATATGCGCGATGTGCGCGGTCAAGAAACGGCTAAACGCGCGCTAGAAGTCACAGCGGCAGGTGGCCATAATATGTTGATGGTCGGACCGCCGGGGTCTGGTAAATCTATGTTGGCAGCACGGTTGCCGGGGCTACTGCCCCCGCTAGAGGCGCGCGAACTGCTTGATGTATCCATGGTGCATTCCGTGGCGGGACTGCTCGATAAAGGGGCCTTGTCGCGCGCACGGCCATACCGCACACCGCACCATAGCGCGTCTATGGCGGCCATGGTCGGCGGCGGGAATAAAGCCAAGCCGGGCGAGGCGTCATTGGCCCATTGCGGGGTGTTATTCCTTGATGAGTTGCCTGAATTTACAGCCCAAGTCTTGGATAGTTTGCGTCAACCGCTAGAGACGGGCGAAATATCCGTGGCGCGGGTCAATGCCCATGTGCGTTATCCAGCACGGTTTCAACTGATTGCCGCCATGAACCCGTGCCGTTGCGGCACGGCCGGCGCGGACGGTGTGGCGTGTCGCCGTGGTGAACGGTGTGCCGTGGATTATCAAGCGCGTATATCTGGCCCCTTTATGGACCGAATTGATATTCAAATTGATGTGCCCGCTGTCACACCCGCTGATTTGGCTTTGCCGCCGTCCACCGAAGGCACAGCAGACATTGCCGCCCGTGTCGCGCGCGCCCGCAGCGCTCAATTAGCCCGAAACGGCGGTGTAACCAATGCTTCCCTGCGCACAGACCAGCTTGACCATGTCGCCGAGCCAGACCGCGAAGGACGCGCCCTTTTGACCCAAGCGGCAGAAACCTTAGGCCTGACCGCGCGCGGTTATCACCGCGTCTTGCGCGTGGCGCGCACTTTGGCTGATTTATCAGGATCAGAACATATTCACCGCTTACACATTGCCGAAAGCTTGTCTTTGCGGCGTGCGCGACGAGGACTAAACTCTGGGACCTCATCGCGTATGGGGTCAAAAACTTCAAATCGCAGTCCTTATTCCCGGTAGCAGTCCTTATTCCCGGTAAAAGAACTGTCACCACGACCTGATTGACCGTGAAACAGCCAATTTATATCAAATCTGGGCGTCATGCCCCTTAACGACACGCCAAAAGTGTTAAATGCTGTCGCAAAACCTTAGTAAATTACGAGGCAGTCCCAAAAAACCGCATTATAGTGAGTTTTGGTAAGACAATTTTTATAATCATTTACCATGTTGGTCGTAATTATGATGGGATTACGCGAATCAGTGTTGCCTATTGACAGGGTTGGCATCACGCAAGCCCTCTCACATTGGGGATAAGAATGTCACCAGACGAAATTTTTGCGGCCCATATGTGGCCTTGGCCAGACCCGCTCTTAAAACGGGACGGTATGGGACGCATTATTTTTGTAAATGCTGCATTTTTGCAAATGTACGGTGGCCGCGTCGAAGATTGGCGCGGTAATTCGGTTGGCGGTTGGCCTGCGCCGCAAAACACCGGCCACCCAAACCGATTTGAAACCCGTGTTGCCGGGGCGGACGGCGAACAAATCTATGACTGGATTGAATATATACTGGCCGATGGTTGCGGACTAGCGATTGCGCGTAATGTCACAAATTTACTGACACCTGAGACGCCGCCGCCAGGCAATATTATGGTCACCGACACCCCCATGGACACGGGCCAAGCACAAGCCGAAACCCATCATGAACCCGCAACCCAAGCCCCGCTTGCGGCACAAATGGCTGCCCAAACCGATAACCAAGCCTTGGACACCCACGACCCAATGCCGCAAGGTGATTGGGATACTGATATTGACTACCGAACGCCCACCCACGCACCGACGCCCGAAACTGCTGAGCACGCTGCGCCTGCGGACACGGCGCCAATGGAAGCACCCGCGTCGGAAAACATGACCCTAGGCGTGCATGCCGAAGACACATCTGTGTCATCACATGACCCAAAAGACAGCGGCCAAGACAGTCAATCCTACAATCCCCAAGAGACTGCACAACATTCGACGCTGGATGCAGGTGAGCCCGGTGCACATGCGGACATTCAATCCGAAACGCCGCCCGCAGCTGCGCAAGCAGCCGCGACTGAACCCCAAACTGACCCCGCCCCTCAGCCCCCTGTAAGGGATCATGAACGGCGCGCTTTACCGATTGAAAATGGTGATTCCGTTTTGGGTAATAATTGGCGTGACGCCGTTATCGCGAAAGCGGTTGGCAGTGCCATGCCGCGCCCAGACGTCCAAGGTGATGAAGAGGCCGCCCCCGCTAATCCAGAAAATCAGCCACAAGCCGCCCCAGCCGCACCATCGAGTGATAAGAAATCTAAATCCGAGTTACGTATATTGCTGGCCGAAGACAATGCCATAAATGCTCTATTGACGCGCACATTACTAGAAGCCGAAGGCTGCTCCGTTGACGTCGTCGAAGACGGAGCCTTAGCCGTCGATGCTGTGCAAAACGCGCAATATGACCTAATCTTTATGGATATGCGCATGCCCAATATGGACGGCCTTGAAAGTACGCGCAAAATCCGCGCGCTGACCAATGTGCCGTCAAATATGCCGATTATTGCCCTTACGGCCAATGCCTTTGATGATGACCGCAATGCCTGTTTTGACAGCGGCATGAATGATTTCATGACTAAACCTGTCTCTGCCGAGGAGCTCTCGCAAATGGTTGACACATGGGCGTTAAACACACCCGATCAACGCATGGCGAGCTAGGCCCGCCTTTCATTTTCGCTTTACGTTAGACCGCTTTTAAGGCAGCAAGCTTCTAGGAGCACGCCCCTATGAGCACAGCTAAAATCAGCCCAACAAAACGCAACTGGAAAACCGTTATTCGGTCTTATTTCCAGCCAAAAATCTTAGGCATGATGTCGCTTGGTTTTGCGTCAGGCCTGCCTTTTATGCTGATTTATTCCGAACTGGCCTATTGGATGCGCAAAGAAGGCGTCGACCTCAGCGTCATTGGATTTTTTGCTTGGATTGGCCTTGCCTATACCGCGAAGGTGTTTTGGGCGCCGCTTGTAGATAATTTAAAAGTGCCTTTTTTAACGGCGCGACTTGGGCATCGACGCTCTTGGATGCTCGCCGCTATTATTGGTACGATTATTGGCATGCTCATCATTGCCGCCTCTGATCCAGGAACGTCTGTGCGCCAACTCGCGATTGGCGCCGTTATTCTTGCGACATCGGGCGCGACGCTTGATATTTCAATTGACGCCTGGCGGATTGAAGCCGCCCCAGATGACGAGCAAACAAATATGGCCGCAACCTATGTTTTGGGATACCGCCTTGCTATTATCGGGGCGGGTCTATCCTATATCGTTGCGGATTTCACAAATTGGAATATTGCCTATTTCGTCATGGCCTGCGTCATGGCGACCAATGGACTTATTGTGTTTTTCATCAAAGAACCTCCGCGCGACATTCGCCGCAAAATGCAAAACATTGGCGAATCCGTTGAAGAATATGTGGTCAAACCGTTCTTCTCTTTTCTAACCCGATTGGGTGGCTGGACACCGCTGGTATTCTTGCTCGTGGCCACATATTTAATAAGCGACAAAACCATGGGCCCCATGGCAAAACCCATGTATCAATCCGTCGGCTTTACAGAAATGCAAGTGGGGCTAGTCTCCAGCTTTTTCGGACCTTGGCCTGTTATTGTCGGTGGATTTGTCGCGGGTGCCATCTCCATTCGGTTTGGCCTTATGCGTTGCCTGCTGATCGGGTCATTTTTAATGGTGGTGACCAATGCTGCCTTTGCATGGCTATCCACAGTATCTGACCCAAAAACGGCCTATTTATTTGTCACCGTGGGGGCTGATAATTTGGCGGCTGGCTTTGCAACAACCATCTTCATTGCCTATTTATCATCGCTCTGTGATTTGAAATTTGCCGCGACCCAATATGCGTTTTTATCAGCGATGTTTAACCTGATTGGTAAATCGCTATCAGGCTTTACAGGTGTCATGGCCGATAAAATGGGCTTTGAAATGTTCTTTATATTTTCAGCCAGCTTAGGCATCCCCGCGATGATCTTTGCACTCATCTTGTTCCTCTTTGGCCCTAACGCGGCCAAGGGTATCCGCAAGACCGCGACACAGGCTGAAAAAGGGTGATAATCACTTGCTCTGTACGTGAATATACGCGAATTTAACGCTTCTATGACCCGTGACACCACATCAAAGACGGCGCCCAAAATGGCCCCCAAAGTACCCGCTAAGGCCACCCCGATGATGGCGCAGTTTTTGGGCATCAAGGAGCAGGCAGGGCCAGAGGCGTTGTTGTTTTACCGTATGGGTGATTTTTACGAGCTATTTTTTGATGACGCTGTGCGGGCCGCGGCCGCCTTGGATATCGCCCTGACTAAACGCGGCAAGCATGACGGGCAAGACATTCCCATGTGCGGCGTACCCGTCCACGCGTCTGAAACCTATTTACAGCGCCTGATTAAAAAGGGCTTTCGCGTGGCGGTGTGCGAACAAACAGAGAGCCCCGCAGAGGCCAAAAAACGCGGATATAAATCCGTTGTGCGGCGCGAAATTGTACGCCTTGTGACGCCCGGAACCCTGACAGAGGATAGCTTGCTCGATGCGCGTGGGTCGAATTACATCTTGTCACTAGCGCGGACCAATGTCGGGGATTACGCGCTGGCTTGGGCTGATATCTCCACAGGTCATTTCAACGTCTGTGACCTGGGCGAAGACAGATTATTGGGCGAGATCGCGGCCCTGTCGCCGCGCGAGATTATCCTATCTGAAGCGTTGTTTCAAATTACTGAGCTCACCGCGCAATTACCCGTATCTGGCACAGCATTGACCCCGCTACCCGCGACGAAATTTGACGCGAAATCAGGTGAACGTCGTATCAAGGCGCGCTTTGATGTCGGCAGTCTTGACGGCTTTGGCGCCTTTTCAAAGGCTGAAATTTCCGCAGCAGGCGGCTTGCTGGATTATCTGGAACTGACCCAAGCGGGCGGAGTTGTGCAGCTGTCGCCCCCGCAAAAACGCGCAACATCGGGTTTCATGGCAATTGATCCCGCGACCCGCGCGAGCCTAGAGATTGACCGCACGCAACAGGGTAGAAAGACAGGATCACTTTTATCTGTCATTGACCGCACAGTAACAGGGCCAGGCGCACGGCTTCTGGCTGATTATATGGCGCGTCCGCTACTGGACGTCGAGGCGATTAACCGCCGCCTTGATAGTGTCGAGTTTTTCACGCGCGAACCCGCCCTGCAAAACGCCGTGCGAGAGCCCCTAAAATCGCTATCTGATATGGCCCGTGCTGTGTCGCGGCTTGCCTTGGGTCGCGGCGGACCGCGTGATATTAAGGCCGTGCAAACAGGGCTGTCGTTGGGCGAGACATTGTGCGCGGTCATGGGCCGTTATCCCAATTTGGATATCCCGCCGCTGATTAACGGCGCGCTGTCGCAATTATCGCTGGCCGATAAAGGCGCACTTGCCTCGCTATGCAGTGATATTGGCAAAGCGTTCAAAGCCGATGTGCCCATGATGGCGCGTGACGGCGGATTTATAAAAGACGGCTGGCATAAGGGGCTCGACGGCCTGAAAACCATGCGCGACGATAGCCGCCGCATTGTCGCGGGATTACAGGCCAGCTACGCCAAGACGGCGGACGTGCCGAGCCTTAAGATTAAGCATAATAATGTGCTGGGTTATTTTATCGAGGTGACCCCAAAACACGCCGATACGATGTTGGGTAAAGGCGCTGATAGCCCCTTTATCCACCGCCAGACGCTGGTCTCTGGTGTGCGGTTCACCACCACAGAGCTTGCCGATTTGGACGCGCAAATCTCGGGCGCTGGCGATAAAGCCCTCGCGCTGGAGCTAGAGATATTTAACGATTTTGTTGCGCGCGTCGCAGCCCTGTCAGAGCCGATCCGCGCTAGTGCCCACGCCTTTGCGGTGCTGGATGTTGCCAGCGGTCTGGCTGTTTGGGCGCAGGATTTTGGAGCAAACCGTCCCATCGTCGATAATTCCGCAGGTTATGACGTTAGCGGTGGCCGACACCCGGTCGTGCAAGCGGCGTTAAAAAATGCGGGCGACGCCGGCTTTACGCCCAATGATTGCGCGCTCGACGCAGGGGGCACGGACGCGCCGCGCCTAACCTTGATTACTGGCCCTAACATGGCCGGTAAATCGACATATTTGCGGCAAAATGCGCTTATATTTATCTTGGCCCAAGCTGGCAGTTTTGTGCCTGCCGACAAAGCCCATATCGGCATCGCTGATAGTGTATTTTCACGCGTGGGCGCATCCGATGATTTATCAAAAGGCCGGTCAACATTTATGACAGAGATGATTGAAACCGCCGCCATCCTTAATCAAGCGGGCCCGCGCAGCTTTATTATCTTGGACGAAATTGGGCGCGGCACGGCGACCTTTGACGGGCTATCGATTGCTTGGGCCACGGTCGAGCATCTCCATGCCGTCAATGGCTCGCGCGCTTTATTTGCGACCCATTACCACGAGCTGACGGACCTCGTTGATAATCTGGATCATGCGTCCAACGCCAGCCTTCGGGCCAAGGAATGGAATGGTGATTTGGTGTTTTTACATGACGTGCGCCCTGGGGCTGCGGATAAATCATACGGCGTGCAAGTGGCCAAGCTGGCGGGCCTTCCCGCTCAGGCCGTTGCCCGCGCGCGTGATGTTCTTGACAGGCTAGAAGCGGACCATGACAAAGCCTCTGACAATCTTGGCGGCCTACCGCTGTTTACGGCGACACCACCGCCAGTGAAAGCAGAGCCGTCAGATATTGATAAAGCCGTCGCCACGCTTGATGTCGATAACCTATCGCCGCGCGACGCCCTTGAATTTCTATATGATTTAAAAACCAAGCAAAACGGGACACCCCACTAATGGCGCGCGTACCTTTCATAACCAAGCCGTCAGCAGAGCCTATGCCAACGGGCCCAACGGCCCCAGAAACAAGTATTGACGGCCATAAACTCCGCGTTGATTTGACCGCAATTGCGCTCGATCAGAGCAATGACCGCAACGCGGTTTTGGAGCTTTTTAAATCAACCCTGACCATAGCGCTGGACGGGGCGCGCGAACGCTTTGAAATGGGGCGGCTTGGCGGGCTGGAAATGGCGCGTCTGATTTCGTCCATTCATGATGATATTATCACGGCCCTGTTTGATTACACTGTCACCCATATTGTGCGTGCCCCCAATCCAACAAGCAGCGAGCGCATTGCGCTTTGTGCGGTCGGGGGTTACGGCCGCGGGGAAATGGCGCCGCATTCCGATGTCGATTTATTATTTTTAATCGCGGAAAAAAAGGGATCAGCCTTCACCGAATCTGTGACCGAATTTATTCTTTATATGCTGTGGGATTTAGGCTTGAAAGTTGGCCATTCAACACGCACCGCCGATCAATGTATGAAGCTGGCCAAAGAAGACCAGACCATCCTAACCGCCCTATTAGATATGCGCTTTGTTGCGGGTGATGACAGCCTAGCCGATGAGCTTTACGCGGACTTTCGCCGCTCTATTCAGGGGAGCCGCGGACGAGCCTATATCGCGACAAAGTTGGAAGAACGTGACAAACGTCATGAACGCGAGGGCAATTCGCGCTACGTTATTGAACCTAATATCAAAGAAGGCAAAGGCGGTTTGCGCGACCTGCATGTGCTATATTGGATTGCGCTTTATCTGGAAAATGCCAAAGACATTGCCGACCCGCAAAAGGCGAGCGACTATGTCGATATGGGCTTGTTTGATGAGCGCGCGGCGACACGCTTTGAACGTGCGGCGGATTTTTTGTGGCGCGCCCGTATCCATCTGCATTTCTCAGCAGGCCGCGCAACCGAGACATTGTCATTTGACAGGCAAACGGTGCTGGCGCGGAAATTGGGCCATGCCTCAGGCGCCGTTGAAGAGGCGGTCGAGAAGTTTATGCGCGAATATTTCACCAATGCACGAGAGGTCGGAGCCCTCACGCGGATTGCCTGCGCGAAGCTAGAAGAAGACAATGCCATTCGCCTACCACTGGGTCTTGATCATGTTTTGGGGCAATCACGGCGCGGGCTAAAAGGGTCTGGCTTTATCCTGCGCAATGGGCGTCTTGATTTTGAAGACGAGATGCAAATCCGCGAAGACCCAAAATTAATCATGCAGCTCTTTAATATTGCGGGTCGCAAAAATCTGGATATTCATCCTGATGCATTCCAAGCGATTAATTTTCGGCGTAACCTTATTGATAATGAGTTTCGCCGTGACGCGGATATATCAAAAATATTCCAAGACCTGCTGCTGACGGCCAAAGCGCCCTATGCGACGCTAAAGGCGATGAATGAAGCCGGGGTTTTGGGACGTTATCTTTTAGAATTTGGCGGCATTGTTGCGCGCACCCAATTTAATATGCATCACGCCTATACGGTGGACGAGCATAGCTTGCGGCTTGTGCGTTATTTTCATGACCTGCTAACAGGTGAACTTGATGATGATCATCCGCTCAATTCATCCATAGCGCAAGGCTTCACGAATGACGAACGTCTGACGATTTACCTGACATGTTTGTTGCATGACACAGGCAAAGGCAAAGGTGACCAATGCGTTGAGGGCGCGCAATTAACGCGTCGTGCGTGTCGCCGCCTCGGCGTGTCACAAGATATTATCGACACCGCCTCTTGGCTCGTCCGGCGGCATTTGGATATGTCTGATACCGCCCAACGCCGCGATATTTCAGACCCCGACACAATCGCCAGTTTTGGTAAGTTAATGGGATCGCAAGCGCGGTTAAATTTATTATCTGTGCTGACAGTTGTCGATATCCGCTCTGTGGGGCCGGGCATATGGAATGACTGGAAGGGCGCGTTATTGCGCGATTTATACCAATCCACATCACGGTTCTTAGAGGGCAAAGACGCGCTGGCACCAACGGCGCGCGCTGCCGCCGCGCGAGAACAATTCGTCGAGTTTTTACCGGGCACAATTGGCACACGTATCGCGCCCATCATTGATGATTTGGATAATAGTTACTGGCTTAATTTCAATATGGCTGATTTACTCCGGCATGGGCGCTTTTTTGAAAAAGCCGTTGACGCCAAAACAGATACCAAAGTTGAAATTCGTCGGGACCGTGAAAATGACGTGACAGAGCTTTGGGTTCTGACCCGTGACCGCGACCGTCTGTTCGCTGATTTGACCAAAGCCATTGCGGCCTGCGGGGCAACGATTGTGGGCGCGCGACTACATACTGGTCATAATGGCCGTGTTATGGATGTGTTTTATTTACAAAATGCAGACGGCCTCGCCTTTGGGCGTCAATCTGACCAAGCGATTAAAATGATTAAACGCCGCGCCAAGGCCGCCGCCTTGGGCGATATTGGCGGACTTAGCATTTCACCCGCACGCGCGTCGCGGCGCGCTGGAGCGATTCCAGTCAAACCGATTGTGCGCTTTCCTGATTTTTCCTCAGATGATGTCTCTATTATTGAGGTGATTGGGCGCGACCGACCTGGGCTTTTATATGCGCTGGCCAAAGCGTTGCACGGGCTGGGCCTGTCTGTTCTATCCGCGCATATCGAAGTGGTCGGGGAAAAGGCCGTTGATGCCTTTTATGTGCAAGGCAATCTCGATACGCCAGAGATACAAAAGCGGGTTCGCAAAGCCCTTAAACAAGCCCTAAGCGGCACCCCCAAAAAAGAGGCGGCCTAGGCTGTGAAATTGCTTCGCTCATCCGCCGTTGTTGGCCTGATGACATTATTGTCGCGTGTCTTGGGCTTGGTGCGCGATATTCTGCTGGCGCGTTATTTGGGCGCGGGCGTTATTAATGACGCGCTGATTACCGCGACAAAGCTGCCCAATTTATTCCGCCGCATGTTTGCCGAAGGGGCGTTTAACGCAGCCTTTGTGCCCCTTTATGCCAGACGGCTGGAGGGGGAAGGCGAAGAGGCCGCCAATAATTTTGCGGGCGAAGCCTTCGCCGCACTATTCTTTCTTGTCGCGATTATTGTAATTGCCTTTCAACTGACCATGCCAATTAGCCTGAACCTGATTGGCGGTGGTTTGGGTAAAGTCGCGACCGGGCCAGAGGGCGTCATACCTTATGATTTAGCAGTGCTCTATGCGCGCATCACTATGCCATATCTTATTTTCATGTCACTGGGCGCGTTGTTCTCTGGCATGTTAAATTCCAAGAACCATTTCGCCATTGCCGCCTTTGCGCCCGTGTTTTTGAATGTCGTTTGGATTGGGTTTTTAATAGCGCAAGTGCAAATGGATCTGCCGCCAGAACGTCTCGCCTTTTGGCTGGCTGTGGGTATGACTGTCTCTGGTGTATTGCAAATCGGGATATTAATCTATGGTTTGCGCCGCGCCGCCATTCGCCTGCCGCTAAAACGCCCGCGCATTACGCCAGGTGTCAAGCGGTTGTTTACCCTAGGCGTACCGGGATTAATTGCAGCGGGCATCACGCAGATTAACCTGCTGGTCACGCATAATATTGCGACACTAAAGCCCGGCGCGCCGAGCTGGCTTTATTATTCCGACCGCTTGTATCAATTACCACTTGGCATGATTGGCATTGCCATGGGCATTGCGCTGCTACCGACATTATCGCGGTCTTTACGTGCCGAGCGACATGAAGAGGCGATGAGCACGTTAAACCGTGCGACAGAAATTGCGGCCTTCCTGACCCTGCCCGCGGCTTTCGCGCTGTTCCTTATTCCTGATTACTTGATTAGCACATTATTTGAACGGGGGCGGTTTCTTGAATCTGATAGTATCCAGACGGCCAAGGCGCTTAAAATGTTTGCGCTGGGCTTACCAGCCTTTGTGCTGATTAAAGTCCTGACCCCCACTTTTTTTGCGCGCGAGGATACACGCACGCCGATGATATTTGCCAGTGCGTCTGCCGTGGTGAATGCGGGCCTTGGGTTCCTCTTGTTTTTCACCATCGGCTTTTATGGGCTAGCGCTGGCGACCACATTGGCGGCATGGGGCAATGTAGCCTGTCTGGCCGTCACGCAAAGAAAACGTGGGCATTTCACGCTGGATAGCGCGTTGAAAAAATCCCTGCCTAAAATGGTTATAGCCTCTGCCCTCATGGGGGCCGCGGTCTATTATTTGGCCGCCTTATCAGAGCCCTATATGAACGGACATATGCTTTGGGATTACACCGTCATGATTGTGGTTTGCGCGCTGGGTGGGGCCGTTTATTTGGCCCTCTCCTTAGCGTTACGCGTTTTCAGCCCAAGAGAGATACGCGCCGCCTTTTCTAAATCAAAACCTTAAGCGGGCTTGCGCAAAAGGCCGGGGCTGTTAAAACGCGCGCAAAGACCAAAGGACACGCCATGACCGATACACCCCCCGCATCCTACACTGGGCCAGACCGTGTTTTCTCTGGTGTGCAGCCCTCAGGCGCGCTGCATTTGGGAAATTATCTCGGCGCGCTCAAGAAATTTGTTGCGCTGCAACATGACTATGAATGTCTATATTGTATTGTCGATTTACACGCTATTACTGTGCCGCAAGACCCAGCCAAATTGCGCGCGCAAACACATGAAATCACCGCCGCCTATCTGGCCAGTGGTGTCGATCCGAAAACAGCGATTGTCTATAATCAATCCCGAGTCTTGGCCCATACAGAACTGGCTTGGTATTTTAACTGTGTCGCCCGCATTGGGTGGTTATCACGCATGACACAGTTTAAAGACAAAGCGGGTAAAAATTCAGAAGCCATGTCCGTTGGGCTCTATGATTATCCTGTGCTGCAAGCGGCGGATATTCTGGCGTTTAAAGCGACCCATGTTCCCGTGGGCGAAGACCAAAAACAGCATTTAGAGCTGTCGCGTGATATCGCGCAAAAATTTAATAATGACTATAACGCGCCTGGATTTTTCCCACTGCCGGAGCCGCTGATTAAAGGCCCTGGGGCCAAGGTTATGTCCCTTCGCGATGGCCTAAAGAAGATGTCAAAATCTGATCCATCGGACAATTCCCGCATTAATCTGACCGATGATGCCGATATGATTGCGAAGAAAATCAAAAAGGCTAAATCCGACGCAGGCGTTATTCCAGAGACAGAAAAAGAACTAGAAGACCGCCCAGAGGTGCAAAACCTTGTCGGGATTTACGCGGCCCTGTCAGAGCAAACAGACGCGCAAGTGCTAGCCCAATATGCGGGCCAAGGCTTTGGCGCGTTTAAACCTGCACTCGCGGATTTGGCCGTTGAGAAGCTGCGTCCTATCACAGAGTTGATGCGACGTTATCTCTCAGACCCCGAAGAGCTTGACCGTATCCTTGCCTCTGGCGCGGACCGGGCCAATGCGATAAGTGAGCCCATCATGCGCGACGTTCGCCGCGTCATTGGTTTTTCAGGAGCCTAATATGAAAACGACATTTAAAATTTTACTCGCGACGGCCGCCGTCAGCCTTATGGCGTGTGGTGCCGATCCGTCCGTGATGGACGGCTATAAATCTGACGCCCCAAAATCAACTGAGGTGGCGGTCACGCAATCGGGTCACGCGGTTGAAGTCTCTGGTGCAGTAATTAACCCGCCCTTTACGGGCCGCACGACATCGGCGGGCTTTATGACGCTACAAAACAAAGGCGATGACGCGCGCCTGATCGCGGCCAGTAGCCCGATAAGCGAGACGGTCGAAATCCACACCCACCTGAAAGAAGACGGCGTCATGAAAATGCGCCGTATTGACGGCATTGATATTCCGTCAGGGCAAACAGTCGTTTTAGAGCCGGGCGGATATCACTTGATGATGTTTAACACCACCTTGGCCGATGACGCCGTGGACGCGCCTGTCACTCTAACCTATGCCGACGGCACAGAGGTCACCATGATTGTGCCTATTGATGGTCGAGGCGAAGAGATGGATCATTCGCAAATGGACCACTCGAAAATGGATGATGGCAAAAAGAAAGACGACCATTCAGGTCACTAAAACACCCTAGTCACTTAATGAAAAATCAAGGTCCAAGCCATCCGCTTGGGCCTTTTTTATGCGCACCGCCATATCCGTTAAATTATCTCGCCGCTCCGCAATAGACGGATGGGTAAAGGACCGTTCTTGCAAGTCAGCATGCGGATGCACAGCATCATCCCAATAGGCCACAGCGCGGTCAATATCGAGCCCCGCCCGGGCCATCATAACCAGCGCCATGCGGTCCGCCAAAAGCTCTAGCGATTTATCGGGCTCCTGCGCCATATGTCCTGCAATGGCATGCGCCATTTCATGTGCCACGATCAGGGACAGATTTACGTCGTCAGCGACCGTGCGCATCAATTCTGAGGTGACCCAAACCGCCTCACCGTCTGTGTGACCGTTAATGCCTTCATTAAAAAATACATTGACTGGATAGCCACAGAGTGTTTCGGGCCGCAGTGTTTTCGTTCTCAACTCTTCCCCGCGCGCTGTGGTCACGCTCGCCGTTTTTTCATCAAAGGCACGCCGCGCAGCCCGCTCATAGAACAGTTTTTGTGTCATGCCGGCCGCCAGCCTTTGGCCGTTAATCCCGACCAAACGGTCACCAGGCTTTAGTCCCGCCGTATCTGCGGTGCTGCCTTTGCGCACCGTACGAATGGACAGCGCTTCGCTGACATTTAATAGCGACCGTGCGACCTCGCGCAGGTTTTGCGGATAGTCCCCGACGCTATGCACAGTATAACCCACATCCCGCACAGTGACAGGACAGAGCGCGGCATTAGCGCGTTGCAAGCGCACCGCTACACTGTCAAGCCGTGCGTTAAGCGCTTGGTATTGCTCTAGCACATCAATGAACTGCGTATTATCAGGGCGAGCATCAGGAGCCGTATATATGGGCGTCTCCAAGGCTATTGTCGGGCTATCGCTCGGCGCGTCACCCGCATTCGCATCAACGCCAACATCGCATCCCAGCAGCGCCAAGGCCGCCGTACATATCAGGCCTCGCATCATCATGTGTCTGGCGCCTTATTGTCTTTGATAAAATTGGGCACAAGCGGTTCGCCCGCTGCCCGTTTTTTCAAAATTTCTTCGCGCGCCAGTGCAATGCGAAGGTAACGGTCAGGCGATGTCGGATGGGTTTTCGCCCGCGCCACAGCGCGCGGATTAATCAAAGCCATACGCCGCCACATATCCTCGACATTATCCAAGCTATAGCTCGCACGGGCCGTATAATAAAGACCGACATAATCAGATTCTAGCTCGAACGGTCGTGTGTAGCGCGTGGCAAAGCCTGTTAGGATAACATTTTTTACGACCTTGGGAATATGACCCATTGTATTATGGGCTAGTTCGTGACCCACAACCATCGCCAGTTCCGCATCTGATTTGACAAATTTCATCATGCCCTGCGTAATCCGAATAGAACGCCCATTAGCATAGGCATTCACAGTACCGCTCATCGACAGGCGCACGGGATAACCGCAAACCTCTGTCGGCTCTACATCCACATCACGCACATCTGCGCCGCGCCTTATACGGATTTTACGCGTGCCGTCTTTAAACATCGCTTGCAAGGATTTCGCCGTAGCACTCACAGCCTTATTATCCTCATTTAGGATTTCATCGCCCGCTTTGACACCCGCCTTATCCGCGCCCGAGCCTGGGCGCACATAGACAATAGAAGGCGTGCTGGCCGCCGCAATTTCGCGCGCCGCCGCAGGACGCAGCGCTTTGGAGTAAGACTTTAGCGAATGGGTTTGAAGGCCAATATCATATTTTGTTTTAGGGCAAAGCGCCGTATTGGCGCGCAGCACAGGAAAGGCCACACGGTCCAAATCAGCCTTAAGGCGCGACAATTCAGCAAAGGCAGAGGCCTCTTGCACAATCTGTTCTGATTTTAATTGCGGCAGTGTGATGTCTGGCAATTGTGTCGAGACACTGGCGCAGCCCGGTAGGGTCATACTCAACAAAGCGGTTGTTATGATAGGCCTCGTCCACATATCGCTATCATGACGGGCGCAACCCCTGCGGTCAATGCTGCGCGGCGCGCCGTTGCAGCGCCCCCTCGCCTGCTCTGTATGACGTCTTATGCGGGGCCTCTTGCGTAACAAAGTCGTAACCGCCATATGCAGCATATAGAAAAAGAGGCTCCTATGTTTATTCAAACCGAAGACACACCCAATCCGGCCACGTTAAAGTTTTTGCCCGGCCAAGAGGTTGTCGGCGAAGGCAAACCGCCCGTCAATATTGAACGCGGCGGCGATGTGTCTGGCGCGCCTCTGGCTGAAATGTTGTTCATGATACCCGATGTTGTGCGTGTGTTTTTTGGATCTGATTTCATATCCGTGACACGCGGTGATGACGCGCAGTGGAAACATTTAAAGCCCGCCGTCCTTGGCGCGATTATGGATTTTTACGTCGCGGGCGGCGTGCCGCTAACCGATCAGCTTCAAGCCCCCATGGAAGACGAGCATGAATATGAAGGCATCACGCTAGAAATTGTCGAGCAGATAAAAGAGCTTATTGAGCTACGCGTACGTCCAGCCGTCGCCGCAGACGGCGGTGATATCGTCTTTAAACATTTTGAAGAAGATGACGGCACGGTCTATTTGGAAATGCGCGGCGCGTGCGCCGGTTGCCCCAGTTCGACCATGACCCTGAAGTCTGGAATTGAAAACCTACTGAAACACTACGTCCCCGAAGTGACACGGGTCGAACAAGCGTTTTAAGCGGTGCCTGTTTTTAAATCATGATCGTTTTAGGCCTTGATACGACGGGCAGCCATTGCGCTTGCGCCATTGTCGATGACCACCGTGTTCTGGCCCATATATCAGAGCCTATGGGCCGTGGTCACGCCGAACGCCTCGCCCCTATGGTGGCAGAGGCCTTGGCTCTTGCGCAGCTCACCGCCGCGGATATTGACCGCCTCTCCGTTTGTACGGGTCCGGGTAGTTTTACAGGCCAGCGCGTGGCGCTTGCCTTTGCGCGGGGCTTTGCTTTGCCGCGCCGCTTGCCCGTGATTGGTCTTGATGCGCTATCAGTCAAAGCTCGCGAAATAGAATTTACGACGGGTGACGCGCTTGTTGGGGTTATGCGCGACATTCGGCGCGGGCAGGTTTTTTACGCAAGCTTTAGCCACGGACGCCCCCTCTCCCCGCCGCGCGCCATGACGCTAACGGAAGCCGATGAAGAGGCGGACACCCTCCAAGCCGCGGTTTATGACGCCGACACAGTGGACACACGCATCCTGGCGTGGTTGGCGATAGATCTGTCGCCCGCAACCCATCCGCCCGTATCGTTATATTCACGCGCGCCTGACGCGAAACTCCCCGGCGGAATTGACCCGTGATAAAGACCCGCGCGCTCACAGCCGCTGACGCGCCAGCCGCTAGCGCTATCCATCAATCCAGTTTTGAAACCGCATGGACAGCTGCGCAATTGCACGACCACATAGAGCGTGACCTTTGTATCGGCCTGTTTGAGGACAGTTCACTTATCGGTTTTGCCGTGTTATCGGTGGCCGCCGATCAAGCCGATATTATCACAATTGCCATCTCCCCTGCGCGGCGCGGCGAAAAGCTAGGCGCGCATATCTTATCGGCGCTGCATCAGGCAGCCAAAGACGCAGGCGTCAGGGTGATATTCCTCGAAGTTGCGATTGATAATACTGCCGCGACGGCACTGTATAAATCACTGGGTTATAGCGCTATTGGCACACGGCCAGCCTATTACAAACGCGCGCATGGACGCGTTGCCGCGCGGACGTACCGCAAAGATTTAAGCTAGGCCGCACGCCACAGTTTTACTAGACGAACCCACCCACAGCGGGTAGTAAGAGAGCATGCCAAATTGGATTGAACGTAAATGCGGTGAACATAACCTTCGGATGACGGATCAACGCCGCGTCATTGCGCAGGTGTTATCAGATGCCGATGACCATCCCGATGCCGAAGAGCTTTATGCTCGCGCGTCTGCCATTGACCCGAAAATCAGCCTCGCGACCGTCTACCGCACGGTACGGCTATTCTCTGACGCTGGCATCATTGAGACGCATGATTTTCGCGATGGCCGCGCCCGTTACGAGACTGCCGATGATGACCACCATGACCACTTAATCGACGTGCAAACCGGCGACGTCATAGAGTTCATGGACGAAGAGATCGAAGCCCTCCAAGAAAAAATCGCAAAGCGCTTAGGCTATGAGCTGGTGGATCACAGGCTGGAGTTATACGGGCGGAAGATTAAGTAGGACTATCCAGTCAAATTTTTGAAAAAAGCTTCTGTATTAGTTTCCAATTTTAAATTTCGCAGATTATGGATTGCCTTGATACCAGATCCAACGATTTTCTTGTCAGCCTTAGATTTTAAAAATTTTGCGCTGATTTCCTTCAAGTAACGTGTTTCACTTATGCCATACGTCGAAGCAGGTCTATCGACGGCTTTATATAAAGAATGAGCAACCAAATCCGCGTAACAGAGTAGTTCCTCCTTAGACTTTGGAACTGATACAATATTTTCTGGATCTAAATACCCTAACATTTTTGAATGTTCATAGATTGGATTATCTCTGCAGTTACGCAAATAGTTTCTTAGCGCCTGATATTCGAAATTCCCTTCCTCCATAACAAAATCAATATCTGTCATAGATATTCCAGTATCCCGCAGAAAGCGGCCAATCATTTCAAATAAATACAAACAGCATTTGTTGTAAAACTTCGTGCTGTCAAATTCGATTTGCTTTGAATATCCTTTTAGGGTGGATTTGTTTGAAATTACTCCAAAGCACAGAATTCTGTTCAGTTTTGCAACTTCCTTAGCATAGAGGACTTTCTGAAAGTGTCTTAACTTGGCACAATGAAGGTCATTTTTGTTTATTTGGGTTCTAATGATAGCCAGTGTATTGCGGTGCTGCTCGAAATCACTTGTTACCATTAAAATAGCCCCTAATGTTAGATAGGGCGATGCGCCTTGAGAGTTCAATGAGCGAATTTTCTCGATTCCTGAATCGCCACTTTCATCGATAAAAACTGTATATTTTTTACGACCATACATAAAATTTCGAATCCTACACTTTTTACGAGTATAACAGCATACTTGTTAAACAAAAACACCTCCGCTATAGCCCCGCGCACAAACTAACTTCGGAGCATCCCATGTCCCCCCAGTCACCGCGCGGCAAAAACGCGTCCCGTGACATTGACCCCGTGAGCCCACAAGCTGCGAGCAATGCCGCGACATCCGCCTCCAAAAACTCTACTGGTAAAAAGTCTTATGTGTTGGATATTCGCCAGCCATCTGCAACCGCAGCGCGCACAGCAACCCCTTCCAAGCCGCGTGACATTGACACGCCTGTGGTGGCCAAGCCCAAGGCTCCTGCACTCCCCAACGCTAAGAAAGTCTTCATCAAGACCTATGGCTGTCAGATGAACGTCTATGACAGTGAACGCATGGCCGATGTGCTCTCGCCTATTGGTTACGCCCCGGTGGACAGTCACGAGGACGCAGATCTGGTTATCCTCAATACCTGTCACATTCGCGAAAAGGCGGCTGAGAAAGTCTATTCAGAGCTGGGCCGTATTCGCCAGCATAAGAACAAATCTAAACCCGATATGACAGTCGCCGTGGCGGGCTGTGTCGCCCAAGCAGAAGGCGAAGAAATCATGCGCCGCGCCCCTGTCGTCGATATGGTGCTCGGCCCGCAAAGCTATCACAAATTGCCCGAGATGATTGCCAAAGTCGCGCGCGGCACAGGCGACGTCTTAGAGACTGAATTTGATACGCTAGAGAAATTTGACCAACTGCCCGAGACCCGCGCGGTCAAAGGCTTTTCGACCTTTGTCACCATCCAAGAGGGGTGCGATAAATTTTGTACATTCTGTGTGGTGCCCTATACGCGCGGCGCGGAAGTGTCTCGCCCTGTGGATCATATCATTGCTGAAATTCGCGGTCTGGCCGCCCAAGGCGTGCGCGAAGTCACGCTGATTGGGCAGAACGTCAATGCCTATTCAACATCAGGCCCAGACGGAAAAGAATGGGGGCTCGGCGAGCTTATCCGTCACGTGGCGCTAATCGGCGGAATTGACCGCATCCGCTTCACCACATCCCATCCGCGCGACATGGATGACGAATTAATTGCGACGCTGGGCGCGGAACCCAAGTTGATGCCCTATCTGCATTTGCCCATTCAAGCGGGGTCTGATTCTGTCCTAAAGGCGATGAACCGCGACCATACATATGCGCATTACAAACAGTTGATTGCGAAAATCCGCGCCGCCCGTCCTGACATCGCCCTGTCTGGGGATTTCATCGTCGGTTTCCCGGGTGAAACAGACGCAGATTTTGAGGCAACGATAAAATGCGTCGAAGAAATCGGCTATGGCAGTTCGTTCAGCTTTAAATATTCCGTCCGCCCCGGCACCCCCGGCGCAAGCCTGCCGCGCCAAGTGCCAGAGGACGTCAAATCAGAGCGCCTAAAGCGCCTGCAAGACTTGCTTTATCAACAACAATGGGATTTCAACCAAAGCCTTATCGGGCGCACGCTTGATGTGCTCGTCGAAAACGGCGGCCGCGAAAACGGGCAATTGTTTGGCCGCAGCCCCTATCTCCAAGGCACCCACTTTGACGGGCCAGAGAGCCTGGTGGGGCAAATCGTGCCGGTAAAAATTACGAGCGCCGGACGGAATTCATTGACGGGGGAGTTGGTTTAGTCGAACCCCAATTCGCGTGCCACATCCGCTAGCCGTTTATCCCGCGTGACCAAGCGTGCGCCGCTTAACTTTGCAGAGACCAATAGATGGGTATCGACCCATCCTATCCCACGACCATGTATTTTCGCGCTGTTGATGTAAAACATGACCTCTTTATCACTGGCCTTTAAGGCTTGCGGCATTTCGCTTAGGGCTGTTTCAATGACAGTGTGATTTGAAAGCGAGCCCAGCAGAATTTCGCCCATGATGAACGGATGCATCACTATATCACCAGCGGTTAGCTGATTTGAAAACACAGGGTCGGATTTACGTAAGTGGTCAATCCAAATAGAGGTGTCGGCCAAAATCACGCGGTCGCCCTTGGATTATGCAGGACGACGACGCGGCGGCGCGCTGACTTTTGGCTCTGTCCCGCCCAGCATCGCAAGACGCTTTGACGCCTCGCGCGCAATAAGCGAATCGAGCGCAGCGTTCAAAAGCTCAGTGCGGCTTTCTATGCCCGTCAAAGCCACCGCACGTTTCAAGCGTTTTTCATCCAATGTCACAGTTGTTCTCATGCATCAAATATAGTATCATTTGATACGGTTTTCAATGACTCACTTTTAGCAAGATTCGCGCTCGCAATCTGCTCTTAAAGTCCCTAAATAACACCTATGTCCAACCAAACTGATATATTGCAATTTGATAGCCCTGATTTGGTGCGAAAGCTGTGTGGGGCGAACCATGCGAATTTGGCGCTGATTGAGGATGCTTTTGACGTTTATGTCGAGGCCCCCGGCAGTGCCATTCATATCAATGGCGACGGGCCGAGCCGCGCGCGCGCGACCGAGCTGGTGCGCGAGATTTATTCGCGGCTGGAACGCGGTTGGCCATGCGGGGCGTCTGATATTCGCGCGTTAATCCGCGCCATTGGTGACGGCAAGGTGAAAGCCGCCAAGGCCGACGCGATCATCCCCTTTCCGCGCCGCGCGCCTATTGTGCCCAAAACCCCCCGCCAAGAAGGCTTTATCCAAGCGCTGCAAGAAAATACGATTAATTTTGGCGTCGGCCCTGCGGGTACGGGCAAGACGTTCCTCGCCACCGCATATGGGGCATCATTATTGGCGCGGGGCGAAGTGGCGCGCTTTATTGCCTGTCGTCCTGCTGTGGATGCGGGCGAACGGCTAGGGTTTTTGCCGGGTGATTTTAACGAAAAAGTTGACCCCTATATGCAACCCATTTGGGACGCACTGAATTTCGTTTTGGGCCGCGAAGACGTCGAACGCCGCCGCGCATCAGGCGAGATCGAAGTCGTGCCTGTGGCGTTTATGCGCGGGCGGACATTGTCCGATGCCTTTGTCGTAATTGACGAGGCGCAAAACGCGACTATCCCGCAAATGAAGATGATTTTAACCCGCCTGGGTGAACGCGCGAAATATGCCGTGACGGGCGATCCGGGACAATCGGATTTACCGCGCGGTGTCGATAGTGGCCTCGCCCATGCACTGGGTATTTTGCAAGGCATCAAAGGCATTAAGACGACAACCTTCCTCGCCTCTGATGTTGTGCGTCACCCGCTGGTTGGGAAAATTGTCAATGCTTATGAGAAGGACGCGAAACGGGATTAAGCTGCCACTGGCCGCATAAACACCGCCTTCTAATGACCCAAACTTCTACCGCAGCATTACCCTTTGATATCGACATCACGGTTAACTGTGAGGATTGGCACAGCGCCGCTCAAAACCTTGACGACATTGTCCACAAAGCCCTTGGCGCAATTTGGCCTGCGCTTGATACGCCTAAAGCGGGCGAGCTTTCTATCGCTTTTGTCAGTGACGCGGACATACAGACCCTAAACCGCGATTACCGCCATAAGGACAAACCAACCAATGTCCTGTCGTTTCCGTCCGTTGGGCCCGCCCCCGTCATGGGCGATATTATCATCGCGCTTAAGACAACGCAGAGCGAGGCGCAATCCGCTGGTAAGCCATTAACCGACCATGTCACTCATTTATTGATTCATGGTTTTTTACATCTTCACGGCTATGACCACGCGACAGACAATGAGGCGAGCGTTATGGAAGCGCTAGAGATTAAGGCGCTGGCCTCGCTTGGCATTGACAACCCCTACGAAATCGGAAAAAGTTTTATATAATGACGGATAACACTGCATCAAAACCAACTGGGTCAAAAACGGGCGGTTGGCTGGCGAAATTACTGCGCCAGACAGACGCGATTGACCCCCCGATTGAAGACAGCGCCAATACCAAGCGGCAGAAAAAAATGATGTCAGCCGCAGAGCTGTTTCATCATCTGCGTGTTGAAGATTTGATGGTGCCGCGCGCTGATATCGTTAGCGTGGAGCGTGATATTGGCCTGCATGAATTATCGCAAGCTTTTGAAGCGGCGGGTCATTCCCGCCTACCCGTTTACAAAGAGACGCTGGATGATCCGCTAGGCATGGTCCACATCAAAGACGTGATGCCGTTCCTTATGCTGAATGCGCGGGGCCGTAACGGTAAAACCTATTCGGATAAAAAAGTGGCCCCAGGTATTCTTCGTCCCGTGCTTTATGTGCCGCCGTCTATGCTGGCCCAAGAACTTATGCAGCGCATGCAAGCGCGGCGCATTCATATGGCGATTGTGGTCGATGAATACGGCGGCACCGACGGTATCGTCACGCTAGAAGATTTAATCGAAGCCATTATCGGCAATATCGAAGATGAACATGACGAGGTCATGTCAGGTATTAAACGGTTCACCACACCCAGCGGTACGATATCGTGGGAAGCGGATGCCCGCACATCTATTGATGATTTCGAGGCACGCTTGGGTCGTGATTTCGCAACAGTCGACCAAGAGGATGAAGTAGACACATTAGGCGGTCTTATCTTTACACTTGCGGGGCGCATTCCAGAACGGGGTGAGATTATCAAACATGCGGGCGGTATCGAATTTGAAGTGATTGACGCCGATGCGCGCCGTATAAAACGCCTGCGCATGCGGGATGTAACCAAGACTAAAACAGTTGCCAAAACGGCACCGAGCACGACTGAGCTCAAGCCTGCTGAAACGACACCAATGTCGAAACGCAAGGCAAAGACCAAATCAAAGCCAAAAAAACCAGTCGATACATCCGCCAGCGATACGCCCCCAAACAGTCCATCAAAAACGAAATGAGCACGCGCACGGCACCAGCATTGGGGTCAAAACTAACGTCCTTTGTTGCGCAGGTCTTGGCACAAACGGGATGGCGTGGACGGGGCGTTGATTTTGCCTTGGGCGCTGTATCAGTGTTATCGCTGGCCCCGTTTCATATGTGGGTGTTTATGTTGCTCGCCTTGGCCGCTTTGTCCTACCGCATCGGTCTTATACCCGCCTTATCAGACACCCCTAAAAGACGGGCCTTTGGTCGTGGGTTTTGGTTTGGTCTGGGGTATTTTCTCTGCGGCACCTATTGGATTGGGTCGGCGTTTATTGCGCGCGGGCCAGAATTTTATGCGATTATGCCCCCGATGATTTTAGGGCTTGCGGTCCTTTTATCCCTGTTTTGGGGTGCGGCAGCCTTATTGCTTTACAAGCTAAGCCCGCCCTCTGGCGCGCGGCCCATGGTTTTTGCCGCTTGTTTCACACTGTTTGAGTTTTTGCGGGGGCATATTCTGACAGGCTTTCCGTGGAATCTGCCCGGTTATATTTTCGAGGCGGGCGGTGCGGTGTCGCAATCAGCTTCTGTGATAGGAATTTACGGCCTGACCTTTATTGTCTTCTTGCTCGGCGGGCTTATCGCGCGCTTACGACGCGGCGCACTTTACGCGGGTCTGATATTGGCGGTGCTCTTTGCCAGCGGCTTTATGCGACTATCGTCGGCTAGTTTGCAGACGGTACCCGATGTTCGCTTACGCATTGTCCAAGTGCCATTTTCACAAGCCGACCAATTTGATCCCGTTAAATCCACCGACATCGTCAACCGCTACCTCACTAATTCCATTGCGCCAGGGCTTGATAATGTCACCCATGTCATTTGGCCTGAAGGGGCGGTATCAGGCCTCGCCATTGAAAATGAACCGCTGGTCTATGCCATGGGCGCTGCGCTTTTATCGCAAACCCAAACCCCGCCTATTTGGCTGCTCAATAGCCTGCGCCAAGAGACACGACCGCATCCCTCCCTAGACGGCCAAATCATCAAGGATTATTTTAACAGCTCAGTCGCCATTACCTTTACTAATGAGGGCGTGCCCGCAGTCGCCGCCTTTAATGATAAATCCAAGCTAGTGCCTTTTGGTGAATTTGTGCCTTTTGGAAAATGGTTAGAGAGCCAAAATTTTGGTCCGCTTTCAACCGCCGTAACCTCTATGACTCCGGCCCCAGGGAAAGACCTATCGACATTTCCAGGCGTGCCAAGGCTAAGCCCGCAGATTTGTTACGAGATAATATTCTCAGGCTTGACGCCAAGACCACAAAACAACGACGCGCAATGGATTTTAAACCAATCCAATGACGCCTGGTACGGACGCTCCATTGGGCCCTATCAACATGCCAACCAAGCCCGTTACCGTGCAATAGAAGAAGGCCTGCCAATCATTCGCGCGGCGGCCAATGGGTTATCAGGGCAAATTGACCCCTATGGCCGCTGGGGCCTAACTCAACCAAAAATTGATGATAGTGGCGTAATTGACGTCAATCTTTACCAAGCTTTAACGAAAACAGCCTTTAGACCCGTCTTTAGTCTGTTAATTCTCTTGATATGTGCGGCAATTTGCCTATTTTACGCCCGTGGAGCATCGAGTCGCTTGCGGCGCGATACATTTTATAATTGAGTTCGGTCATGGATTGGTGGGGGCACCTGAGATACCGGGATGAACGAGGATGAACAATGACGACGAAACATGGACCACGGTCTGCCAATCCTGTTGACACACATGTCGGCAGCCGCATTCGGGTGCGAAGACAAGTCTTGAAAATGTCACAAGAAAAACTTGGCGATATGCTGGGTGTAACCTTTCAACAAGTACAAAAATATGAGCGCGGAGCGAACCGTGTTGGCGCTAGCCGCCTTTGGAAAATGTCGCGCGTGCTGGATGTCCCTGTATCCTTCTTCTTTGACGGCCTGAAAGGGTATGAAGATGACCTCCCCGCTGGTCAATTTGCCGAAGGCGACCAGACCCCTATCGTTTATGATTTCATCCGAAGCACAGATGGTGTGTCATTGGCGACGGCTGTCTCTAAGATTAAAAACAAAGCGGTTCGCCGCCAGATTTTGGAACTTGCGCGGTCTCTCGCGGCCGAAGCAGACAAAGACTAAGGCGTCCATTTCGGTATCGCCCGTTACGTCGGGCTGATTAAACCGTGGCCAAATCGTGCCGCCTATTATAAGAGGCGGCATGAAAAATTCTGACCCTGATAAATTTCGTACATTTGGACGTGCCAAAGGCCGTCCCTTATCAGGGGTGCAACAGCGCCTGTTTGACGATCTTTACCCCACCGTTAAAATTGATCTGGCTAACCCGCTGGCAGGTCTGGACCGCTTTGACAAAGTTGCTTTTGAGATTGGCATTGGCGGCGCGGAACACTTGCTATGGCAGGCCGCGCGCAACCCTGATACGGCCTTCATTGGGGCAGAGCCCTTTCAAAACGGTATCGCCAAAGCGTTAAGAGGAATTGATAGCGAGGCCCTTGATAACGTCATATTGCATCACGGCGATGCGCGCGACATCCTTGATGTCCTGCCAAGTCATGCGCTGGATACTGTCTATGTGCTGTTCCCCGACCCATGGCCAAAACCAAAACATCACAAACGCCGCATCATTAATCCAACGTTTCTCAATAACATCCACCGCGTTTTAAAACCCGGCGGCATATTTCGTTTTGGGAGTGATATTATTCATTATGTCGATTGGACGCTGACCCGCGTCTCAAACCACGGCGGATTTGACTGGTCACCACAATCCCAAGCGGACTGGCGGGTGCGGCATGATGATTGGCCGTCCACGCGGTATCTGGAAAAAGCGCTGCGCGAAGGCCGCACGGGGCATTTCTTTACGTTCACCACGATTTAATAACGCCGCACCAAAGACTGAAATCACGACTCGACAAGGGTCAAGAGTTGGACTATAGCGACTTTAAATAAGGCCTTTCGCACAGGATGCGAGACGGCGGCTCCATCCGGGGCCGCTTTTTTAATGCCTCAATATAGGGACCAATTACGGTTACAACGGAGGCCCAACGGGCGGCCACAAACGGATGCCTAACGGGCAAAATGAGTATGAAAACGAAAACGGATTTGGACGCCCGCGTCCTTGATATTGTCGACCCTATCGCGAAGGACCTTGGCCTGCGCATTGTGCGCCTTCGTGTCATGTCGGGCAAACGTAGCACGCTACAAATTATGGCGGAGCGTATGTCTGATGGCCTGATGGGGATTGGCGAGTGTGAAGCCCTGTCGCGCGCGGCAAGTTCTGCTCTTGAGGTCGAAGACCCCATTCGCGACGCCTATGTCCTAGAAGTATCGTCCCCCGGGATTGAACGACCGCTAACCGCGCTTGAAGATTTTGAGGCCTATACAGGCTATCTTGCACGGCTAGAGCTGGACAGATTAGTTGAGGGGCGCAAGCGCTTTCGCGGCGTTTTGGCAGGTGTTGACGGCGAGAACATCGACATCAATTTAGATAACGAGACAGAGACCGCGCAAATTCCCTTTGCATGGATTTCAGAAGCGAAACTTTTAATCACGGATGAGTTGATAGAGGCCGGGCAAAAAGCCCGCGCCGCCCTTGACGCTGAGACTAAGAATAATACTGACGAGCAGGAATAGGAGACAGATATGTCGACATCAGGAATTAGCGCAAACCGCCTAGAGCTTTTGCAAATCGCCAGCGCCGTTGCGCAGGAAAAACAAATCGACAAAGCCATTGTGCTGGGCGCGATTGAAGAAGCCATTCAAAAAGCCGCCCGTCTGCGTTACGGATCAGAGCTTGATATTCGCGCTAAGCTGAACCCTGTGACAGGCGAAATGGACCTGACCCGTGTTGTCACTGTGGTCGAAGAGATTGAAAACGACGCGACAGAGACCAACCTTGCCACAGCACAACTTGATCATCCCGAGGCCGAGATTGGCTATGAAATTGTAACGCCACTGCCGCCGATTGAATTTGGTCGCGTGCAGTCACAAATGGCCAAGCAGGTCATTATGCAAAAAGTTCGCGAAGCCGAACGCGCCCGTCAGTTCGAAGAATATAAAGACCGCAAAGGCGAGATCATCAACGGCATCGTCAAACGCGTTGAATATGGTCACATCATTGTTGATTTGGGCCGGGCCGAAGGCGTCATCCGCCGCGACCAAACTTTGCCGCGTGAAAACGTCAAAAACGGCGATCGTATCCGTGCCTATATCCTGGATGTGCGCGAAGAACCCCGCGGCAGCCAAATCTTCTTGTCGCGCTCTGCTCCGGAATTTATGGCGCAATTGTTCGCCCAAGAAGTGCCCGAAGTTTATGAAGGCATCATTCAAATCGTGGCCGTTGCGCGCGATCCGGGTTCTCGTGCCAAAATCGCGGTTTATTCCAATGACGGCTCTATCGACCCTGTCGGGGCCTGTGTTGGTATGCGCGGCTCGCGCGTGCAAGCGGTCGTCAATGAGCTGCAAGGTGAGCGCATCGACATCATCCCGTGGACCGACGAAGCCGCGACCTTTATCGTGAACGCTTTGCAGCCAGCCGAAGTGACCAAAGTCGTACTGGATCAGGACGAAAACCGTATCGAGGTCGTTGTCCCTGATGAGCAGCTATCACTGGCCATTGGCCGTCGTGGTCAAAATGTGCGTTTGGCGTCACAGCTATCAGGTTGGGCGATTGATATCATGACCGAAGAGCAAGAATCAGAGCGTCGTCAAAAAGAGTTTGCCGAGCGCTCAGAGCTGTTCATGACAGGTCTGGATGTTGACGAAATGATTGCGCAACTTCTTGTGTCAGAAGGCTTCCAAACCATGGAAGAAGTTGGTTACGTCGAGCTTGCCGAACTGACCGCTATTGACGGGTTTGACGAAGAAACAGCCGAAGAGCTTCAAGCCCGCGCGCGTGAATATCTCCAGAAACTGGCCGATGCTCAAGACGAAGAGCGTAAAGCCGCTGGCGTTGAGGACGATGTGCTGGACGTCGAAGGCGTTACCCTGCCGATGGCTGTGCAATTTGGTAAGCACGAAATCAAATCGGTCGAAGATGTCGCTGGCCTCGTCCCTGATGATTTGCGCGGTTATACTGAGTATAAAAACGGCGAGAAAATCCATGAGGAAGGCATATTAGAGAGCTTTAAAATGTCTGAAGAAGACGCGACAATGCTCATCATGCAAGCCCGCGTTAAAGCAGGCTGGATTGATGAAAGCGCGCTAATCGCAGAGATTGAAGAGGAAGAAACCGAAGAAGACGCCGCACAAACGGACGAAAACGGCGACGCTGTTCTCACCGCTGACGACGTTTTCGGCTAGACCCGCGATAAATTTAGACACGGATACGCCCTTGAACACCGCCCACACAGACCCCACATCACATCCCTTACCAACAGATATGTTGGAAGAAGAGAGTGATGAGGCGTGGGCGAAAAAGCGCGGTCATAAAAACCGCGAGCGTAAGTGCCTTGCCAGCGGAGAGGTCACAGACCCCCGCGATATGATCCGCTTTGTGCTGAGCCCTGATTATGTGGTCACGCCCGATATTGTGGGAAAGCTACCGGGACGCGGCGCATGGGTAAGCGCTAATAAAGAGGCGCTAAACGCCGTGATAAAGTCCAAGGGTTTTGCGCGGTCATTCAAAGGCAAAGCCGTGGTGCCGGATGATATGACAACCCTTGTCGAGGATTTGTTATGTCGCCGTATTTTGGGTCTTATCACCATGGCGCGCAAATCAGGTCATATCTATTTAGGATATGATCAGGTCAAAACGGCGGCTGGCGAAGGTACGCTGGCCTGGCGGATTGAGGCCAAAGACGGATCAGAGGACGGGCGGAGTAAAATTCGTACGCTATCCAAGGCCGTCGCAAAAGAATTAGAGCTTCCCCTGCCGAAAGTCATGGGATGTTTTACAAATGAAGAACTGGCGGCGGCCCTCTCGCGGGAGTCGGTGGTACATATCGGTCTGCCGCGCGGGCCCATGGCCAAGGCCTTGGCGCAAGAGGTGAAACGGCTCGCAGGATTTCGCGATCTTGTGCCGCCTGATTGGCCTGATATTGCCCATGAACGGCAATATGGGGCCTAAAGCGCATAAATAACCCCGCTATAGCGGGGATTGAGTGTTGAATATATAATGCAGAGCGCTAGGTTACGCGGACTTTGCAAAACGGATAAAGCAAGGAAGACACTGGATTTATGACCCGGTGC
Source organism: Fretibacter rubidus (assembly GCF_041429785.1). Classification (GTDB taxonomy): domain Bacteria; phylum Pseudomonadota; class Alphaproteobacteria; order Caulobacterales; family Maricaulaceae; genus Fretibacter; species Fretibacter rubidus. The sequence goes on from NZ_CP163423.1 coordinate 2,896,486, forward strand.
TAGGAAGAATTAAATGAGCGATACGAACGATAAAGATAAGAAACCTGCCCGTCGGCCCTTAAGCCTCGGAAAAGGTGGAACTGTGCGCCAGAATATGTCTGGTGGACGGTCAAAGCAGGTTGTGGTCGAAACGAAAAAACGCCGCGTTGTTGGCGCGCCGGGATCAGTGAAGCTGAAAAAGCCTGCCCCCGTCAGCGTGACGCCAAAGGCTGCGCCCAAAGCCCCTGAGGGTCTGGCCCCGAACAAGCCGCAGATTGACGAGATTGCCGAGGCGGCCCGTAAGCTAGGCCTGTCCAAGGATGAATATATTAAGCGCCAAGAAGCCGTCCAATCGGCGGCTGCTGAAAACAGTGCCCGCGAAGCCGCGCGCCGCGCCGAAGAAGAAGAACGCCGCGCCCGCATGGTCGAAGAGCAAAATGCACTGCGCGCTAAGAAAAAAGCCGAAGAAGAAGAAGAACTTCGCCGCATGGAAGAGGAAGAGGCCGAACGCGTTCGCGAAGAAGCCGAGGCCGCCCGCCGCGCGCCGTCAAAGGCTGCCGCTATTCTGGCTGGCGATGACGAAAAAGATACCCGCACAGAGCTTGAAAAAGCTGGCGGTCGTATCAAAAAATCACGCAATATGCCAAGCAAGCCGTCCCGCACGACCAAAGGGTCGGACAGCGGTCGCCGCAAAGGCAAGCTGACCATCGTGTCCGCCCTTGCGGGTAATGACGAGCGTCAACGCTCACTTGCTTCTGTGCGCCGTGCGCGCGAAAAAGAAAAAGCCCGTCAACGCGGCGGTCAAACTGATTCTGGTAAAATCTCTCGCGAGGTTACAATCCCCGAAGTGATTACGGTCGGCGAGTTAGCCAACCGTATGGCAGAGCGCGGTGCCGATGTTGTCAAATATCTGATGAAGCAAGGCGACATGCTTAAGATTAATGATGTGCTTGACGCCGATACGGCCCAAGTGATTGCCGAAGATTTCGGCCACACTGTTAAACGCGTTGCCGAATCTGATGTCGAATTTGACTTTATCAAAGACGACGACCCGGTCGATGAGAGCAAGCAAAAACCACGCGCGCCCGTCATTGCCATTATGGGTCACGTTGACCACGGTAAAACATCTCTGCTGGATGCCTTGCGTACGACAGATGTCGCGGGCGGTGAAGCCGGCGGTATCACCCAGCATATTGGGGCCTATCAGCTACAGCTGAAAACGGGGGCCAAGATTACGGTTCTGGATACACCCGGTCACGCGGCGTTCTCTGCGATGCGGACACGCGGCGCGCAGGCCGTGGACATTGTTATCCTAGTTGTCGCCGCTGACGATGGTGTGAAACCACAAACGATCGAGAGCATTAAACATGCCCGCGCTGCCGACACCCCGATTATTGTGGCCGTCAATAAGATGGACACCTATGAGGCGGACGCAACCAAGGTTGAAACCGATCTATTGCAACACGAAATTATCACGGAAAGCATGTCAGGCGAAACGCAGTCTATTCATGTCTCTGCCAAGAAGAAAACGGGGCTGGACGAGCTAACCGAAGCCATCACCCTGCAAGCGGAATTGATGGACCTTAAGGCCAATCCAACACGCGATGCCGACGGTATGGTGATCGAGAGTAAGATTGAAAAAGGTCGCGGCCCTGTTGCGACCCTCTTGGTCAAACGCGGCACATTAAAACGCGGCGATATTGTTGTGGCGGGTCAATATTGGGGCAAAGTTAAAGCCATGATGGACGAACGCGGCAAGCAAATGAAGCTGGCTGGACCGTCTGCGGCAGTAGAGCTTATGGGATTTGACGGCGCACCAACACCCGGCGAGCCCTTTGCCGTTGTCGAGACCGAGCAAAAAGCGCGCGAAATTACAGAATACCGCGAACGTCAGCTGAAAAAAGCCGCGACTGTCGCCCCTAGTGCACTGGCGTCTATGGAAGCCATGATGGCCAAGCTGCAAGACAAAACGATGTCTGAAATGCCTGTCCTTGTGAAAGGTGACGTGCAGGGTTCTGTCGAGGCGATTAAATCATCTGTCGAAGGTTTGGGTAATGACGAGGTTAGAGCCCGCGTTATTCACGGCGCGGCAGGTGCAATATCAGAATCTGATATCATGCTGGCCAAAGCGTCAGACGCGCCGGTTCTGGCCTTTAACGTGCGCCCGAACCGTCAAGCCAAAGATCTGGCCGAGCGCGAAGGTGTCGAGATCCGCTATTACTCTATCATCTATGACCTAATTGACGACGTCAAAGGCGTGCTGTCAGGGATGTTGGAACCAGAGCGCCGCGAGACCTTCATTGGTTACGCCGAAGTGCTTGAGATTTTCAATATCTCCAAGACGGGCAAAATCGCAGGCTGTAAGGTGACCGAAGGACGCGTTGAACGCGGCTCTGGTGTGCGGCTTCTACGCGATAATGTCGTCGTCCACGAAGGTATGCTACGCACGCTAAAACGCTTTAAGGACGAAGTTGAAAAAGTCCAAGCGGGTATGGAATGTGGTATGGCCTTTGAGAATTACGAAGATATGCGTAAGGGCGACCAGATCGAATGTTTCACTGTCGAGATGATTGAGCGTAATCTGGATTAATCCAAACGCTCCCATGACATGATTATAAAGGCGCGATGTTTCAGTCGCGCCTTTTTCATGATAGATAACATTAAAGATTTATTTGAGACCGATATGAGCAAGCACAAAGCCCCGTCCCAACGCATGTTAAAAGCGGGTGAATTAATTCGTCGTATGTTGGCCGAAATTATTGCCAAGGAACATTTTCGCGACAAAGATTTGCAAGGTAAATCTGTGACGATTTCCGAAGTTCGGGTCAGCCCGGATTTAAAACATGCGATTGTTTACGCAGCGCCCTTGGGCGGTGGTCGTAATCCAGCCGAGTCTCAGACCTTGATTGACGCACTCAATCGGGCGAAGAAGTTTCTACGCGGGCGGTTAGGGTCAGAGATGGAAATGAAATCCACCCCTGCCCTTAAATTTGTGCTCGATACCAGTTTTGAAACCGCCCAAGAAATGAGCGAACTTTTAAGCGACCCGCATATCCGCCAAGACCTGGATAAAGACTAGCCCCGAAATCCGCGCACAAAATTTGTTGCGGCCCATATTTTTAAGATAGGCTCTGCCTTTACTCTTCCCCCGTCACTTAGCTTGCGCTAATTACAACGCCTAACGAAGCGGGACTATACCATGTTTGACCACCTCACCCCCCAAGCGCCTGACGCCATCATGCATTTGATGGAATTGTGCAAAGCCGACCCCAATCCCGATAAAATTGATTTGGGCGTTGGTGTTTATAAAACGGGTGACGGCGCAACGCCGATTATGCGTGCGGTGAAAAAGGCCGAGCAGTTATGGTGGTCCGAAGAAGACACAAAAACCTATGTCGGCACTGTCGGCAACGCCGATTTCCGCAAACATATGCTCAGCCTCATACTTGGCGAAGATATGCACCAAGCGCTCGCCCCTCGCCTGTCCAGCGCGCAGGGCGCGGGCGGCAGCGGCGCGCTACGCCTCGGCGCGGAACTGCTACACGGTGCGTCCCCTGACAGCACAGTTTGGGTCAGCACCCCGACATGGGCCAACCACATGCCGCTGATCGGCTCTACGGGGCTACGCATTGAAAATTACCCTTATTATAACCGCGAAACACTCGGCGTTGATTTTGATGATATGATTGCGCATCTGGATAAACACGCCAAAGCGGGCGATATTGTTCTGTTGCACGGCTGTTGCCATAATCCGACAGGGGCGGATTTATCCCACGCGCAGTGGGACACGCTGGCCGAATTTTTACCCGAACGCGGATTAATTCCTTTTGTGGATTTGGCCTATTTCGGTCTAGGTCGCGGGATGGAGGACGATACATACGGTCTTAAAACCCTGATGCGTGCCGTGCCAGAACTGGTCCTAGCCGCGTCATGCTCTAAGAACTTTGCCCTATACCGGGAACGCGTTGGCCTTGTGGCTATCATGAGCAAAACAGCGGACACAGCAAAGATCATCCAAAGCCAGCTTGGGGCCATTCAACGCCGCATGATTTCTATGCCGCCCGATCACGGGGCAGCCTTGGTTGCGCGTATCTTGGGCGACAAAGCCCTTTATACGATGTGGGAAGACGAGCTGACAGAGATGCGCGAGCGTATCATTGCCCTGCGCGCGCAGCTATCAGACGCGCTGAGCGTTCAAGGCGCAGAGGTCATTGCGGCCGCTGTGAAAGCCCAAAATGGTATGTTTTCTACCCTGCCCCTGTCTGTTGACCAAGCGGTCGCACTGCGCGAAAAACACTCAGTCTACCTCACCAATTCGGGGCGGATTAATATTGCCGGCGCCAGCACGCAAAACATCCCCCGTTTTGCGACGGCCATTTTGGACGTGCTGTAAACGAAACTATAACCTTACCGCGGTATAACCAACCCTAGAAACTGCCTCACCGTCAATGCGGGCAGCGTGAACTAAGGGTTTGGTGACATGAGTGCTGTCAAAAAAATTATTCCGCCGCAACCGCGCGGCATCGACAGGCGCGCAGAACCTCGCCAAGGGCAAACCGATTGGCGGGTCAATCCGCGCTCTTATGATTTTGTCGGCACGACCTTTGATCCACTCACGCCGATGCAGACCTTGTCGCGTTGTAAATGGATCACTTTGGACCATGGTTTTCGCTATATTGTGACGCCGAATGTTGATCACATCGTGCGCCTCTCTAAAGAGCCCGACGTCTTTACCCCGCTTTATGATACGGCGTGGATATCCGTTTGCGATAGTCGCATCTTGGAATTACTAGCGCATTTTTCGGGTATTCCCTTGCGCGCCGTTCCGGGATCTGACCTAACGCAGCAGCTCTTTGATAATGTCATCACAAAAGATGACCCCATCACAGTCATTGGGGCCGATGCAGAGATTATCGAGATTGTAAAAGCCAAATACGGGCTGAGTAACATCTATCATTATGAGCCGCCCATGGGCCTACGCCACAAACCCGATGCGGTCGCGGATACGGCACAATTTATCGCCGATCACCCATCGCGTTATGTCTTTATTTGCGTGGGTAGCCCGCAACAAGAAATGGTCGCCAAGGCGGCGCTAGAGCGCGGCGATTGTGTCGGCCTTGGTCTTTGTGTCGGGGCAAGCCTTGATTTTCTCGGTGGGCGTGTGAAACGCGCGCCGAAATGGATGCAATCCGCGCGGCTAGAATGGCTATACCGATTGGGATCAGAACCCGGACGTCTGTGGAAACGTTACCTTATTGAGGGCCCAAAAGTCTTTGGAATTTGGCTGCGGTGGTCGCTGTCTAGGAAGAAAACTAAGCTAAATTAGCCAGTAATTTTTCTGCCATCACCTTGAAATAATCCGCCGCCGCATCGTCTGTTGCCGCAACAGGAACGCCGCTATCGCCTGACTCTCGGATAGACATAGCCAAAGGCGCAGCGCCAAGGAACGGCACCTTCATGGTCTTGGCCTCAGCCTCAGCCCCGCCGCCACCAAAAATATTATGGGTCGCGCCGCAATCAGGACAGGTGAAGATCGACATATTTTCGACCACGCCCACGATTGGAATATCGACTTTTTCAAACATCATCACCCCTTTGCGCGCATCCGCCAGCGCCAAATCCTGCGGCGTTGAAACGATGACTGCGCCGTCAGGTTTAATGTCTTGGGCCAGACCAAGTTGCGCGTCCCCTGTCCCGGGCGGCATATCAATAAGAAGCACATCAAGCTCCCCCCAATCGCAATCCCAAAGCATTTTTGACATCGCGCCTTGCACCATCGGCCCGCGCCAGATAATCGGCCCGTCATCCTTGGTCAAAAACCCAATCGACATGGCCTTTATGCCGTAGGCCTCCAGCGGCTTTATCAGCGGTCTGTCTTGAACACGCACAGTCGTTGCGCGCGCGCCTTTCAGCCCCAGCACAATGGGCGCACTTGGCCCGTGAATATCCGCGTCGAGCAAACCGACAGATTTCCCCATGCGGGCCAGCGCCACAGCCAGATTAACAGACACAGTCGACTTACCTACGCCGCCTTTGGCCGAGCTAATCGCGATTGTTTTTTTAACATGGGCGTCGCCTTGATAACCCTCTGGACGGCGAGCCTGATGCGGATTGCCGCTGCGTTTGGGCGCCTCACCGCTCGCATTGGGTCGGGGCTTGGTCACGGCAGGAGCGGATTTATGCGCTGTCATTAACACAGAGGCGCGGTCTATACCGGGCAGGGTTTTCAGTGCCGCTTCCATCGCCTCTCGCACAGGGCCGTAATCTTTGGCGCGCGCAGGATCAATCAACAATATCGCGCGCAGCACTCCGGCCTTAAACGATAAATCACCGAGCAGTCCCGCCGAAACAATATCGCGGCCAGAGATGGGGTCAGATATATCTTTTAAGGCGGATAAAGCGGCGGCTTCGGAATAGCTCATGATAACTCTTTTGATGACCCGTTAGGTTTAAGGCAGGAGGAGGTTAAGGCAGGAGAGACGTTTGCGCCTTTCTGCCCTGATTACAATATCGGGTCAAACCATCACTGTTATCAAAATGAAGCGGCGGATTATCACGACCAAAGGCGGTCACGACACCCCCTATGGGGCTGCGTGCTATGTGGGTGGGCACAGACGGCAGGCTGGTCGCAAAGCGCACGGACATGCCGCGCGAGGACGCACTCACCCGGTAAATCGCGGCCACATCGCCTTGGCCCACAACGGCCCAAAAGTCAGACGCCGTATGCCCCAGTTTCACCTCTGTCATTGGGATGATGGCCCGCACGGCATGATGAGCGTCGGGCACATCAGGCGGCATAATGTCTATCACCGCGCCTGTGGTCGTATCATAAAGCAGGAGCGCCCCTGACGTGGGACTGGCGTAACCCGCTAACCATCCGCCGCTGACGCGGCTTGCCGAGCGTAACCATCCACGCAGCGCTGGCGCGCCTGACGCCAATTGACCGACATCGAAATAGGGCATTTGCTTCGCGGCTTTGTTAAAATCCTGTGACGTCACTTTGCAAAAACGCTCAGCTTTATTCACAGCCTCTATGGACGGCAGGCGTAACTGCGCCAAGGCCGCCCGTGTATTTTTCGCCTCTAAGGCCTCATTGGCCAGTGACGCGGCTTGGCGCACTTTTGTGATTGGATGCTCTGTTTTAAGCGCCCGGGTCATGGCTGATAATGCCGCTTTATCCGCCGCATTTGTTTGCGCCACACGCGCCAAAAGCCCCGCAATAAAAACAGCATGATGACGTTCATCCTGCAACGCCGTTTCAGACACGCTCACCGCTAGCGAGCTATCAAAGCGGCCAGCATACTGAATTAATGTCAGGCGGTCTGATTGAGCACTGCGAGACACCGCCTTTGATAAGGGCGATAAGAACACGTCAACAGTTTTTGGGTCATGGGTTAAGAGCCACTGAAAATAGGCTTTAGGCACAGCGCGACGCGCCGCAAAGCCGTCGACTGCGCGAGCGTATGACCCACGGTTTAGCGGGGTGTCGTTGAGCTCCGCACCCGTTTGCAGCAGTGCGTCAAAACCCGCCACACGTCCCATCACACTCATCTTGGGGTCATCCGCCAAATCGCGGGCAAAGGTCATATAAAAACCGTCGTCGCGCAAAGCATGGCGGGAGCGCAACATAGCCGCCAGAGCCAAAGCCGCATTTATGTCGCTATCATCCAGCCCGTAAAGCGTCGCGACTAAGGCGCGGAACGCCTCTTCGCGGTCACGGTCATACAGCGCTTGATAGGCCATTTTCACACTGCCCGCATCGCCGGATTTTAGCGTCGCTGCCAAAATAGGATTAACGGCGGGCGAGCGGTCTTTGGCCAGAACCGCAACGACGCCAGGATGGGGGTTTGCTGTGAGAGCCCGCGCAAGCTTTTTAATATCATCAGGCCGCAGCGCAAATTGAAGATCAGACGCTGCCAATTTTGTCAGCATAACTTGTGACGCTCTGCGGACGTCCAATTGATTAGATGCCAAGCCGTTAATGGCGGCCGCGCGCACCATGGGGCTGATATGGCGGGTTAGCACAGCCCCCAAATCATCAATGTTCAGCGGGCTGTCCCCCTGCAATCCCGACCACACGCTCACCATACGGCGCTGCGCATCAGGCGAAAGCAAACCCCGTTGGCGTGCCAAAATATGCAGCGCGCGATTGGCATCTATCACAGCGGCCTCTGATTTAAGCGGCGCAAAAACACGCGAGAGTAGCGCCGATTGCGCCTCACCCCCGTAACGGTCAAAATCCGCCGCGAGTAGCGTGTAGTCAAAACTATCGGGCGCGTGTGTATCTAAAATTTCAAGACAGCGCGACAGGCTAAGGCAGACTTGGTCAGGCCCAAACTCTACCGCTGCAACCGCTTCGCCCGTGGCTTGGTCGGCCGTGGGCGGATTATCAGGGTCAAAAAAACTGGATTGGGCGGCGGCAGATAGGGGCAACACAGCGCCTAAAATCGCCAAGACAACCCTCGCCGTTTGCGCCCTATATTTGTGCCAAAAACCCATAGCTCTCTCTTACGCAATTGATGCGCGCGCAACAAGGCCGCCGTACCGCAAGGCGAAGATGGGGCCACCAACTCGCCTCAAACACTCTCGCCGCTATACGGTCGCACGGGCCCGCAACTTTGGTATTAAAAGGACTTGATTAGAGGCGCACAGACGGATATATCCCCATTTCGCTAGGACGGCCTCGGCCCTTAGCCTCGGATGGTTCCGATTTATCGGGCGATTAGCTCAGCGGGAGAGCACTACATTGACATTGTAGGGGTCACTGGTTCAATCCCAGTATCGCCCACCATCCCCTTCATTTTTCAAATCCATAGGATTTTAAAAATGAAAATAAGGGCCGCAAAGATGCGCAGCCTTCGCGCAATTTTGTGCACCGCTTAAAGCAATTTTCCCGAGGAAAAATACGGACAAGGGCCGCAAAAATGCGCAACCTTAGCGCAATTTTGTGCACCGTATCACGACAATTAAGATGTTCGGATGAGGGCGACAAAGCAGCCCCTAGCTCTCCTTAAGCCGCAATCAGCTTATCGACCTCATTGACCAATTGGCGCAGATGCACGGGCTTTGACAGCACGGTGGATTCAGCCGCTTGTGGGTCGTTCATAGCGACGGCGGCGAAGCCTGTGATGAACATAATTTTGATACCAGGAGATAGGGTTTCGGCCTGTTTGGCCAGTTCAATCCCGTCAAGGCCAGGCATCATAATATCGGTGAGCAGGAGATCAAACGCACCGTCGGCAAATTTAAGCGCGCGCAAGGCCCGTTCGCCGTCCGCACATGCAATGACGTGGTGGCCCGCTTTTTCCAGCGCTTTTTCAAAAAAGCCGCGCATCGCATTATCATCTTCTGCGTATAAAATCGTTGCCATGGTGGGCCCTATTCTCTTTGCGTCGTCTTCCGACATTATTATCATTAAGCCCGGTCCACCACCGCGGCCTATTGTGACACGAAATCGTGCTCACCCCTGTTTACTGGCCCACTATGCAGGATTGATGCCGTCGGACCTTTATAATCGTCTATAATCCCTAGGGCTTAACGATATCTAAGCGGCTGGCATTTTTACGAAACTCTCTCTATACCGTGGTTAATAAGGAATGGCTGATGCGTAAATGGACACAAATGGGCGAGGAGCGCGACACAATTCGCGCTATGACGCCTGCCTTTGCCGTTGCGCGGCCCAAGGTTTGGGACAGCCCACTTATTTTCGCCAGCCCCCATTCTGGCGCCTGTTACCCCGATAGCTTTATCCGCCGCAGCGCGCGCAGCCTGACAGAGCTTCGCCGTAATGAGGACGCCTATATTGACGCGCTTTTGTCATGCGTGCCTGATTTCGGCGCGCCGCTATTATCCGCTAACTTCCCGCGCTGCTATGTTGATGCCAATCGCGCCCCTGATGAAATGCCGCCGGGTTGGGCGGGGGCGTCTGAAAAATTAACAGCGCGCGCCAAAGCGGGCTTTGGTGTTATCCCGCTGATCATCGCAGAGGGCGAACCTATTTATAAAGACCCACTGCCTGAAGCGGTTGCTGCCCTGCGCATGGACGCGCTTTATCATCCCTATCACGCGGCTTTGCGCGCGTTAATTACAGAGGCCCAAGATAGCTTTGGACAGGCGCTGGTCATTGATTGTCATTCCATGCCGGGCTTTGCCCCCATGGGTGCACGGCGCGCCGATATTGTACTGGGCGACCGATATGGTCTGTCCTGCGCACCGCATGTCATGAATATCATAGAGACAGCCTTTACCGCGCGCGGCCTATCGGTGACACGCAATTATCCTTATGCGGGCGGTTATGTCACCAGCCATTACGGCACACCCAGCGTCGGCGTCGAGGCGGTGCAAATAGAAGTTAATCGCGACCTGTATCAGAACGCGGTGACGTTAAAGGCTAAACCAAAACCCTATCAAAAGCTCGCGTGTGATTTGGCAGATATTTTTGAAGACATCACAACGCAGCTTAAATCCAAATCCCTTCCCCTTGCCGCTGAATAAGGTTTAACCCGCCATTAACCCTAGACGCGAGACTGACGGGCAAATGAGCGCGCCTTTGTATCAAAGCGGCACAATTTTAAGCGCGCCAGTTATAGGGTTGCGCCAATTTGACCAAATAGTCGCGTCATCTCTCTCTTTTTAAGCGAACAACCACCTGCGTAACTGGCACGTCTTTTGCTCCCCTCTCTGGGGAACACGGCGTGACAGGGTAGGCCTGCGCCCCAAACAAAAGAGACCAATATGACCAATGAAATTGATGACTTTGTCGGCAAACGCCTTCGTCGCCGCCGCCGCCTCTTGGGTCTGACCCAACAATCACTCGGTGAAATGGTTGGTATCCGGTTCCAGCAAATTCAAAAATATGAATGCGGCGCCAACCGTGTCTCTGCAGCGCGTTTGTTTGAACTGGCCGAAGCGCTGGGCGTGCCGGTGCAATATTTTTATGACGGCCTGTCTGACCGCGATATGTTTTCAGATGACCCCTTTCCAGAATTTTTGGCCCCTGATGTGCTGTCCAAGAAAGAAACAATGGACCTCGTGCGGGCCTATTATTCTATGGGCCCAGAGCCGCGGAAACATTTCCTTGATTTGGCCAAATCATTGGAAGCGTCTGACGGCAAAGCCCCTCTGCGGTTAGTCGCGCCGTAAGGCGGTTTAAAACCTCGCTTCCTAATTGGCGCATGCCCTGTTAAAGCAGGGCATGAGCACACCCTACCCCCTAAAATCTGTCACCGCGCCCGAGGACGAATTTAACGCACGGCTGGCCCTCTTTGACGCGCTAAAGTCGGCTGCGCGTGATATCACGCTGCCGCTATTTACGGACGGCATGCAGGTTCAAAACAAGGCCAGCGGCAGTGATTTTGATCCTGTTACCAATGCCGATGTTGAAGGCGAGAGACGCCTTCGCGCCCTTATTACAAACACATTAGCCGATGACAGCATAGAGGGCGAAGAACTCCCCGATATTACAGGCTGCAATGACTGGCTCTGGACGTTGGATCCCATCGACGGGACGCGCGCCTTTGTTGCCGGTGTCCCCGTTTGGAGCACGCTGGTCGCGCTGTCTTACCGCGGCGTGCCCGTCATTGGCATGATTGATCATCCCGCCATGGGGCAGTGTTTTATGGGTATCACCCACGCAGACCAATCAGAAGCATGGCGCCTTGATGATAACGGCACAAAAACCGTCCTATCAACACGAGGACGCGACGCGCTATCGAACTGCACTTTGGGGTGCACGGAACCGCTGGCGATGCTCGGCCCGGGGGAATTGGCGGCCTATAATATTATCCGCCGGGGATGTGCCTTTTCACGGCTGGGGCTGGATGCCTTTGGTTACGGCTTGGTCGCCAGTGGCCGTATGGATATTATCATAGAGGCGCTGTTAAAGCCGTGCGATGTGCGCGCCCTCATGCCTGTTGTTCATGGTGCAGGTGGGCGGATTACGAATTGGCACGGCGGGTCGCCCGTTAACGGGGGCCGCGTGGTCTGTGTTGGGGACGCCGGATTATTGCCCGAGCTTTACACCTATTTAGGACGGGCCATGACGCCTTAAAGCCATGACACCCTAAAGCGCGTTTTCAGCCATGAAACTGTCGAAATGGGCGAGGAATTGATCGCGGTATTCGTCTCGCTCTAGGAATAATTCATGCATCGCGCCTTTGACATTTTCAAACCGTCCGCCAGAGGCGCGGGCGAAATCTTCATTAGACGCCGGGTCGACAATGGGGTCGCCGCCCGCCGCGATAATCAAATGCGGGACTTTGACTTTATCGGCGTTTTTATTCACGAACCGCATGGCGCGCAGGGCCGCACAAATCCAACCATAGGTCGGCGGGCCCAGGCGCAGCTCTGGGATATTTTGGAAATAGGCCGCCCAACTGTCATAGCGCGCACGGTCAGAGGTCAGCTTATTGCCCTCAAACGGCACGGGCAGACCTTGGCGGCCTTTTTGAAACGGCAAGTCATGCTTTGACATCCCCAAAGCCGATAGGGCTTTGACGGCCCAAATCAGCGGCGAGTCGAGATCAAACAAGCCAAGCATTGGCGCAGAGCACACCACAGCCGACGGGTTTGAAACGCCGCTAATTACGGCCTGCAAGGCCACGCATCCGCCCATGCTGTGACCCATAAGGATATGGGGTTTTGGCAAAAGCGGTGTAAAAATATCAGTCAATGCCGCCATGTCATCGGCGTAATCTTGGAAATCACGGACATAGCTTTTCAGCGGGTCGTCAATCAAACGGTCTGATAATCCTTGGCCTCGCGGATCAAAAACCAAAACATTAAACCCGCGCCCAATCAGGTCGACGACAGTTTCAAAATATTTTTCAATAAACTCCGTGCGCCCTGGACACATAATAATCGAACCGCGCGGATGATCAGATGCCGCCGTCGCCAACATGACGCGTAAGGTGACAGGGGGGCCAGATTTTTCATCCGAATGAGGGATAGGAACGCGGTAAAACTTGGCACGCTTTTCAAGCGCATCGGGCAAGGGCCGACCATGGGGACGCGCCACTTTGGCCGTCTCAAAATTCAGGGTTCCCCGCATGCTTTGCCCTTTGAAGGCCATCACAAAAGTCTCTGATGGCACTGAAAAAAAAGGGCCGTTATGGCCCTTTTAGATAATCGATATGATGTCCTACATAGAGGAAAACAGGCTTTGTAAGCCCATCGCCACAGACATATCGCCTGCCACTTTTAATTTGCCGGACATAAAGGCCATCATCGGATCCAAATTGCCCGAGGCCAGCGCGATGAAATCATCTTTGCTGACCGAGATTGTGCAATCGGCGTCTTTGTCTTCGGCAACCGCCTCAGTACCAGAGGCGAAAACTTGGCCGTCATCGCCAAAATCAAATTTCACAGATTTATCAAGGCCACCAGCTTTGCCGAGGGCTTCGTTCATTTTTGCGACAATCTCTTCATTCGTCATGGTCATTTCCTTTAGTGTTAAACCTATTATCATTTATATGGGCAAGCTTGGCTGATATTTCCAGCATTTTCTGACCCGCTATCGCAGGATTAGGGCGGCATTCTAATTCCGCCCATAATCTATTTTAAAGCGGCGTTCTAATTCCACCGCTGGATTTAAAGCGGCTTTTTAAATTCCCGCCGCTGGTCTTAAAGCGGCTTTCTAAATTTAAGCGTGGCGCGGTCGCTTTCACCGATGTTTTTATACAGCGCTGCATCAAAGCCGTCAGCCTCTGGTGAGCCCTCTTTCGGGGTGGCTGAACGCGGCAGCAATGTCCAAACGCCCATCGGGTGATCGGCGGTATCTTTGGGGTTGGCGTTGACTTCTGAGCTGTCCACAAACTCAAATCCTGCGTCTTTAGCCAGCGCTTTCATATAACTTTCTTGCACATAGCCCGTGCGGCCCGTGGGGTTTTGCACCGCCGTTTCAGGCAAGCGGTGTTCGACCACGCCCAAAATACCGCCGGGTTTTAGGGCCGCGTAAAAATCAGCAAAGGCTTTATCCGCGTAATCGCCGCCCATCCAGTTATGCACATTGCGGAAGGTCAGGATCATATCCAGACTATTTGGATCCGTGATTGGCGTCGGGTTTTTACCAAAGCTAGCCGTATTAATTGTGCCGTATCCCTCGGCCCCAACATAGGCCTCGGCAAAGGCGGCGTTGCGTTTTACGGCGCGTTCGCTGCCCGCCTCTTGATACAGAATTGCGGTGTAAGTGCCGCCGTTTTCAGCCAGATAAGGCGCGATAATTTTTGTGTACCAACCGGGCCAGACTTCACCGACATTCATACCGGGTTCCAGGCCAAAAAAGTCGAGCGTCGCTTGGGGATTACGAAATTGGTCGCGGGCTGTGTCATCCGCGCGGCGCGGATGGGCGATAACTTCGGCCAAAGTAGCGGGCGCGGCGACCTCAGCGACAGGCGCATCGGGCGCAGACGTCGAATTAGAGCAAGCTGTTAGAACCAGTGCGGTGGCACTAAGTCCTGAAATTAAAAGCGTTTTTAGCGATGTCATCGAAATCTCCGTTAAAATAATAGGCTTCTAAATGGGACTTATTGAGCGACGTTTCAAGGCCAAACCCCTTGCACTGCATCACAAAGTCGCGACCCCCTTGAAACCCTGTTTTCATATCCCAAATCATAGCCCGAGGCGCCGATAGGGCCTCATAAATCTGACCGCTCCGATGGAGGGTCGCAAACCTCGGGGATTTCACCCCATCGCTTTGAAAAGGAAAAAATGATGCGTACTTATGATTTTACACCCCTTTACCGTAATTTTGTCGGCTTTGACCGCATGGCCAATTTAATTGATGCCGCGAGCCAATCCGCCGCCAGCCAAAATGCCTATCCACCCTATAACGTCGTTCAATTATCTGATGACGAATACCGCATTGAATTGGCCGTCGCTGGATTTACAGAAGGCGACTTTGACATAGAGACCAAAGACAATGTCTTGACCGTCACGGCGTCGAAAACCGCCGCCTTGGCCGATAATGACGATGTTCAGTACCTGCACCGCGGTATCGCAGAGCGGGGGTTTGAACGCCGCTTTCAACTGGCTGATCACGTGCGAGTTGAAGCCGCAAGCCTGGAGAACGGCCTATTGACCCTATCCCTGCTGCGCGAAATTCCGGAGGCCTTAAAGCCCCGCAAAATCGCCATTGGCAGTGACACAACAGCTAAACCCCGCAATCGTGGAGAAAAATTAATCGACGCGAAACCTAGCGGTAAAGGCAAAGCTGCCTAAATAGAGTTTATAGCGAAGAGGTAAATGCCCTCCCCCCCCTTGAGGGTTACCACACCCGCTTTAAACGGTGCCGCGCCCGCCTTCCCCCTCCCCTGAGGCGGCCTTTTCGGGCTCTAAAGCGCGCGGCACCACCCATTTCGCTTAAGGCCTGTCTCTCCAGTAGGCCTGAGCAATCACAGCGGCCTTGGCAACCAAGGCCAGAGACCCTGCGGCGCCCTCCCCCTTATGCCGCAGGGTTTTTTATGTCCTCCTTTTAGACCGTCAATAAATTCGCCTGTGTTTCGTCGCGGTGCTTTTTGAGATATTTCATAAAGGGTGTGCCGCCTGTGCCGACATCCGTGTCATTGCCGTCGGCGTTTTTGCTTTGTTTATTGATATAGCTGGCCGCATATTCCAAATGGCGGGAGCGGAAATCCGCGACCGCTTGCACATTGGCGTTATAGGCGTTCACAAGGCCTTTATGCCCAGAGGCGCTGATAAAGTCGCGAAGACGAGACGTCGCCCGCACATCATCAATAAAAGCGCGGTGCCCTGGCGGACGGTAAATATGCAGCTGATCGAGAAATGCGCGCAGCGGATCAGCCGCGTGACCAATGCCCAAAAAGGCATCCATTGACGGCACAATAGAGCTTTGTGATCCTGTCTGACCCCGAAACGCACGCGGGGTATCGCCGTATTTTTCCACGCCTTCATAGATAATGCCGTCAGGCAAAGCGGGGTTATCTTTCCAACCGTGGATATAGGGCCGCACCCGTTCAAAATAGACATAAGGGTCACAGCGGTCTGGCATGCGGTCAAAGATGGCTTTTAAGTCCCCCCAAACGCTCGCCATATCCTCTAGCCCTGATTGGACGGCGTCTATATCGCCCTGCTCCGCAGCGGCGCAAATTGGCCCCATCGCCGCCAGCACAGCGCCCGCACGGGCCTCTATTGCGACATGGACGAGGACAAACCAGTTTTCATCCTGGCCACCGAGAAAATTTTGAATCATATAAATATTAGACAAATCAATCGGGCCACCCCGGTCAAGACGGTCCCAATTATCCAGCACATAACCGCTGTAAGGCAGCAGCGGTTGTTGACCCAAACGGTCGGCCAGCGCCACCATCGGCATCGCCAAACAGCGCGGCATAACCGTTGGCGCGTCTGGTTCACCCCAGACATAGGATTGCACCATAAACGAATAATGCACCATGGCCGCGCGGGCTTGGGCATCTGTCAGCTCTTTGACCTGATCCGCAATATCCCCATCTGGCAAATGCGATTTCAAATGGGCGCGCACCCGACCGCTCGGCAGGATTTGCGGCAAAGCCAGCGCAGTTTTCGCCGCCACCGCCCAATCCCCCGACAGAGTTACATCGCCCGCATTATGGCGGCATAAAAACCCGCGCTCTGCGGACATATCATAATGGTTTAAATCTTTTATCATGGCTGTCTCCTATTACCTCAAAGCCATAATATGCGGCGCAGTGCCGAATTTCCTTGTTATTGCCGTCAAAAATCCTGTATTCACGCAATCTATGACGGGTATGGACAAAATTAACCGCAATATATTGCGTGAGCTTGAGACGAACGGCCGCATCAGCAATGCAGAGCTATCCAATCGCGTGGCGCTGTCCCCATCCGCCTGTCTACGCCGGGTCCAAGACTTAGAACGTAGCGGGGTTATCAAAGGCTACCGCGCCGTGATTGACCGCAAGGCCGTGGGCGTGGGCATTACCATCTTTGTTTTGGTCGGCCTGTCCGCGCATTTACGCAAGGACGCGCTGGCCTTTGAAGCCGCGATGGAGGCCGCGCCCGAAGTGCGCGAATGCCACAATATCACAGGGGCGGTGGAATATATGCTGCGCGTCGAAGTGGCGGGGCTGGACGCTTATAAGGCTTTTCACGCCAATACGCTGGGTATTTTACCGCAAGTGGCGAGCATCACCTCCCATATCTCGCTCGGCTCATCCAAAGATCTACGCGGCTAGCATGGATAAGACAGGCGTCATTGCTCACCCCAAAGCCATGAGATGTCATGCAGGCCGCAATATGCGTAATTTACGGTGGGATAGGGTCTTCAAGACTGCCCGTTGATAGGGGGATGTAAGGCTTAACCGGGTTTGGATAATAAAGCGACGGCGGTGGGGGCGGCGCGGTGGCTTCGGCGCTCAATAGCTCATCCACAGTCACCACAATCGGGCGGTGCAGCGGGGATAGGACGGGACGGCCGCCATAGCCATGACGCCCGTAATCGGCCCGCCCGTAAAAGGCCCGGCGCAGAGGCGGCAAACGAAATTGCCCAAGATTAGCGATGGGAGTAGATGTGGGGCCAGCGGGCCGTGACGGGTGTGGCCGTATAGTGGAATTATGTCGCGACGGAGTCTGATCTGACACAGTTTGGCGCGAGGCAACGCCCGCGCGAAACCGCCGCCGCCATTGTTGCAACCCACAAAGCCCGCCGAGCGCCGCAATCACCCGCCGCCGCCATAGCGTATCAGCCAGCATTTTAGCCTTCATCCGCATATGGGCCGCATGCACCTGCATCAGCATGAGCCTATGCGCGAGCCGCCCCGCCTTGCGCACCAAGCGGTGCAGCGCGCCCGCGCTCGCTCGGCGATCACAAACACGCACCTCTATCTGTCCCAATAAGACAAGCAACATCGCCCGCAATTGCGAAAAACAAGAACCATCTGTCATAGAGCCATCTGTCATAGAGCCATCTGTCAAGGGAGCATGAGACATAGGCGCAGGGTAGCAGCAGGATGAGGGCGGGGAGGAGGAATGTGGGGGGGGGGGGGGGGGTAAAAATGGCGAAACATCCTCAAAGGGGACGTTAGCTCAAAATAATTTCGACTCCTTTGGGGATAAAAGTAGATATTAAACAATCTACTCAAAATATAAAAATTCATTGCATCTCAACCAACAACAACCTTACGAGTAAGCATGGAAAAACACGACCCGAAAATTGCATTAAGGAATACATTTATTCGCCTCGGTCGTATGAAGCGACATTGGGAAAAGGCAGCAGCGGCATATTTTGACCCAGACGATTTTATTGCTGAAATGCAAGCCAGCATCACTACTGCCCGCACAGTTACATTTGTCTTACAATCTAATAAAAAACACCTTCCTGATTTCGAAAATTGGTACGGTAGCTTCCAAGAAAAATGGAAAACTGATCCAATTATGAAATGGGCAGTAAACGCCAGAAACAGCATTGTGAAACGAGGCGATTTGGAAACTGAAAGCGAAGCGCGAGTATTAATTATTGCAAGTTATCTCGGGGCTGCCGAAAGTAAATGGTCTGCAAACATAACCCTACTTTCTTTAAGTGATATTGTTCGAAATATCCCAAAGAAGCTTTTAATTCCACAAGTTATTAATCACGGGACTTTGGTATTGGAACGACGCTGGATCGATCAAGAATTACCCGAGATTGAAGTGTTAGAAGCTTTGACGCATGTTTACAGTCAATTTCTGGATTTGCTAAAAAGCTTGTTCAAACATTATGATATTGAAACGGATGAAAAATTTGATTTTAACCTACCAGAGTATATGTCGCCTTTGGTGCAAGATAGAGCTGTATATTTTTCCATTAAAGATGGGAGAAGAACAGGCTACCGAACTAATGTTACCAAAATGGATCCACTTTTAAATTCAAAAATAAAGCGAAAGTATAGAAGCACTTCGGGAGCGTGGCGATTATTCAATAGAGCAACCAATTTCGAAGAAGCCTGTGCTGCAATGTTTAAAGTAGCGCGAGCAGTAATGAAAAAAGATGGATATCATCTACCAATCACACTTTTCTTATCAGGCAACGATATTGTACAGATAGCTTCTCCCGAAATCCCCGACAGAGCATCTAAATACCTAATCCAAAGAGAGATGGCTAAACTTGCATATTTGTTAAAATCAGATGGAGTCATTATGATTGGTGAAGTTTGGAGGGCAAGTTTCGAGGACACTCCTGCGTCAGGTTATGCCGCCGAAGCAGAAAACCGAAGCGAAGGGATAACCCTTAACGGTGCGAACTCATCTGGGGAGTGCCATATGTTTGAAGCAAAAATCGAAAGAGGACTCGTTAACAAAAGAAAAGTTAGGCACATTGGAGAAACAAACAGTATGTCAAATAATTTTCAGTTTATTATGGCACCATATCAAGAAATTTGGGGGTGTTTGCCTAATAATTTGGAAGATATAATAGCTGACTTCGAAAAACAAACTGGAGTTACTCTGTAACCAAATATATGAAGTGAAATTACGAGTTCTTTGATGTCCACTTTTGGGCAATTGAAGCAAAAACCTTTAAGCTCTAACGTCTCCTAAGCCCCCACAACACGCATCCCATTAAAGCATAATAACTACCACCGCCGCCCTACCGCCCAACGTCCCCCTTTAATCACAACAAAAAAGCCCGACCATTTGGCCGGGCTTTTCTATTTTATAACCGAGAGAGACTACTCTTCTTCTTCGGATTTTTTACCGCGGCGGCGGCGGCGGGGTTTGTCGTCTGAATTTTTATCATCATCAGATTTCTTGCCGCGTGAACGCTTTGGCTTGTCGTCGCCTTTGTCTTCGCGAGGTTCGCGGGGTGTTTCTTCGCCTGTTTCTTGGTCGACGAATTTCATGGATAGACGCACTTTGCCGCGGTCATCAAAGCCCATGAGCTTGACGAAGACCTCTTGGCCTTCTTTCAAGTAATCAGACGGGTGATTGACGCGTTCTTGGGCGATGTGAGACACATGCACAAGGCCGTCTTTGGGACCAAAGAAGTTCACGAAAGCACCAAAATCGACGACTTTCACGACTTTACCTTTGTAGATCATGCCCACTTCTGGATCAGCAGTCAGACCGTGAATCCACGCGCGGGCCGCATCAATTGATTTTTGATCGTTTGAGGCAATCTTAATCGTGCCGTCATCTTCGACAGAGACGCGCGCGCCTGTTGTGTCAACGATTTCACGGATGACCTTGCCGCCTGTGCCGATGACGTCGCGGATTTTGTCCACTTTAATCTTCATCGTTTCAATGCGCGGTGCAAATTCACCAACGTCTTCACGGGCAGCCGACAGACCCTTGTTCATCTCGCCAAGGATATGAAGGCGACCTGCATGCGCTTGTTCTAGCGCTGTGGTCATGATCTCTTCTGAAATACCCGCGATTTTGATGTCCATCTGCAAAGACGTGATGCCCTCTGATGTACCCGCGACTTTAAAGTCCATATCGCCAAGGTGATCTTCGTCGCCCAAGATGTCAGACAAAACAGCAATGCCGTCGTCGTCTTTAATCAGGCCCATGGCAATACCAGAGACAGGGCGCTTAATCGGCACGCCGGCGTCCATCATGGCCAGCGAACAGCCACACACAGTTGCCATAGAGGAGGACCCATTTGATTCCATGATCTCTGACACCAAGCGGATTGTGTATGGGAACTCTTCGGCATCAGGCAGAACAGCCTGTAGCGCGCGCCACGCAAGCTTACCGTGTCCATGTTCGCGGCGTGATGTGCCGCCCATGCGACCACATTCCCCCACAGAGTATGGCGGGAAGTTATAGTGCAATAAGAACTTGTTCTTAATCGTGCCTGTAAGCTGATCAACGAATTGCTCGTCATCCGATGTACCAAGTGTCGCCACGCAAAGCGCCTGTGTCTCGCCGCGCGTAAACAGGGCAGAGCCGTGTGTGCGGGGCAGTGTGCCAGCTTCTGATACGATGGGACGGACTTGGTCCAATTTACGGCCATCGATACGCTTGCCTGTTTTAATCACAGAGGAGCGAACCGTTGTCGATTCGATAGATTTAAAGCAATCGCCGAAAACGCCAGAGCTCATGCCGTCTGGATTGTCATCCGACACACCGAGTTTTTCCCACGCATCCGCGCGGGTTTCGCGCAAGATTTCTTGACGCTCCATTTTGTCGGTTTTCTTATAAGCGGCTTTGATGCCTTTTTCCGCGACCTTTGCGAGGGCTTTTTTCTCTGCTGAGTAATCAGGCGATGTGAAGTCCCATTTCTCTTTACCGGCGAGCTTGGTTAGCTCTTCGATCATGTCGATAACTTCTTCACCAGATTCGTGGGCAAACATCACAGCGCCGAGCATTTGCTCTTCCGTGAGTTCTTTGGCCTCTGATTCCACCATCATGACGGCGTCGCGCGTACCCGCAACAACAAGGTCAAGCTCAGACTCTTCCATTTCGTCAAGCGTTGGGTTTAGCACATAGTGACCTTCGATCAGGCCAACACGGGCAGCCGCAATCGGGCCCATAAACGGCAGACCAGAAATAGAGAGCGCCGCAGAGGCTGCGATCATGCCGATAACATCGGGCTCATTCTCTAGGTCGTGTTGCAGCACAGTGATAACCACTTGCACTTCGTTTTTATAACCCTTTGGGAACAATGGACGGATCGGGCGGTCGGTTAGACGGCTGATCAATGTCTCGCGCTCTGTTGGGCGGCCTTCGCGTTTGAAATATCCGCCTGGGACTTTACCGGCGGCGTAAAACTTTTCCATATAGTTCACGGTCAGAGGGAAGAAATCCATGCCCGGTTTTTGTGACTTCGCGCCACAAACAGTGGCCAGAACAACCGTCTCGCCATAAGTGGCGATAACGGCGCCGTCCGCTTGGCGGGCCATGCCGCCAGTTTCGAGTTTGAGAGGACGTCCCGCCCAATCAATTTCAACAGTGTGTTTATTAAACATATCGTACAATCTTTCTTTCTTCGTACAGTCATTGACGACCGCGTTCCCTATGAACACAATCGTAGAAAGCCGCCTTGTCCCTATGACGAGGCGGCGATCTTCATTAGCTGGTCATTCTTGAATTAACGACGCAGACCTAATTTCGTAATAAGGCCAGTGTAGCGGGCCTCGTCTTTTTTCTTCACATAATCGAGCAAGCGGCGACGCTGGCTCACCATAGCCAAAAGGCCGCGGCGTGAGTGATTATCTTTTTTATTAACTTTGGTGTGTTCCGTCAGATTAGCAATGCGCTCCGTTAGGATAGCGACTTGCACTTCGGGTGAACCTGTATCGCCGTCTTTGACGCCGTATTCTTTAATCAACGCAGCTTTGCGTTCGGGTGTAATCGACATCGTGATCTCCATAATTGATTACAAATTAAATACGCGTTTGGGATATAATGTCCCGTCGCGCGGTGAACAGAGAGCAATCTCAACGCCGTTTTCTGTGCACAAAACCCAAGGCTGGGAACCGTCCAAAGTCGCGGGCAGCGCTATCGCTCGTCCGTGCTTTAGCTCCGTTGCGTCGGTGTCCGTTATGGCCAGAACCGGGATGTCGTCCAGTGCGGTCTTAACGGGACGCAACATCCCTAAAACGCCGCTCCTATGACAGCTTTGGGCGGGCATCGCAAGTCCCTTTTCAGTGGCCTCAGCTTGCGCCTGCTTATAGGCCTCACGCGCAGGTTCCAGCGTCTTAATCAGCGCCTCTAGGCTGACCGCATTATCCAGCGTGAACGGCCCCACACGGGTGCGCCGCAAATGGGTCACATGACCGCACGTGCCGAGTGCAGCGCTAATATCGCGGGCGAGCGAGCGCACATAAGTGCCTTTGCCGCAGATGACAGAAAACGACGCGCTGTCATCCGTGCAATCGGTCAACGTCAACGCCTCCACATATACAGACCGCGCGGCCAAGGTGATATCCTCACCTCCGCGCGCCAAATCATAGGCCCGCTTGCCGTCAACTTTAATCGCGGAAAACTTCGGCGGGATTTGGGAAATATCGCCGGTGAAATCAGGCAACACAGCCTCAATCTGGCCGCGTATTGGCCGCACGTCGGACACTTGCGTCACCTCGCCCTCAACGTCCCATGTCGATGTGTTCTCGCCCCAGGCTATCGTAAAGTCATAGCCCTTAATCGCGTCTTGCATAAAGGCGACAGTTTTGGTCGCCTCACCCAGCGCAATAGGCAGCACGCCACTCGCCAGCGGGTCGAGCGTCCCCGCATGGCCCGCTTTGGCGGCATTAAACAACCAGCGTAATTTCCCCACAGCCGAGGTCGAGCCCAAGCCGTAAGGCTTATCCAAATTCACCCAGCCATGAACCGGGTCACCTTTGCGTTTACGGGGCATAGCATCTCATTCCGTAGCTGCTGCCCCAATTATGTGCTTTGGTTATCATCAGAGGCGCTTTACATCAGCCAGCGCGCAGTGTCAGGCCATAAAGCGGCACAGCCCGATAAAATCGTTGCACTGTTGCGCGCGGCGCTTATTGTGCAGAAATATAATTAACCTTTGGGGATCTCATGACATTTCAATCCATTATGCAGGCATCAGGTGGTTATCCCGCTTGGGAAGGCTTTAAAGACGGGGTTACGGCCTTTTCAAATTTCTTATGGTCAGGACCGCTGACGATATTATTGCTGGGCACGGGCTTATTCCTAACCTTGATGACAGGTGCGATTTGTCTGCGCCGTATTCCGTCGTCTTTCAAACTGCTGGGCCAAAAAAGCACAGGCACAGAAGGCGAGATTACACCCTTCCAGGCCTTAGCAACCGCTATGGCGGCGACCGTTGGCACAGGTAACATCGCTGGTGTGGCCACCGCCATTGGCATTGGCGGACCGGGCGCGATTTTCTGGATGTGGGTTGTTGCGATTTTGGGTGTGACCACGAAATACGCAGAAAGCTTGCTCGCTGTGCAGTACCGCACGAAAAATAGCTCTGGCGAAGTCGTCGGCGGGCCAATGTATTACATCGAAGAAGGCATGGGCAAAAAATATAAATGGCTGGCCGTGACCTTTGCCTGCGGCGCGTTATTTGCGGCTTTCGTGACAGGTAATATGATCCAGTCTAATTCGGTCGCGTCTGCTGTGACATCGGCGACACGCGGTATGGGCGGCATGGAAAACGGTATCCCAACATGGATCACAGGCGGCGTTGTTGCACTGGCCGTCTTTGCGGTGATTATTGGCGGCATTAAATCCATTGGTAAAGTGGCTTCACGCCTCGTGCCGACAATGGCCGTTGTTTACATCCTTGTGGCGCTCTTTGTGATTATCGCCAATTGGGATCAAATCCCATATGCCTTTGGCTCCATCTTCCACTATGCCTTTACAGGCTCTGCGGCAGGCGGCGGCTTTGCGGGTGCAGCGGTAATTGCCGCCATTCGTGCAGGCGTGGCCCGCGGTCTGTTTTCTAATGAGGCGGGTCAGGGTTCTGCCCCTATGGCGCACGCAGCTGCCACGGTGAAAGACCCTGTTACCCAAGCCCGCATCGGTATGCTCGGCACGGTCATTGATACGCTGATTATCTGTACGATGACGGCGCTTGTTATCCTGACGGCAACGGGCAGCTATGTTGACGCGGACGGTGTGGCGACAATCCACGCATGGCAATCAACATTTGAATCGGCCGAGCTGACCTCGCTTGCCTTTGCGGATACTGTCCCGGGCGGCACATGGATTATCGCGGTTGCGATGATGGTCTTTGCTTTTACTACCGTTTTGGGCTGGTGTTATTACGGTGAACGGGCTTTGGGCTATTTGTTCGGAGTTAAGAACTTCCTCGTCTTCCGCCTGTTCTGGTGCGGGGCTGTGTGGCTTGGCGCCGTGCAGGAAATTGACTTTATCTGGCGCTTGGGTGATGTCGCCTCTGCGGCCATGACGGCACCAAACCTCATCGCGCTTCTGGCGCTATCCGGGGTCATTATTAAACTGACCAAGGATTATGAGCGAGACGGCACATCGGAGCTGCGTGATATTTCAGATCACTAAGCCCTAATCACATCCTGATAAAAGGCCGCGCGGCACCGTCTGCGCGGCCTTTTCTTTGCGCTGATTTGCTGTAAAGACATGCTATGGCGACGTTTAAATATAAGGCTCTGGACCGCAATGCGGTCACTGTGCGCGGCGAGATTGACGCGACGGACGAAACGGCCGCCTATGCGCAATTACAGCGTCGCAAGCTTGACCCCTTTGAGATATCTGAAAAGCCAGAACAAACACAATTTTTCACCGCAACCAAAGCCATTAAATACCGCGATATGGCGCGTTATGTGCGCCAGCTTGCGACACTTTTATCGGCAGGCGTGACGCTGCTAGAGGCGCTGGCCAGCCTTGCGCGGTCTAATGCTCACCCGACCTTAGCCAGTGCGTCCAAAGGCATCCGCAAAGATTTGCGCGCGGGCGAACGGCTGTCAACCGCCATGGAAACCCATATCCCGTCATTGCCGCGATATGTCCCGCGCCTGGCCGAATTAGGCGAAGCCACAGGGCAATCGGCCAAGGCCTTATCAGATGCCGCGAACCGCATGGAATATGAAGACAGCATGCGCGAGGAAATCCGCACCTCATTATCCTATCCCATATTCCTAGCCGTGATTGGCGGGATTTTAGTGTTCCTGATGTTCCTGTTTATTGTGCCGCGTTTTGATACGCTGATCGGGGATAATCGCGATAATCTGCCCGCTATGTCGCGCATCGTCATTGGGGCGGGTGTGGGGCTGAAAAATAATCTTATCCTTGTCCTATCCGCGATGGGCGGCCTTGCGGTCGGCGCGATTGCCCTGTCACGCAGCAAAAAGTTTAAAGACGGGCTGCGGTCTTTTGCCGAAGGTCTGCCTATTATTGGGCCCGTGCTGATCCAATCCGATCTCGGCGGTTGGTCACGTACTGTGGGCATTGCGCTGGATAATGGCGCGGATATTTTGACCGCCCTGCAACTGGGAGAGCTTGGTTTACGCTCCCCGCGTCTTCGGGCGGGGATGCGGATTGTGCGCTCTGAAATTCGGGCAGGCCGGAATGTCGATGAAGTGCTGGACGAAAACATTTCTGATTTTGACCCGCTGACCATTGACCTTATTCGCACGGGGCGCACGTCGGGCGGTCTGGCGGATATGTTATTATTCGTCGGCGAAACTCAAGAGAGCGAGACGCGGCAACTCACCAAGCGGCTCTCCGCGCTGGCCGAACCCATTGCGATTTTGATTATCGCCGCCATTGTCGGCACCATTGTCATTTCAATCGTACTCGCCATGACAAGCCTGTATGATTTTGCGTAAATAGGCCCAAAATGGAAAACCAATATATCGATAAAGAGCTGGCGGCAGAGCGCCTTCGCACGGGGCAGCACCGCGCTTTTGTTGGCGGGCGTTGGGACGAAATTGGGCAATTACAATTTGATTATATGGTAGGCAAAGGCCTGGCCCCCACGGACCGTTTTGTTGATGTGGCCTGCGGGTCCATGCGCGGCGGGCGGCACTTTATCGGGCATTTAAACCCGTTTCATTATTTCGGATTTGATATCAACCGCGCGCTGATTGACGCGGGCCTGACCCACGAAATTGCGCCGCTGGGGCTGCTGGATAAAATCGCGCCAGGTAATTTGGTCGCGGCAGAGGCGTTCGCGTTTCCAACCAGCTGGCGGGATATGGATAGTGCCTTAGCGTTATCATTATTCACCCATTTAACAATGAATTCTATCGCGCTATGCCTGCGTAATTTGCGGCCTGTCATGAGCGACGGCGCACGGTTTTACGCGACGATTTTCCATGTCTCTGAGGACAACCAAACCGCACGACAAGAACAGCTCGACGGGATTGTCACCTATATGTGCCAAGACCCTTATCATTATACGCGCGGCGATATGGATTATCTGGCGGGTAAAACGGGCTGGCGCGTGGTTGATATAGAAACGTTTAATCACCCGCGCGGGCAGAGCATGGTGATCTTCGAGACGGCCTAGAGTGGGACGTGATGGAAGCTCTGCACGCTCCAGACAACCGCGAGGCCAAAGGCCAGAAACGGGCCAAAGGGAATGGCCGTTTGCGCAGTCACGGCTTTGTCCCGAAGGCGCATAAACAGCACGGCGGCTATGGCGGCCAAACTGCCGATGAGCACGACCTGCGGCAGCCATAGCCATCCGCACCATGCACCTGCCGCCGCGAGGAGTTTCGCGTCCCCCCTGCCCAAGCCGTCAATGCCGCGCAGACGCTTAAAGCCAATCTCTATCAGCACAAAGGCCGCATAGCCCGCGACCGCGCCAATGGCGAAAGGCAGAATATCGCTGTGCAAAACATAGCCCTGCAACAGACCCAGTCCAATCAGCGGAAAGGTCAGATAATCTGGCAAACGGAAGTGTTTAATATCAATCACGGTCAGGGCCAGCAGTATCGCCGCCAAGACAAATGCAAAGGCGTAAAGCATTATCCCGCGTCCAATGTCAGCCGTGTGGCCTCGCATTTTGGCGGGGCAATCACGTAATCGGCCCGCCGCCCGTCTGGGGCGATAATACGAAAGCGGCCACCCGCGCAAACACCGCTGGGTGATATTGTGATTGTGTTACCCATCACACGCCAATCAGGCGGCACGGATAAAGCTTTGATATGCGCCGTGGGTGTCGCCTCATCAAGGCTGCGTATAGAGCTGTCAGTCACAATGTAGCGCGGCTGTTTTGATAACATGGCATCGGCGCGGATAAGGCGTATATCGGCCATGGCGGCATCAACGGTGCGGGCAAAACGCGTGGCCTCTAGCGAGGTCATCATCCGCGCCCCGACGAGCGAAAGCATAATGCCCATGATGGTCAGGACAATGATAATTTCCAAGATTGAAAAGCCCGCGTCAGCTGCGCTTTTTGCTCTGCACTGCTTGGCGTTTTGATTGGACTTATGAACTGGAGATATCGGCATTAAGACCCACACCACCCGGTGCGCCGTCTGCGCCGTAGGAAATGACCAGCGGCACAGTCTGGCGACCATTGTCAGTCATCAGCGGCGGTTGATAGATATAGGCATTATCCCACGGGTCGAGCGGCATGGTGCCTTCCATATAGGGGCCAGCCCAAGAGCCATTATCCCCGGCGGGCGGGGTAAATAGCACCGCCATGCCTTCTTGCGCATTCGGGTAGCGGCCCGTATCCAGCGCATAGGTATCAAGCGCGAGGCGCAGAGATTTGACTTGCGCCTGTGTTGCAGTTTGCTTGGCTTTGTCGACATTACCAAACAGGCGCGGCGCAACAACAGCGGCCAGCGCCGCGATAATGGCCAGCACAACAAGGATTTCGAGCAGGGAGTAACCAGCCTCTTTGGACGGCTTTTGGGGGGTGTTTTTTAATCTAAGCATCCGTATCACCTTGGTTTAAATCGAGCGTCGACGCCCCGCAGACGCGAAACACCTCCGTCAGCGACGTCACGCCGCTACGCGCTTTTAATATACCGTCTTCGAGCAAGGTGATAAAGCCTTGCGCGCGGGCATTTGAGAGTAATTTTGGCAAGGACGCGCCTTTGAGGATGTCCTCTGATAGGGCGTCGTCAATTTTGACAGTCTCGAAAATAGCAACCCGGCCAAGATAGCCTGTATGGGAGCATTTTTCGCAGCCCTTGCTTTCGCGCCAACGCGCTTTGCCGCTGAGCTTTGTCGGGTCGATAATCGCGCCTGATTTGACCATGGACCAAATCATATCCTCGCCGTCGGGTTTTTTAACGTCCACCGCACAGTTATCACATAGACGCCGCACAAGGCGCTGCGCGACCAGCCCCCTCACGGCGGAAATCACCATATAAGGCTCTAGCCCGATATCGATGAGACGTGCGACAGCGGCGAGTGCAGAATTGGTATGAAGCGTCGAGAGCACCAAGTGACCCGTTAGCGCGGCTTGGGCGGCAATCGTTGCGGTCTCGCCGTCACGGATTTCGCCGACCATGATAATATCAGGATCTTGGCGAAGGATGGCGCGCAACCCCTTGGCAAAGCTGTAACCAATGGCGGCATTGGTCTGGATTTGGATGATGCCGTCCATGTCATATTCGACCGGGTCTTCGATGGTGATGATCTTGCGCACACCATCGTTTAAGCCCCGAAGGCCGCGGTAAAGCGTGGTGGATTTACCCGATCCCGTTGGCCCGGTGACAAGGATAATCCCGTTGGGTTGGGACAGCAGGTCTTGCAGCACGGCTTTGGCATGACCGTCCAGACCAATGGCTTCTAGGTCGGGCAGCTCTGTTTCTTTTTTCAACAGCCGCATGACGAGGCTCTCGCCCCAGGTACCCGGCAGGGCAGAGACGCGCAGGTCAATATCTTGGCCCGCAAAACGGATAGACTGACGACCATCTTGGGGAAGCCGCCGTTCGGCAATATCCATCCCAGAGAGCAGCTTTATACGGCTGGCAACCGCGTCAAATTGCGATTTTGGGTCAGATTGTTTGGTATGGAGCACACCGTCAATGCGGTAGCGAACTTGGAATTTATGCTCAAACGGCTCTATGTGAATATCGGACGCATTTTCGCGCAGCGCGGTGGAAAACACGCGGTTGACGAAATCAATGACAGGGGCTTCTTCGGCCATTTCACGCAAGCGCGCTGTGTCGTCATCGGTATTGCCGTCGCCGCTCGGCCCTTCGTCGCGGATATGAAAGACGGCTTTTTCAACCGTTTGATTGGACGACACATAATCGCGCAACGCCAGTCCTGCGCGGTAGGCGCGGCCCTCAATGACTTCGCGAAGTTCGGGGTTAAGGATATTTTGCGCCACTAAATGCACCGTGTCGCTATCCGCCTCTTGCCAGACGGCGGCCCCGCGAGAGGACAGCCACCGCGCCGTTAATCCCAATGCAGTCATGGCGCGGCTGTAGTCATCAGGCGTAATGCTGACCGCGCCTGCGGACATAATGGGCAGCCCCAATTGCGCGGATTGCGCGGATAGCAAGTCTTCCTCTGACACCGCACCAATGCGGAGCAGTGCTTGGCCCAAAAGGCCGCCAGCCTCATTTTGGAGACGTTCGGCTTGGGTTAAATCTGCATCGGTGATTTGACCCCGCGCACGCAAGACCTCGCCAATAGAGGCAAGACGGGACGGTGATGTCGGTGTGGTCATAGACATGCCTGCAGTATACCCGCGAGCGGTCAGATTAAAAGCTGCAATTCATACACTATCGTAGACCTGCATTATTCGTTGCCTCCATAAAAAATGGCCCCCTACGGTATGAGCGCAGAAGGGCCATGGATCGTGAGGAACGACCAAGTTAAAGGCTAAGGCTGCCTATTCAGAACCAAGGAGATTGTCTGAATCCCAACTTGGCTGGTTAAAGCTAGGGTTACGGTAGCTATTATTTGCGCCATCACCAAAGTTTGTGACAATGCCACCTTTGGAGAGGAGACGGTCAACATCGACAGTTGTTGATGAAGTTTCCAAGTTAATTAGCGCGTCATAACGCACGACACCATCGGGCAGCGTGCCGCCCATATCGGTTGAGAATAGGATGGCCTCGCCCGTCATATCTGGGGTCAATTGCCCTGTGTATGTGCCGTCTGCATTGGAATTATCAAGCGTCACAGTGAAATCTGTAGGGCCCGTTAAGCCGGTGATGCGGTAGACAGTCACAGTGCCCGATCCGTCGCCGCCTGAGTTCCAGTCAAAAAACCCAAATTCGCGACCTTCGCGCTGGAGCGTATCAAGATTGCCTGTGGGGCCCGCTTCTGAAGTGATGAAGTCCACAGGGCCGCTATCAACAAATTCTACAGTTGAGCTGATCACGCGTACGGTCTGTGTCGGGATCTGCGTGGTACCGTCCACAGCAAGAGCAATTTCGCCGTTTGCAGGATTGCCGTCTAGCAGTTCACCAAGGTCAGTTGGATCAGTTGTTGAGTAGGTCGCTGTGTTTGAAAACGATGAAATACCCGCTGTCCGGTTATCAATATAGACATTATCAAATGCCGATACATCCTCAAACTGAATAACGGCTCTGATGCGCTCAATATCGCTAGGCACAAGAGGCGTGACCGCTGTTAAGCTCTTAGAGACAAGGGGATTAATGGCGAAGTCGATTGTCCCCAAAACGGAGCCAACAGGTGTTGGACTGAAGAATAATTGCTGTGACGGGGTTAGGGTCGTATAGCTTGGTAGGCTAATGATTGTATCAGATGTAGTCTCATCCGATGCCACGACACCGTTTACCGCCGATTGGCAAGGCGCAATGATATTGGCCGTCGTGGCGCGACCTTCTTCGATATTTGTGCCTGATTCTGTGCGGACAAGGACTTCAACAAAATCACCAGCCGCTGGACAAGCGTCCAAACGCAAAGGCAAAGCCAAGCCGAGAACATTGCTGTTATAGATGTCATCAAGCGACACAAGAAGCGTCACTGTATTGGCACCGGTTGTGCCGCCGCCATTGACAACGCCCTGTGCATTTGCCGCTGGCACGACTGTGTTTCCAGACAAATTAGAGGCAAAAACCAATCCAGACGGGAGGTTAATCGTCACAAGCAGATTATTACCATTGGGGTAGTTACCTGTTTCGGTTTCGACGTTGAATGTGAAGTTACCGGTTAAGGCTGGCGTGCCGGGCAGCTGTAATTCTAACGCGGGAATGATGCCGTTCGGGACCACACTTGTCGCTGGAATTGTGAGTGCGCCGGCAGTGCCAGCAGATAAAGCGACCAAGGAAGCGGCGGCCAAAAGTGATTTAAACGTCATAAGACCCTCATAGAAAAGTGGTTGCCGCGACATTGCGGCATAACTCGGGGCCATGACTGTTTGAAATAATGAAAGCCTTTAAACTCTCGTGCCCCCAGTTAAAACTTTAACCATAGATACGAACGGCGTCAATCGTCCTTATAGGCACTAACCATCGGGTAAACGCCCGATAAATGCATTTTTTTATAAAAAAAAAACGGCCCCTCTACCAGAGTAGAGAGGCCGTTTCTTTAAATTTTAAGCGTAAAGCCTACTCAGAACCAAGGGTATTGTCTGAGTCAACGCTTGGCTGGTTAGGACGCGGGTTATTGTAGCTGTTATTTGCGCCGTCACCATATGAAGTCACGATACCACCTTTGGAGAGAAGACGATCAACGTCAACTGTTGTCGATGATGTTTCCAAGTTTAACAGGAAGTCATAACGGACAACATCCGCTGGCAATGTACCGCCAAGATCTGTTGAGAACAAGATCGCTTCGCCAGTCGCGTCAGGCGTTAATGTACCAGAGTATGTGCCGTTTGCATTAGAGTTTTCAAGCTGAACAGAGTAATCTGTCGCGCCAGTCAAACCTGTGATGCGGTATACAGACACTGTGCCTGAGCCGTCGCCGCCTGAGTTCCAGTCAAAGAAACCGAACTCACGACCCTGACGCTGTAGCGTGTCAAGTGCGCCAGTTGCGCCTGCTTCGGATAGGATAAGGTCAGGTGACCCTGTGTCGCGGAATGAAACACCAGAATTAACAACGTTAACTGTCTGTGTTGGGATCACAGTTGTGCCAGAAACGGCAGTGATGACAATGTCATCAGCTGTGCCGTCAAGCAATGTCGCGATATCAGCAGGCGCTGTTACGTTAAAACGGAACACATTGCCGATTTTCGTACCAGCAATACCGCCAGCTGTTACAGATGTGATGGCCGCTGCATTTTCAAAAGCAACATCAAAAGTAATGGCGTCAACGTCTGTTGAAACCAATGGCGTGACAGCCGCAAGGCTTTTGGACACTGTAGGAGCGATTGTGTAGTTAATCGCACCCAATGTGCCTGTTGCATTCAAAGGACCAGTTCCAAGAACTTCGCCGATGGCAGTATATGGAGCCAGAAGGATTTGCGTGTCAGAAACAACTGCGTCAGATGTGACGACGCCGTTAATGGCAGATGCACATGGCGCAATGATGTTTGCTGTTATTGCACGACCTTCTTCGATGTTTGTGCCTGATTCTGTACGAACAAGAACTTCAACAAAGTCACCAGCCGCTGGACATGCGTCCAAACGAAGTGGCAATGCCAATGAGAGAACGTTGCTGTTGTAGACATCGTCAAGTGAGACAAGAAGTGTCACTGTGTTTGAGCCTGTTGTGCCGCCGCCGTTGACAACGCCTTGAGCGTTTGCAGCTGGGACAACTGCGGAACCTGAGAGGTTTGATGCGAAGACCAAGCCAGTAGGAAGATTGATAGTGACAAGAAGGTTGTTACCGTTCGGGTAGTTACCAGTTTCTGTCATCACGTCAAACGCGAAGTTACCTGTCAAGGCTGGAGTGCCTGGCAGTTGTAGTTCGAACGCAGGAATGATGCCGTTAGGGACAACACTTGTCGCTGGGATAGTCAGTGCGGCTGCTGTGCCGGCTGAAAGGGCCACCATAGATACGGCGGCTAGGAGTGATTTGATTTTCATGAGTTCCTCACCTGTTAATCAAAGTTGATGTGCAGAGAAACTGCACGCTTCTGAAGGGCAAGCATCCAAGAGTACGGGGAATCAAATCGCCACCCCCTTTTATGCCTAGGCTTGCTATAGGCGGCATAAAATCACGCGTCAAGTGGATGATAAGGCTCTAAGGTGTAAAAAAACGCGTATTTTTCGTAAGTTGCGTGGAATTGCCCTCACGGTCACATCTTCGTAAAAACAAGGTTAACAAATCCCGTAGTTTTCTGGCGCGCTGTTGCGAAAAAGTCACAGATTTGCAAGGTAAGACGAGGTCGGCGTCCAGCCTAAACCTGTCATTATGAGCTTTTCAGACGCTCCTGAGTTGTAATTGACCACGATTTCGACATTATAAAGCGTGGTTACGTAACGCGAACGCACACCGCCCTGAGCGCGCACACGACGTTCGGGCAGCGCAGGGCTGGCCGTCCAGCGCAGGGTTGCGCCCCCCATATTCATGTCACCGCGCGGACGCTCTGTCAGGTTCACGCTGCGGATATGGGCGCGGACGGCCGCCTCAACCGACAAGCGCGTCTCTGTGCGTTCCATCACAGCAACACTGCGCACGAACTGGCTTTGTAGGGCCAGTATTGGCAACATGGCCGCAGCCAACACGGCCATAGCAACCAAAGCTTCTAATACGGAAAAGCCGCTGTCATCTGTTATGTCAGCCTTTGTGACATCGACCCTGTCTTTGAGCGCGCGCGTCACCTTGCCCCCTAAAACTCTTTGGGGCGAAGGGTGTAAAGGCGGCTATCATCGGCCAGCGCGCGGTCAACACGCGACGACAAGCGGTTCACAAACTGATCTTTATCGGCTTGCCCCCGCAGGACATAGGCTGTGATAAGGACAACAAGCTCTGTTGTATCTTTGGAAATACTCTCGTTAGAAAACGCAGCCCCGATGCCAGGAAGGTCTTTGAGGAACGGCACGCCCGTATCTTCGCGGGTTAAGCTCTCTTGTATCAAACCACCCAACACAGCCGTCTGTCCGTCCTCTAGTGATAATTGGGTCAAGATATTACGATTAGAAATCGTTGGGCTGGCAATGGTCGAATTGGCGACGGACACGGTTGATGACACTTCTTGGGAAATGGTCAAATCAATACGGTTGTCGGAAAACACAATCGGCGTAATCGCGAGCAGCACACCTGTCTTTCTATAATCTATCGATTGCAAGATATCGGTATCGCCGCCGCCGCTTTGATTATCGGCTGCGCGCTGACTTGTGATAATCGGCACTTCTTGACCGACACTCAGTTCGGCCTCGGCGCCAGAGCGCGCGGTCACAATCGGCGTCGAGAGGATTTTAACGCGGCGATTACTGGCAAAGGCGTTAATCGCGGCGTCAATATTGCCTGACAACAGCCCCACATTCACGCCGCCAGATCCTAGGCCAATACCGCCTTGGGTCGCGACTGTGCCTGTCACGCTATTGTTGCCCAAGTCATCAATGAAGAACTCAACGCCAAAACTGTTTTCATCAGTCAGCGTGACCTCGGCAATTTGAACCTCGATCAGGACTTCGGGCGTGGGCGTATCAAGACGCTCCAAAAGGCCGACCATCTTGTCATATTCACTGGCCGTGCCGGTAAAGATAATACGGTTGCCCAATGTGTCCACAGCAAATTTATCACCAAAGCCGCCACTGACGCTGCCAAGCGTGTTTCGCCCTGTGTCATTGCCGGTGTTATTATTACCACTTGGCCCCCCAAAGATAATCGCAGCCCCGCCGCCTTGGCCAAGTTGAGAGCGCATAGCGGAATTAGCTGTTTCTGCCAAAATCTCAGCATCGACATTTTTCACCTGATAGATGAAAATCTGCTCTGTATCACCGCCCTGAACAGGACGGTCGAGATCCCGAATCCAGCTTTGGACCCGCGCGCGCGCCGAGTCAGTCTTGGCAAAGATAAAGACATCATTGGAATATTTCACCGGAAACAAGACGATATTACGGGTTTGGCGAAATTTAATGTCAGATGACACTTCCCAGCCTTCAACACGCAGCGCATCGGCCAGCGTGGTCGCAAATTCTTCAGCGTTCCAATATTGCGGCGTGTAGCGCTGCACTTGGGTGCCTGCAAAATCAAGCTCGTCCAGTTCATTTAAAACCGCCAAGGCACTATTCACATCCTCTGGCAGACCCGACAGTATGATGAAATTGCTCTGTGGGTCAGAGGATATTTTAAGCTTATCACTGCGGTTGCCAAAGGTGTCTTGTAACAGCGGCAGGATGGCGTTGGAACTGACCGCCTGCATTTCGACAAATTGCACAATGGGGCGTAGATCTGACCGCGTGCGGGCGCGGGCGCGAGATTTGACAAAGACCGGAATGCGCGAGCGCAGCGCTGCGTCTTGGATAATTTTATAAGTGCCGTCCTCTGGCACAACGCGGACGCCGTATTCTTCTAGCGCTAACTCGACAAGGTTTTGAAAATCCGACGCTTTCATCGTGCCCGAACTGCGCAGCGATATAATCTCGGTCATGGCCGCGACGTCTTTGCCAGCCACAAAGGGGACCTTCAGCATTTCGCCGTAAACAACATTGATAAATTGCGGCACAGGCAAAGGCGTAACATAAGCCTCTATTGTTTTAACTGCGCTGCGGGGTGCGCGTGCAGACCGGCCTTCACCTTGGCCCATAGAGCCCGTGCCAATTGAGGGCACCGTGCCAAGTTGTGACGGCAAACGCACGCTATCAACAGGTCCGCCGTCAGTCAGGGCGGAATCATCGCGGTAAATTCGCGGCCCGCGGGTCACATTATTGCCAAGCTTACGCTGCGCAATCGTCTCGTTCATAGAGGCAGGCGGGGCTAAGGCAGGCGTGTCTTTTTTGGTAATAGTCTGACACCCAGACAGGCCCAATCCCAATACAGCCAGCAGCGCGAGCGGCGCGGTGCCTTTTAATGAGGCCCGCTTAAGTGACGGAAAGCCGCAAGATGTCTGTTTTATAAAGCGCATTTAAGTCTCTCTTGAGCGTATCATTGTGCGAGCAGCAGCACGGGTTACTGCTCTGGGCTTATATCTGACACAGCGTCAGGCGCAACAGCCTCGCTGTTATCCCCTGCATCGGGATTATCAAAAGCCGTATCAAGATAACCTGCCACAGCGATCCGTTGTTCTGTGTCTTCAAACACAGTGATCACTTGCCGTTGGTCAATGGCCTTAATCAACCACCCGCTGGGTAATGTCTCGCCCTCGGCCACAGTGACCACTGTGCCGTCGGGATTAATCAAAGTCGCTTGATAGGCTTTATTCACCGATTGCACACTCGCAATGGTTGGCAGCGGCGGCGCGCCGTTTATCACTGGCGCCGTATCTTGCTCGGCGTCTTTTAGTTTTTCCTCGTCTATCAATGACAATACAAATAAATCTGTTGCGCGGATACGCTCTGATGTTTGGGCGAGCATCGCCGTATCGCCGCCTGGCATCGGCAAGGCCTGCCAGTCTTGGCTGTCGACCAGACCCCCACCACTGCCGCCGCCTGCGCGCAGCCATCCCAAAGTCGCGGACAAGCCGAGCAGTACACAGGCGATTATCACAAAACGCTTCATCGACCGCCCCCTTGATTGGGATTATCAGAACGCGGGCGCGTGCTTTGACCCGATGAGGGCGCAATCATGGGATCAAGATTACTTGACGGTTGATTAGGGGGCTGATTGGCTGGCTGATTATTCGCGTCAGCCTGAATAATTTGCACAGGGATAATACCAGAGAACGCCAAACGAGGCGGACGGCGGTCGCGGATATTTTGGGAAAAATCCACATCACGTATTACAATGTGCTTTGGGTTTTTCGCCACCGCTTCAATCATCGATACAATCGCTTTGCCGTCAGGAGCGCGCGCGGCAAATTCAAAGGACAACACCGACTTGCCGTCAATATCAATTAATTCTGGATCAACCCGCACTTGAACGGCATTAAAATCAAGCGCGCCCGCATCACGGCGCAGCGCCTGTTGAAGATCCGCTGCAATGACGCCTGCCGTCTGCCCCGTCCAAAGACGCTCAATGACGGCCGTGCGCAAG
Organism: Fretibacter rubidus; assembly: GCF_041429785.1. GTDB lineage: Bacteria > Pseudomonadota > Alphaproteobacteria > Caulobacterales > Maricaulaceae > Fretibacter > Fretibacter rubidus. The sequence goes on from NZ_CP163423.1 coordinate 2,933,824, forward strand.
TTTTGACTGCTCGCAAAACGGTCCGCCCAAGGGTTATCGCCGCTTAAGGCCTCCAAAGTCGCGAGCTGGTTATTGGCTGATTTGAGCGCGGCAGACTGCGCTGTGCTGGCTTGGTGCAATCGGTCAAGGCCCAGCCCGCCAAAAATTAGCAGAAGCGCAACAAGGCCGTAAGCCACAATTGGCGTGAGCTTCATATCCGCCGCTATGGTTTGTGAGAGCCGCGCCATTATAAACCGCCTCCCTCAAAAGAGGTCATGCCGTCACCCAAGTCAGCCGTGATTAAGACCGCGCCTTGCGCGTCAAGTGTCACACTCACGGATGACAGTCCCGGGTCAGCCTCGAGTAGCGAAACAACATCCGGCACAGAAATTTCCGTCTCGCCGCGAAGGCGCGCGTCAATCTGACCAAGGCGAATATCAAAACGCTCTATGGATAAATCTGTTTCGCCCAGAACAGTCGCCAAAGCGCTCAACCCCATCAGCACAGTATCATTGCGGCCCAAGGCATCGTAATTTTGGGCGTAACGCAAATTAGCCATAGCGCGTCGTTGTTGGGACAAAATTAATTGTGTCTCGGTGCTGAGGCCTTCCATGGCAGCATTGGTTTTAGATAAGGCTAAAGAATTTCTGAGATACCCCGCGCCCATAAATAAAAATCCGCACGCCAAAACCGTTCCGACAGCGGCACCCAAATTGCGCGGCGAGAACCAATAGGCCAGTTGGTCAGGGTCTAATGTAAAGGGGGCAATATCACGGCGCCACGGCACGGCACTGGCCACAGGCAACGGATAATCCATCGCGCCGAGCCCGTCTTGCGCCGCACGCATAAACACGTCCCACGAGTTTGCGCTTGGCGGGTTTAACCACCAACGGCTGGCGACAAGGTTTTTGTCAATCCAGATTTGACCTTCATACCCAGACAGGCCGTGGACAAGGCGCGCGCCATTATCATGCGGAACTTGCGCTAGGCTTTCAGGCATATAGCGGCCTTGATGAGCCTCTGATTTAGCAAAATTCCAGACACCCGCCATATCGGTGGGTGTGGCGGCCCGCACCACCTCGCCGACATCGGGCGCAATATATGTGCCGTTTTCACCGGGCAGTGCTTCTTTAGACGCTTTTAAAGCCGCCGCCTTTTGCGCGTTGCGGCCTGTGCCGACAAGACGGATGCGCCGAAAAGAACACATCCCTCGCGGTACCACGCAGACCGCTGGCAGGGCGGGAAAGCCCCCTTGCAGGGTCCGCTTTTCTGGCGCGACGTCCGAATTGGACGCGTCCTGATTATGGACGAAGAGACGCGGGGTTAATAACATGCTTAAGCTCGGATAGTTGCGCGGGATTAATGCCGTAAGCGGTAAATTCAGTTTGCGTCTCTAGCACAGTGCTGTCCAAAACCCAAAGCCTTCTATGGGGGTGGGTGATGTGACCTGTCTGCTTTGTTATCTCTATGACACGTTTATCCCACAATCCCGCATCAGGGCCCGATGTGCGTTGCGCGTAAAGACTAAGCCGCAAATTTGATGTCGGCGTCCTGTCGCGCCGCAGCACACCGCCAATCATTTGATCAAAATTATTATCCATCAAGCTTTCGCCTTGCGGGCCAATATAGCGCATCGGCGCAAATTGTTCGCGAAAGTCAGTCGCGCTTTGAATGGTTGTGCGGGCTTTAATCATATCCATATCAAGGCTTGGCATCACGTCGGCCCAGCCCATGACTTGGGATAACTCACTATAGCTACGCAAGGGTGAATTGGTGGGCGGGGCCATACGGCGAAGTGTGTAGTCCGTCGCCTCCGCCCCGTTCAAGCGGCGGATGCTATCGGCATCGACATAATCAGCGAGGCGGCGCACCAATTGGTTGGCTTGACGCGGGTCAGCGCCCGCTTGAACTAACAGCTGGTCAAGCCCGGCTTGTAACGGCGTATTTAGCGACGGCAATCCAGATACGTCTTGCAGCACAATAATCACAGGCCCGTCTGGCGTTTGCACTTGGCGCACCCCGCCGTTCACCTGCCACATATCGGGCGTAATGGCCTCTGCGGTGCGCGGGTCCATGCGGCGACCATCCAAGGTCATCGGGCCAAATTCAGATTGCACGGGGCTGTCAGGATTTAAATCATAACCACCGAGCACGGGATTGGCTGCCAGTAGCGCAAATGTCGCCACCCGCTCGGCATTATCTATCATACGGTCTGTGCGGTTTTGCGCCGATATAGACGCGAGTGTCTGTGTTGTGTTTTGCAAGCGTGTTGCCGCAATGGCTCCCGCCATCGCCAATATGGCAATAACCACAAGGACATAAGGCAGCACGAAGCCTGCCTGTTTGATGGGCGCCTGTTCGCTAGAGCGTGTCACGGCCCAAGTCCAATCTTATGGGGCGTTGCGGATGGGCGGATAGGTCAATCATAAACAGCGTGCCTGAAGCGCCGCTGTCCAGCTTTATCGCAAGCGGCAAAGCGGGCGGTTCAATAAAGCGTGCATCATTGAAATAAGGCGTCACAGGTGTCTGTTCAGGCGGCCAGTTTTGATACCACTGATTATCTAGTCCCAAATAAGAAAAACGCGCGTCATTAGGCAGACCGCCCATGAGCGTCCAAAGCGGCGCATCGCCCTCAGTCTGATTTTGATAGCGCAGCTGCATCTGCCCCAGACGGGCATTATCGCGTTCCAAGGCCACAACAAAGCCGTTTAGCCCCGGCGTCTCGGACAGCGCCGCACTACTGACCCCGCGCAGCCGTGTAGGGCTGCCGGTAAAGGCGGTGCCCGCCTGTTCAGGCCAATGAGGGACAAGGCTTTGCAGCACACCCCCAAGCGCCCGCCTATCCAAAGCCCGGTCCAACGAGCGTTCCGCCGCCCCGACCGCACGGTCAGACAGCGACAGCATAGCCGAGGTTGATTGAAACAGAGCCATAGAGGCAAAGGACATGATGACGAGCGCAAATAGGGTTTCCAGCAAAGAGAACCCCGATTGCGTGTCTATAATATGTCGCGCGGACCTGTGCATCCCCGCATGGTAGCAAGGATGAGCGGCGTTAAAAAGCCTTATTGCGCAGCGTCAACGGCATCATCATCAAGACGCAAATGCCGCAGCGGTAGCGGACAAGACACACCCGTCGGGCCGTGAGCGCAATAGCCCTGCGGGTTTTTCGCCAAATATTGCTGATGATAATCCTCAGCCGCGTGATAGACGCCTGCGGGTTTAATCTCTGTTGTGATCGGATTATGACCGCGCGCTTGATAGGCGGTATCATAGCGGGCCTTGGCGTCTTCTGCGGTCGCGACCTGCGCATCTGAGTGCGTATATATAGCCGAGCGGTATTGACTGCCGACATCATTGCCTTGGCGGTTGCCTTGGGTTGGGTCGTGATTTTCAAAAAAGACTTTTAGGATTTGCGCGTAGCTAATGACAGACGGGTCAAAGACGACATGCACTAATTCCACATGGCCAGTCGCGCCCGAGCAGACCAAACGGTAATCAGGATTTGGGTGGCTCCCGCCGCCGTAACCGACAGAGGTCGTATGCACACCGTCAAGCTTCCAAAAAATCCGCTCTGCGCCCCAAAAGCATCCAAGCCCTAATGTGGCTTGCTCAAAGCCATCAGGATAGCCGCTGAACATATCGCTGCCATTTACAAAGTGTTGTGTGTCTGTTGCCAACATAAGTGCCTCTTATAATAAAGGTGAAAGCGCGCGTATCAGTATATCCGTCATGGCCGCTTGCTTTTGCTTGTCATCTACATGGTCTTGGCGCAGCTCGATTGCAAGATGGCGTAGACCTTGTGTCGCAACGTGAACGTCAACGGTATAGTTTAAGTCATAAGCCGAATAAGGCAGATTGATATCAACACGCATATCGGGCGCAACGTCTGCCATGGTTTTTATAAAGGCTTTGGCGCTGGCCGTGTCATGCTTCGTTAAAAGACCAATATCGGTTGGTCTCGCCTCACCCATCGCTGGCTTAGGCGTAAAGCTATGCAGCGATATGACCAGCGGGTTTTGCCGCGCGTGGTCGGACGCAAGGCGGTGCATAACCGCCCCAAGGCGCGCGTGATAGGGGCGGTAAAAGCCGTCAATACGGGCTTGGCGGTCTGCGGCGCTTAGATGCTCATTACCACTGATAATAGTGCCGTCACTGACCACGGGGATAAGGCCAGGCGCATCGGGGTCGCGGTTCATATCAATGACAAGACGAGAGACAGCCGCAAGATGCGCGCCGCAGCCAAAATGAGCGCAAAGATTTCGTATAATCACCTCTGTCCCAATATCCCACGCAATATGGCGGGTCAGGTCATCGCCGCTAAGACCCAAATTATGAAACGCAGCGGGTATTAGCTTTGATGCATGATCGCCAAAAATAAACAAAGGCGCGTCTGATGTCGCAGCAAGCGTATGATAGGCAATTTTGTCATAGGATGGGGTCATATCCGCCCTATACAACACCGCGCCGCTTGCACAAAGCTTTCACGCAACTGTATAGACGGCCATAAGGCCACAAAGGTCAGCGATGAAGGATTGATGATGCCAAATGATGCGGGGCGGTGGCCAACAGATGAATTTGCCCGCATGGGCGACGCCTTCACCGATTATCTGAGCCCGCATAATGTGCAGCTAAAGGTGATGTCCAAAGAGGTTTTACGCCGCAAACACCCATGGGGCTATATTCTGGCCGCAACGATTATTGTTGGCATTGCTCTTATTATTTGGGCGTGGGGTATCTCGGACATCCTGCGCTACGGCGCGATTGCATTGCTAATTGCGGGCTTTGCCTATGTCTTTCCGATTTATAGCAAAAAATCAAAATTGCTGCGCGAGGCTCTGGACGCCGTAGATCATTATATTCACCACGACATAATGCGGGTGGAGTGGACGAACCCGCTGGAGAGTGACCCGGAGCTACTCGTGCGGTTTCAAGCCATCGGTGCCTTTGGTAGTTTTGATGATGTGAAACATATCCATAGCTATTTGCCCGAGGCTCATGAAACGTCTGACGCGGTTTTCGACCCTGTCTTTACCCACACACGGCTGACCCGCACAGAAGTCGAGACTTACACAGATTCCCAAGGCCGCACAAAGACCCGCACGAAAACGGTTGAGGTCTTTCACGGCATTATATTTGATATCCCCTTCCCCGACGGCGCGGGAGACGCCCGCACAATCATCTCAACCAAACGCATTGGTCGCCCCGCCGCCCCCTTTGATAGACGCGTGAATGGCAAGCCCATTAAAATGGACAGCATCAAGCCCGCGAGCTTGGAGTTTCAAAAATTGTATAAAGTTAAATGCGACGATGAAATGATTGGGCACCACATTTTAGACCCTGACCGCGTTATGCGCTTTATTAATATGCACCATGATCTGCGCGCTGAATTTGGGCGTGGTATGGATATCATCATGCTCATCACTGACGGGCGCGCGTGGGTCGGGATAGAGACAGGGGCCCTGCAAGGTATCACACAAAGCGCTGGCAAAATTGAAAAGCTCGCGCCAGGACTGACAAAGTTTGCACGGCAACTATCTGCCCGCCACATCATCGCCTCGCACCTCAAATTGCCGCAAAGCCCAAGCTTTCCTTGGCAGCACAATAAACCTAAGAGTTAGAAAACCCAAACTTAGAAAAACCCAACTTGAAAAAATAAGGGACACCGCATGACAGACTTCATTAAACTTGGCATCATTGCCACCGCTACAATCGCGCTTACCGCTTGCGGGAATGACGGCACCAAAGCGCCGCAATCAAATGTATCGATATCTGACACAGTGCAGTCCAGCGTTGATGTCTTTGGCGATGACGGCATCCCCCACGCCCAACTGCCTGACACTGTTGTCCCGCAGAGTTACCGCATTGATATGCGCATTAATCCCGACGAGACCGATATGAGCGGCGTGGTCAGTGTTGACGTGGCACTAACCGAAGCTACGCAGAAAATCTGGCTCCATGCCAAAGAGATGACCGTCACTGGTGCGTCCGCGCAAATTGGTGATGATATTATCCCGCTTAGCTTTACCGCAATTCCAGAGGCTGACGCGCCGTCTGGCGTGGCGTATTTATCATCTGACGTGGAACTACCCCAAGGGGACGCGACATTAACGCTGACCTATTCCACACCGTTTAATCTGGCGCTTAATTCGGCTTATAAAGTCGTGCGCGGGGATGATGCCTATATCGTCACGCAAATGGAACCGCTGGGCGCGCGGGAGGCGTTCCCGGGATTTGACGAGCCGAAATATAAAGTGCCGTTCACCGTATCTATCACATCCCCCGCTGATGATTTTGTCTATGCCAACACACCCGAAGTCAGCACGCAAACGATGCAGGACGGCTGGATTAAACATAGCTTCGCCACCACGCGGCCACTGCCGACCTATCTGATTGCTTTTGGCGTTGGCCCTTGGGATGTGGTCGAGCACGCGCCCCTGCCCGCCACTGACATTCGTGACCGTGAAATTCCCTTGCGCGGGATTACGGCGCGCGGCTCTGGCGACCGTATTCAATACGGGCTTGAAAATACAGCCGGTATCCTAGAGGCGATTGAAGGTTATTTCGGCATTCCATATCCTTATGAGAAGCTCGATATTATCGCTGCGCCTGATTATGCCTTTGGCGCGATGGAAAACCCCGGCGCTATTGTTTACCGCGAATACCTTATGCTGATGGACGAGAACTCGGCGCTGTCACAACGCCGCGCCTATGCCAGTGTGCATAGCCACGAAATTGCCCACCAATGGTTTGGCAATCTGGTCACCCCCGTCTGGTGGGAAGACATTTGGCTGAATGAAGCCTTTGCCACATGGATGGGCAATAAAGGCATTAATCTATGGAACCCCGACGGCAATTTTGATCGCAATACATTACGCTCATCACTCGGCGCGATGAATATCGACACGTTATCAACAACGCGCAAAGTCCGCGAGCCACTGGAGCGGTCTGAAAACGTCATGGATCAATTTGACGGGATTACCTACCGCAAGGGCGGCGGGGTGCTGGATATGTTTGAGAGCTATCTGGGTGAGGATAAGTTCCAAGCGGGCGTGCGGCTGCATATGGCCCGTTATGCCGACGGCGTCGCAACAGGGGATGATTTCTTCCAATCTATTGCTGACGGGTCAGGCAATAAAGATGTCGTTGCGGCGATGAAATCATTTGTCGATCAGCCGGGTCTGCCGATTGTTGACGCTGCCATGAGCTGCACGGGCGGAAAAGCCGCCGTTAAACTATCGCAATCGCGTTATGCGCCGCTGGGGTCCAAAACACAGCAAGGCCAAAGCTGGCAAATACCCGTCTGCGCCAAATTTGGTTACGCCGACGGATCAACGCAAAAGGTTTGCTCGCTGATGAAGCGAGCCGAAAGCACGATGAACCGCATGGATGAAAACTGCCCGACCTTTGTCATGCCCAATGAAAACGGCGCAGGTTATTACCGCTTCTCGCTCGATAATGAGGGCTGGACGGCGCTTTTGGCTAATCTGGATAAGCTCAACACACGCGAAGTCCTAACCGTGCAAGACAGTCTAGAATCTGCCTTTCGCGCGGGTAAAGTCGATGCCTCTGTCTTTATTAAAGGGATGGAAACACTCGCCGCATCGTCTGAATATGACGTCGCGTCCGGCGCGGGGGATTGGCTGTCTTGGTTTTATGACCGCTTACCCGAAACGTCCCGTCCCGATGTCGCGCGTCTGACAACAGATATGTATGCAGCGCGTTACAAAGCTATTGCGGGCACGGACACAGTGGAAGGTGATCTATTGGCCCCAACATTGGCCGCACGGCTTGTCTCTATGGGCGGTGATACGGCCCTAAAGGCCGATTTTGCCGCCAAGGGCCAAGCCTATCTGGCGGGTGATAAAGACGCGATTGCGCCCAATATGCTATCACGGGCCTTACGCGCCGCTATGGAGGCCAAAGACACATTTGGCACGGCAGAGCGCTTGCTTAATATGGCCAAGGACGGCTCTAGCTTTGAGAAAGGGGCCGCCATTGGCGCGCTGGCACAGACCAAAAACCCAAGTATCGCGGCGATGCTGCGCGATACGGCGCTGGTCGATGACGTGACCCTGACGGGGCGTCAAGCGACCTCGCTTATCTCCACTATGCTCGGCTCTGATGAGCTCGGCGAGGAGACATGGGCTTGGTTCAAGCAAAACTTCAAACTATTTGTCGATACACGCGTGCCGGATGTGCGCAAAGGCGGCATGCCTGGCTTTGGGGGTCGGTTTTGTTCAACCGAGCGCCGCGATGAGGTGCGTGATTTCTTTACCGAAAACGCCGCTGTCATTCCCGGCTATGAACGCTCCCTCGCCCAGACATTAGAAAGCATAGAACTTTGCGCTGCCCTCAAAGAGGCAAAAGCAGATGAAACCGTCGCTGCCTTAAAGGCGCGGTAGATGGCAAAGGGTCAGGCTAACACTGTCTTGAAGCGGCTGGCCAAAGGCTGGCCGCTCATCGCCTTATGCGCTTTATTAGTGTGGATCATTGGCGAGCAAATCCGAGAGGAAGACCCACCACCGCAACACACCGTAGAAGACATTCAAGACAAAACGGACCGCTATCAACGTGCGATAACATGGTTTGACCGCGCAGAGAAAAAACACGAGGCGGGCGATATGGACGCGGCCTTTCCCCTTTATGAACGCGCAGCCAATGAAGGCGATAGCGAGATTTTGGAGATATTAATTAACCGCCACCTACAGGCCAGTGACGGCTTTCCCTATGATATTGAAACGGCAGAGCGCTATATTAGAAGATTGGACACTAAGAAACGTGGGCCATATTTAACAAAGATAGCGCAGCGCTACCAAAATGGGGGACGCGGTATCGACCAAGACATCCCGCGTGCGGCGGCGCTCATTGATGAAGCGATTGCATCTAATTATGATCCCGCTTTTATGATTGCCTATAGTTTTTATGCCGATAAGCGCCATCCTGCGCCTTATTTTGACCCTGACAAGGCCCTTCGCTATATCGACGTGGCAATCGCAGGGACGAGCTCTGTCGCCCCGCGTATGACAAAGGCGCACTTCCTCCTCCGGCAAGATGATGAGGCGTCAAAACTAGAAGCCGTAGCTTTGTTGGAAGCGGTCATTGCGAGTGAAGCCCGCAACCCAAAGGCCCTGCGGTGGCTCGGGGATTATTATTATGAAAACGGTCAATTTAAAGAGGCCGCGCGCTATTATCACCGCCTTGAGACCCCCTTGCCCGAAACCGTTTTTCGCAAAGCTGAAATGCTACGCGCAGGCGCGCGCACCAAAGGCGATTGGCGCGAGGCGCGCGAACATTACGCCGTTGCGGCCACCGCACGCTATATCCCCGCCATGCTGATGATGGGGCATATTCACCGCCTTGGTCTGTCAGCAAAGGCTGACCCCGAAGTGGCTCTGAGTTATTATGCGGCGATCAATTATCCCATCGGTCATCCAGCGGGACATTTTATTGGCGCCATGTATCAAGACGGCGCGCTAGGCTCCGTTGATTACGCCAAGGCCAAAGCCGCCTATAAAGACGGTATGGAGGCAGGCATGCCCGCAGCTTACGTCATGATGGCGAGACTGTATGAGCACGGCCACGGCGTACCCAAAGACCCGGTCAAAGCGTTTGAGTTGATGAATGAAGCTGGAATACTGGGCAGCAATCTAGGGCGCGCGGGCATGGCCGATTATTATGAACGCGGCATTGGCACAGAACCAAACTTGGACACGGCCAAGATATGGAACAATAAAATCCGCTCGGTGGATACCGCGCCGCCTAACGGCATCCCGCTATTTGACTGTGATATTTGCGACCCCAAAACAGATTAGACTGTAGACCGATTAATTGAATTGAAAGTTTTAAAAATGTTCATAATGACACGACGTGTAACGACCCTTTTATCAGCCACAGCTGTGAGCTTATTTGTTCTGGGCTGCGCACCGCAAAATACAGCGGATAAAGGCTTTGTCGTGGACGCCGCACAAGATTACACGGCGTCCGATCTTGTGTCGCAAACACTGCCAGAACTAGCGGCGCAATTACAAAGTGGCGATATCACGGTCGAGCAATTAACCCGTGCCTATCTGGCCCGTATCGACGCGGTTGATAAATCAGGCCCGCGTCTGCAAGCGGTGCTGAGCCTTAATCCCAACGCTCTATCTGATGCCCGTGCCTTGGACGCAAAGCGCGAAGCGGGGGAACCATTAGGCGCGCTTCACGGCCTGCCGATATTGCTGAAAGACAATATTGAGAGCAAAGACCCTGTCGCGACAACAGCGGGCGCTTTGGCACTGGCGGATAATATCACCGGCCGCGACGCGCCGTTGGTGGCGGGCCTGCGCGAGGCGGGCGCGGTCATCATCGGCAAAGCCAATCTATCCCAATGGGCCAATTTCAGAAGCCGAAATTCGATGTCAGGGTGGAGCGCATTGGGCGGGCAAGTGCGCAACCCGCATAGCCTTGACCGTAACCCCTGCGGCAGTTCCTCTGGCTCTGGTGCGGGTGTGGCAAGCTCACTGGCGGCAGGCGCAGTTGGCACAGAAACCAACGGTTCTATTATTTGCCCGTCCACCATTAACGGCGTCGTCGGGTTTAAACCCACAGTGGGTCTAGTCAGCCAGCAATATATTGTGCCCATATCGTCATCCCAAGACACGGCAGGGCCAATGACAAAAACTGTGCGTGGGGCCGCGATGATGCTGGGGCCCATGGCAGGCAATGACGTGGATTACAGCGCGGGGCTGAGCGCTGACGCGCTGCGCGGACAACGCATTGGCGTCATGCGCTTTGCCCAAGGCAGTCATAGCGGCATCCAGGCGCAATTTGATGAAAGCCTTAAAGTCCTTACGACTGCGGGCGCAGAACTTATTGAGATTGACGCCTTTGATTTAGGCGTAGAGGGATACGGTGGTAAAAGCTTTTCCGTGCTGCAATATGAGTTCAAAGCCACATTAAATGATTATCTAGCCAGCACGCCCGACACGGTCGAGACCCGCACTCTGTCCGAGCTTATCCGTTTTAATACGGCCAACACAGATGTAGAACTCCCACTCTTTGACCAAAGCATATTAGAGCTATCAGAGGCGCGCGGACCATTATCAGAACAGGCCTATATCGATGCGGCGTCCGAGATAAAACTGGCGACGGGAAAGAACGGGATTGACCGTTTATTATCCGAGCATAACGTCGTCGCCCTCGTCGCGCCGTCAGGGCCGCTGCCGGGGCGTATTGATCCCGTGAACGGCGATGTCTGGCCTGATTGGGCGGGCGCAGGATATTTGGCCGCCGTTGCGGGATATCCGCATTTATCTGTCCCCATGGGCACTGTGCGCGGCATGCCCATTGGTCTGTCATTCATCGGCACGGCAGGGGATGACGGTAATATTTTGGGCTATGGTTACGCGTTTGAGCAGCAATCAAAAACGCGAGAGAATATGAGTCGCGCAGCGCCGCAATACCGACAGAGCGCAGAGGACGTGGACGTGATTGGCACCGCTATGCGGCCTCACGCTTTGGAAACAGCAGCGCGTAAAGACTAATGAGGAGCCAGGCGATTTCGATTAAAAAAGCGGACAGATTAAAGTCAAAATAAAGTGACACTAAGATCAGCGCCGCCCCCATAGCGTTCAGCACAGAATAAAGCCGCATCTGCGGGGTCAGCTTTCCGATTTGCAGCGCCGCATAAGCGCCTAAAATCAGAACAATACCGATATTGCCGACAAAATCATACCAGTGATAGCTCATGACATTCCCTTATATTCGCGACTTACTGCGGTGCTTTCTTTTCCCCCCAAAGACCCCTATATGCAAGGCTTGTTGAGTGAGGCCCTATGCGCTTTTTAATTATGAACGGAGCGAAGAACCGCTTTGCCGTCTTTGACGCGCGGGCAAATTCTGGCTTTGCCATGGATGAGGCCAAGGCTATCACCATTTGCAAACCGGGCAGTGCCGTCATGGGCGAAAAGGGCGCAGACCAGCTTGTGATTATGCGCGCGCGAAAAGACCCCCATGCCGACGCCTTTATGGAGATTTGGAATCAAAAAGGGTTTGAGGTCGACGCCTGTGGTAATGCCACGCGCTGTATTGCGTGGCTCTACATGCAAGAGGCGGGCGTGGACACAATGACGCTGGAAACCAATGCGGGGCTGCTTTATTGCCGCGCAGCGGGCGAGAACAGGGTCGCCGTTGATATGGGGCCACCGCGCCTTGATTGGAGCGAAATCCCGCTGGAAGAACCCATGCATACCCACCATATCGACGTCAAAGTCGGCCCGATTGATGCGCCCATGCTGTCCAACCCTGGTGCGGTCAATATGGGTAATCCGCATTGCGTCTTTTTCGTGGATGACTTTATCAAAGCCAAGCCCGAACGTGTTGGGCCGATGATTGAATTTCATCCGCTGTTCCCGCAACAAGTCAATGTCGGTTTTGCCCGCGTTGATGCCCCTGACCGTATCCGCCTGAAAGTGTGGGAACGCGGTGTGGGCATGACGCTAGCTTGCGGCACAGGGGCCTGCGCGGCCGTAGTTGCCGCCCACCGCCAAAAACGCAGCGGGCGCAAAGTTATGGTCGAAGTGGACGGCGGGGAGCTGCTGATTGAATGGCGCGCCTCTGATGATCACGTCATTATGACAGGCCCAATAGAGGTCGAGATGGAGGGGGTGATTTAATGACCTTGCCTTCGCCAATTGACGCAGCCAAGACGACGAAAACCAAGGTTATCACTTTGGGGTGTCGGCTCAATGCCTATGAATCAGACGTCATGCGCGGCCACGCCGATGATATGGATTTAAATAACGCGGTGATTATCAACACCTGTGCGGTGACATCCGAAGCCGTGCGGCAATCGCGCCAAACGATACGCCGCGCGAAGAAAGAAAATCCCGAGGCGACCCTCATTGTGACGGGCTGCGCGGCACAAATTGACCCCAAGGCCTTTGCGGCCATGGAGGGCGTTGACCGCGTGATTGGTAATAATGAGAAAATGCTGGCGGGCACATTCGATCCTGAGCGTTTGCTGGGCGGGGAGGCGATCCAAGTCAATGACATCATGGCTGTGCGAGAAACCGCGCCGCAATTTATCACGGGCGCCAATCGCGCAGTGATTAAATCGCAATCACGCACGCGGGCATTTTTACAAGTGCAAAACGGATGCGACCACCGCTGCACATTTTGCATTATTCCTTTTGGCCGTGGCCCCGCGCGCAGTGTGCCCGCGGGTGAGGTCGTTGCCCATGTGCGCGACCTTGTCCGCCAAGGTTACGGCGAAGTTGTGCTGACAGGTGTTGATTTATCCAGTTGGGGCGGCGACCTGCCCGGCACGCCGCCGCTGGGCGATTTGGTGCGCCGCGTGTTAAAACTGGTGCCCGAACTGCCGCGTCTGCGCCTATCGTCGATTGACCCTGCCGAAGTGGATGACGCCCTCTTTGAGGCTTTGACGACAGAGCCGCGCATGACGCCCTATGTGCATTTATCGCTACAAGCAGGCGATGATATGATTTTAAAACGCATGAAGCGCCGCCATTCGCGGGGTGACGTGGTGTCGCTTTGCGCGCGGCTGAAAGCGGCGCGACCAGAGATAACATTTGGCGCGGATATGATTGCAGGCTTCCCCACAGAAGACGAAGCCATGTTTGAAACAGGGCGGCAGATTATAAATGAGATTGGTATCCCTTGGCTGCATGTCTTTCCCTATTCCCCACGCGACGGCACGCCTGCCGCGAAAATGCCGCCCGTGAACGGCAAGCTTATTAAAGCCCGCGCCAAAATACTGCGCGCCGAGGGCGAAGCCGTGAAAGCCGCCCATCTACAATCGCGTATTGGCGATATTGATACGGCGCTTTTTGAGGAAACAGGCCTGGGTCGCCTCCCTGATTTTACGCTTGTTAAAGTGGACAATCCCCCTGCCGCAGGGCAGTTTGGGCGCGTTAAGATTACGGATAGTGATGGTGAATATGCACTGGGTCGCATAGAAGAAGAATAATCACAAGAGGCGCGGAGAGAGCGCAGCGAACGACCGGGAAACATAATGGCTGATGATAATAAAAAGAAACGCGGGTTTTTGTCCAAATTGGGCTTTAAGTCCAAGGAAGAAAAACTGGCCGAAGAAGCGGCAGAGCGTGCCGCGCAGCAGCAGCTTGTTGATGAGGCCATGGCCGCGCGTATGGCGGCGATTAATGCGGCGGCCCTAAAATCAGCGCGCGAGCAAGACGCGGCTAAATCTGGCGTTGATATAGCCGCCGAGGATGAAGCCCGCATCGCGGCAGAGGAAAAGCTGCGCGCCGAAGAACAAGCCCGTAAAGATGTCGAAGCCGCCAAACGTCTGGCCGCCGAAAAGCGCGCCAAAGAGATTGAAGCCAAACGTCTCGCCGAAGAAGAGGCCGCCTTTGCCGCGGAAGAAAAAGCGCGCCTAGAAGCAGAGGCCAAAGCGGAAGCGGAACGCAAAGCGCGCGCAGCCGAAGCCGAGAAAGTCCGCCTTGCGCAGGCCGCTAAACGTAAAGCCGAAGAAGAGGCTGCGCTGGCCAAAGCCGCGAAAGAACAAGGTGAACGCGAGGCGCAGGCCCTGCGCGAAAAACAAGAGGCTGAGGCAAAAGCCCGCGCCGAGGAAGACGCCCGCATCGCGGCTGAGCAAGCCGAGCGAGAGGCGCGCGAAAAGGCCGAGGCTGAAGCGGCTCGTTTGGCCGAACGCGACGCCGCGCGCAAAAAAGCCGCCGAAGCCGCCGCTGTCGAGGCCGCGAAATTAGAGGCTGAGCGCGAAGCAAAACTGACCGAGGACCGCCGTATTGCCGATGAGCTGGCCGCCCAAAAAGCTGCCGAGCAAGCCGCCATTGAGGCCACCGCAGCCAATTCTGAGGGCGGCTTCCTTGACCGCATGTCAACGGGGTTGAAAAAATCAACGTCCCGTATGTCAGACAGCGTGTCGGCCATCTTTACCAAGCGCAAGCTGGATGACGCCGCGATTGAGGAGTTGGAAGACCTGCTCATATCCTCTGATCTTGGCGTCGGCGTTGCGACCAAAGTCACGACACTTCTGGCGAAAGATAAGTTTGACAAAGAAGTGACAGATATGGAGGTCAAAATTGCCCTGGCCGATGTTATCTCTGACATCCTCACCCCCCTTGAAAAACCGATTGTGCTGACAGAAACGAAACCGCAAATTATGTTATTTGTCGGCGTTAACGGGTCAGGCAAAACCACCACACTCGGCAAAATAGCCAAGCGTTATCGGGACCAGGGTAAAAAAGTCATGATAGCCGCGGGCGACACATTTCGCGCCGCCGCCGTCGAGCAGTTAACCGTGTGGGCCGAGCGTTCGGACGCCGAGATTATCTCTGGCAAATTGGGCGCAGATGCGGCGGGCCTTGTTTATGACGCGATCGAACAGGCCAAAGCGAAAGACGTTGATGTCTTGATGATTGACACGGCGGGGCGTCTGCAAAACCGCACGGAGCTTATGGATGAATTATCCAAAGTCGTGCGCGTGATTAAAAAACAAGACCCAAGCGCGCCGCATCACTGTATCCTCGTGCTGGATGCCACAGTCGGTCAAAACGCCCTATCCCAGACAGAAGTATTTCGCGATACAGCTGGCGTGACGGGGTTGATTATGACCAAACTTGACGGCACAGCCAAAGGCGGTGTGCTGGTCGCGCTGTCTGATAAATACAAACTCCCTATCCACGCCATTGGCATTGGCGAACGGATTGAGGATTTGGAAAACTTCAGCGCCCCCGTCTTTGCCGCAGCGCTATCAGGCGTGGCCGACGCGCTGACGCCGCCTGCGCAAAACTAGCGTCAAACTAAGCGCCCAATACGCGAACATCCCTTGCCAATCCTTCTATCATAAGGCACATCCCCCTCATGTCTGACCCCTCTATTTCGCCCACAGTCCCGACCAAAAAACCGCAGCAAAATATGCTGGTGGATTTGGGGCCTGTGGTGATTTTTGTTGTTTGTTATCATCTGTTCCGCCGCAGTAACCCTGATGGGGCGATGGTGAAGGCGGCTGGCATTTTCATGGTCGTAGCCGTTATCGCGCTGATATATTCACGCCTAAAATCTGGACGCTTTTCGGGCGTCTTATTATTTACCACCGCCATTATTTTGGTGACCGCTGGGCTGACCGTGTTTTCTGGCAATCCGATATTCTTCTATATGAAGCCCACGATCATCAATGCCCTGTTTGGGGTGCTGGCCATTGGTGGGGCGTTGATTGGGAAAAACGGAATTAAAATGCTGCTGGGTGAGGCGTTCCGCTTACCAGACGCAAAATGGAATACTTTGGCCATTCGCTGGGGGCTGTTTTTCTTTTTCATGGCGGCGTTAAATGAATATATTTGGCGGAGTTATTCCGAGCCGTTTTGGGTCAATTTCAAACTTTGGGGCATGACGCCGCTGACCCTTATTTTCACTCTGTCTCAAATCCCGTTTATCATGAAACACGGCAAAATAGCCGGCCAAGAGGCAAGTCAAGCTGCAGATCAAGACGATACGTCAAATGCGGTGAAAAAAGACTAATCCTGCGACAAGCGGGCTATCGCTTTCTTAAGGTGGGCGCGCTATAGGCTTTTTATGGGTCAGATACGGACATTTTTTCGCATGATGCGCACCGGATGGGTTTTGGTCCGTCATGACGCGCTGGTGCCAGCTGAATATAGCGCCATGGTGCCATGGCCCGTGCGGGCCGTTGGCGGTATCTCGCGTGTCTTTGCGATACGAGGTCGTGCCGATAATCCCGGAGAGCGGTTTGCCAGCGCACTGGAAAAGCTGGGCCCTGCTTATATTAAATTTGGACAAATTCTGGCGACCCGCGCCGATATGCTTGACCCTGTTTTTGTCAAAGGGCTGTCACGCCTGAAAGACAAAGTCCCGCCTTTTGCCATGGATAAAGCCGAAGCCATGCTGGCGGCCGAATGGGGCGGGCCGTGGCAAGATAAGCTGACCAGCCTATCCCCGCCAATCGCGGCAGCGTCTGTCGCGCAAGTGCATAAAGGCGTGCTTAAATCTGGCGAGACGGTCGCGGTGAAAATCCTGCGCCCGAATATCGTGGAGCGCATGTCAAATGATATGGCGGTGCTGGGCATGGTCGCCAATTTGGCCGAAACCTTTGTGCCAGAGAGCCGCCGCCTTGGCCCCAAGGCCTTTATTAAAACCGCGGGCCGTGCGGTGATGTTAGAACTAGACTTACGGCTTGAGGCCGCCGCCGCGTCAGAGCTGATGGAGCCTGCGTTAGAGACAGGGTTTTACCGCGTGCCCGATTTGCATTGGGACTTAGGCGGGAAAAATGTGCTGGTCACCGAATGGATTGACGGCAAGGCGGTATCGGATGAGAGCATCCTAACCGATCTCGATTATGATCCCAAAGACATCGCCACAAAAGTCATGCAGAGCTTTCTGGCCTGTTCGTTTGATTATGGTGTGTTTCACGCGGATATGCATGAAGGCAATATGATTGTGAAACCGCGCGGGGAAGACGGAAAACCCGGTGATTTAGTGCTGATTGATTTTGGTATTTTGGGGCGGTTGGAGCCGCGTGAGCAACGCTTTCACGCAGAAATCCTTTACGGCTTTTTGATGCGTGATTACCGGCGTATTGCCGAAGTGCATTTCGAGGCGGGCTATGTACCCAAACATCACGGTATCGATGATTTCGCTAGTGCCCTTCGCGCCGTAGGGGAGCCGATATTTGGCAAGCGCGCGGGCGATGTGCCGATGTCCAAAGTGTTGCTACAATTGTTTGAGATTACAGAGATTTTCGACATGAAAATGCAGCCACAATTAATTATGTTACAAAAAACGATGATGCAAGCCGAAGGCGTGTGTCGCCGATTGGATCCTGATTTTGACATGTGGGAAACGGCGCGACCGATAGTCGAGGCGTCCATGCGCCGCGAATTGGGTGTCGAAGGACGGGTCAATGACCTTCTCGATAATTTAGACCGCGCGCGCCGAACACTAGAAAAACTACCCGACGCGACAGAAAATATCGCCAAACTGGCCAAAGCTTGGGCAGATGGCGACATTGATTTATCCAAAGCAAAGCCGCAGGCCGAGCCGCCCAAGATGGGCGTGTTAAAGCCCGCTGCCTTTATCGGGCTTGGCGCCGTTCTCGCCATTGGTGGTTACGCCGCTGCCAGCATGCTCTAGCGCCCTCTTAACACTGAAATTAGGCTTAGCCTTCGTGCGCCGCCCCCGTTATAAGGGCCTATGAATAAACGTATTCTATTGATTATCGGCGGCGGGATTGCAGCGTATAAATCGCTGTTTTTGATCCGCCTTCTTGCCAAGCGCGGGATTGCCACGCGGGTTATACTAACCAGAGGCGGGTCCGAATTTGTCACGCCTTTATCGGCTGGCTCGTTATCAGGCGAGCGCGTGTTTTCAGACCTGTGGGACTTAACGGCCGAGTCGGAAATGGGGCATATAGAGTTATCGCGCAGTGCAGACCTTGTCGTTGTTGCGCCCGCAACGGCAGATTTGATGGCGAAAGCCGCACACGGCATAGCCAATGATTTGGCGTCCACCACATTACTGGCGACTGATAAGCGCGTTTTATATGTGCCGGCGATGAATGTGCGCATGTGGGAAGCCCCCGCCACACAGCGGAATGTCAAAACCCTTATGGATGACGGGCAATATATCCTTGGCCCTGACGCGGGGTCTATGGCGTGCGGGGAATACGGCCCAGGCCGCATGAGCGAACCAGAATCGATTGCCGACGCGATTGAAAACCTCCTGTCCGCCAGCCAATCGATTGACGCGCCGCAGCCCCTGAAAGGACGGCATGTTTTGATAACGGCTGGCCCAACACGCGAACCGATTGACCCCGTGCGTTATCTGTCAAATCATTCATCGGGCAAGCAGGGCTACGCGATTGCGAGCGCCTGCCGGGCGCTGGGGGCGACAGTCACCTTAGTCTCTGGCCCTGTCAATATCGCCCCGCCCGTGGGGGTTAATCTGGTCGCCGTAGAGACCGCAAGAGACATGCTAAGCGCTTGCGAGGGCGCCCTGCCCGCTGATGTGTTTATATCGGTTGCCGCCGTTGCCGATTGGCGGGCCAAGGATACAGGCGCGAACAAGATTAAAAAAGACAAAGACGGATTGCCGCAACTCGACCTTGTTGAAAATCCCGATATTTTAAAGACCTTATCCAAAGCAGAGAGCAGACCCAGTTTAGTCATCGGATTTGCCGCTGAAACCAATGACGTGATTGATCACGCCAAGGCCAAATTAGCGCGCAAAGGATGTAATTGGATTATTGCCAATGACGTATCAGGCGACGTTATGGGCGGTGATGAAAATGCCATGATTGTCGTAAAGCCAGACAGCGTAACAGAGTGGCCGCGTCAATCAAAAATGGATGCCGCCAAAGCCCTCGCCAATTTAATTGCGGAGCATTTATCATGAGACACAACTTTAACCGCGTTTCAATTTTTATCCTCGCTTTGACAGTCGGCACCGCCGCCTTGGCCGATGATAGCTGCGAAATTGTGACCATGGATTTGACCGTCAGTGAAAAGACAGAAGACAATGTCCGCACAGCAAAATTTCATGACGCGAAGGACTTTATCGATAGTGTTTATGACGACACAGAAGGACATATAAAAGAGGTCGACGGCAAGGCGGTTTTGGCCGTGATGTGCGAGCGAGACACGCTGCTGCCGCAACTGCGCGATTTACCGCTGATTAAGACGGGATTGCCGCTGTCTTTGTCGCAAGATTTTGACAGCACGGAAAGTGGGCTTCTGACTGTTTATGATGACGGCACAGCCTACCGCACGGATTACACAGGGCCAGAGACGCTTGCGCCCGACACTCAGAAATTAAAAGACGTGATGGAGATTATCAATCTTCAGCGCCTTACAAAATAGGACACATAATGAGCCTTGTTGTTGAGATTAAAGCCCTGCCGCATTTTGACGGATTAGAGTTGCCTAAATATGAAACGGTTTTAGCGGCAGGTGCGGATTTACGCGCCGCTGTGCCCGCCCATGCTCCGATGACGCTGTCCCCTGGCGCGCGTGCGCTTGTCCCAACGGGCATGGCTATGGCACTGCCCGCTGGCTATGAAGCGCAAATTCGTCCGCGCTCTGGGCTAGCCTATAAACACGGGGTGACATGCCTAAATACACCCGGCACAATTGACGCGGATTATAGAGGCGAAGTGAAAGTGCTGCTGATTAATCACGGCGATGCACCCTTTGTGATTAATCGCGGCGAGCGCATCGCGCAGATGGTCATCGCGCCGATTACTCAGCCTGATTTTGAAATCGTCAATGAGCTATCCGATACGGCACGCGGCGCGGGCGGTTTTGGCTCCACGGGTGTGAAGTAGGGGCGACATAAGTTTACTTGTAAACCGTCGCAGCCTTAGCCTCCCGCGGCCGCTTTTATAGCAATTTTTATTTCGGGACCCACAATCTTTTGCAACGCAAACAATACGGCTGCGAGTTGTGCAATAAGGGAAAAAGCCATCATCCAAAAGGTTAGAATGAAGGCTTTGCCAAAGGCGTCGCTTTTTTTCAAATGCCCAAATGGACCCCTAATGGCAGTAACAAACAAAATCAGAACTAAAACAATAATTTGACCATATGTCATGACATCATAGATTATTCCGGAAAACGGTATTGTTATGATCGACCAGATTACCCCAAATACAGCCGCAGGAATAGCAAGGGCAAAAACATATCTTTGCCTCACAACATAGCTTAGGTCTTCACCCCAACCTCTGTAAATCCAAGCAAATAAACTCAAAAGAGCAATGTAGATGGGGGTATATATTACCATCGCCAGCTTCATGGCCTCGGACAAGCTATGTCTAATATCCACATTTGAGAAATCAAGATTTTGATGAGCATGGGCCGCGTAACCATCTTCAAGTCCGGCTATCACCGCTTCGTGTATAATTTCTATGAAGTTACCATTTGGTTTAGCCCACAGGAAATGTGTTGCCACGGTGATAGCCCCAATTCCTAGCAAAAGCCGAATTGATGGCGTATATTTATTCTGCCAATTAGCGGCAAGAGCGGCTTGAAAATAATCAATTGGATTTTTAAAAGAAGCCCATAGTGTTTTCACAGTGCGGAAGTTTAATCCAAAAAAATCCTCAAAGAACTCCTCCCGTCCTGCGCTGGCCATATCTGGGCTCGAAAGGTCTTTATTGTCATCATCCATAAAAGACCCTAGGCATAGAATCAAAATTTTTAAAGTAAATTTTATAGATTAATAAGTTTTGACAGTTGTGAAGATGAAGGGCCAAATTATATATCCCTTCAAAACTTAAAGCCGGGCATCAAGCGGCTATAAAAGGCATTGCGGTAATGCAGCACATTGGCGGCCTCCACATCCATTGCGCGGCGAAAGCTAAGCTGTGTTTCTGGCCCGATTTGTCCCATCAACCAGTGATCTGCGCGGATGACTTGCAAGGCGCGCGCATAACCACCCGTACAGTGCCCATCCACGAGGGCCAGTATCGGTTGACCGTCGGGCGGCGCTTGTAATGTGCCCGGCAGGAGCGGGCTGCTGACCATAGAGCTTGGTCTGGACATTACAATTTTATCACCCCGTAACCGCGCACCCATGCGGTCGGTTTGGGGTGTGGCGAAAAACGGACTGATGAACAGATGGCGGCGACTATCCGCCGTCAGCGCGTCAAATTCAGGCCCCGGGCGCGCCCGTAAAATAACGTGATTAGACAAATAAGGGCGGTAACCCGGTGGTATTTTCTGCGGGCCTGATGTGCCTTTCACTGACGCCTCTAGGCGGTCACCAATGCGTAGCGCGCGACCCTCGATTCCGCCGAGCCCTGCAAGGGTGTAAGTCGAAACACTGCCCATAACAGGCGCCGCACGAAAACCGCCTTTAATCGCGATATAGGCGCGGACACCTTTGCGGGCAAAAGACAGGGTCAAGATATCGCCTTTAGTCACAGGGAAAGACGTAAAATTAGTGACGTTTTGGCCATTGACCTGCGCCCACATTTCCGCCCCTGCAATCGCCATAACAGTGTCATCAAGAACCCGCAGATGTAATCCGCCCAAGGTGCATTCCAAGGCGGGTGCGTCCCAATCATTGCCAACCATGAAATTGGCCAGCCCGAAGCTTAGCCTGTCCGCCGCCCCGCTGGCGGGGATACCGCGGTCACGATGCCCCGGACGCCCTGCGTCTTGGAGTGTTGTTGACGAACCAGATTGTAAGACCTCTATCATCACTTACCTTTGCGGCACAAAGCGCAGATTATCACCCGCTTTGAGTAAAAAAATAGGGCTGCGGTTGATATCAAAAATGGACGCCTCTGTGCGGCCAATAATCTGCCATCCCCCCGGACTGCTGAGCCCGTAAATCCCCGTTTGCCAGCCTGCAATCCCGATAGACCCCGCAGGAACAGAGAGGCGCGGTGTGTCATGGCGCGGATGATGCAGCGCCTTTGGGGCGGGCGATAAAAATGTAAAGCCCGGCACAAAGCCCATCATACAGACACGGTAGGTTTGCGCGGCATGGGCGTCTATGACGCCTGCTTCGCTAAGGCCGCTTGCGTCCATAATCGCGTTCATATCAGGACCGTGCTCACTGCCGTAATGTACAGGAATATCAACAGTGACAGCGGCAATAGAATCAAGCGTGTCGACGGATTGCGCAGCCAGTTGAAAGCGGTTCACCGCTGCACCGAGGCGCATGACTTGCGGATCAAACGTCCCCATAATACTGTCATAGCCACAGACAATATCTGTCCAGCCACTTTGTGCTTTGAAATGTTGCGAGAGCGATAAAACAGCCTGACTGGCTGCATCAGAAAAGCCCTCAACACCGTAAGACAACAGCACAGCCGCGTCGCCGTAAGGCTGAATTTTGGGGGTCGGTAAAGACTGGCTCATGCGAAGGCTCTTACGTCACTAAAGGCTTTAATCCTAAGGCCAGCCGCTTCAATGTCTGCCCGTGCCAGACGCGCCGTTTCCACCGCACCCGCACTATCCCCGTGCAAACACAAACTTTGCGGATTAACAGATAATGTGCGTCCCGTTGCGGTGATAACTGTGCCGTGCTGCGCGAGGCTGCGGGCTTGGACCATGCGGGCGGCTTGGTCATGAATAACGGCGCCGTCTATGCTGCGGTCTTGCAAATGGCCGTCATCCGTGTAGCGGCGGTCGATAAAACCTTCGCGAATAAAGCTTAGATCTGCATCATCGGCCGCGCGCTCCATTGCAGAGTTAGGCCCCCCCATGAATATCAAATTTTTATCCAGCCGTTTAATTACACCCGCAATAAGGTCAGCATGAATTTTGGAGCCCACGGCATCATTATAAAGTGCGCCGTGCGGTTTCACATAAGAAACCACGGCGTCCTCGCTCGCCGCGATTTCGCAAAGCTGCACGATTTGAAATAAAAGGCTTTTGGCCAAATCATCAGCCGAAATATCAATCCCTATGACATGCGAACGCCGTCCAAAATTGGCGTAATCGGGATAAGAAGGATGCGCGCCAATCGCCACGCCGTTATCACGCGCAGCGATAGTTGTGCGCCGCATAGAGGCCGCGTCACCCCGATGTCCACCGCAGGCGATATTAGCGGAACTAACGTAGCGCAATATCGCGAGCTCTGACGCAATGCCGTCTGCGTCTTCCGCCTCGCCAATATCGGCGTTCAAATCAATTGTCCCTGTCATAGGGGCACCGTAAACTCTGTGTTTGAAAAGGCAATTCAAACGGTGCACAAGAGCCTATGTTTGAGGCCTTCTTTTCATCAACATCTGGTTTTTCAACGCTGTTTTGGGTCAGTGCCGTTGTGTCTGTGCTTATCACGGGCGTCTCTAAGGGCGGCTTTGGCGGGCTGGCCTTGCTTGCGGTGCCGTTAATGGCGCTGACCATCTCGCCTATTCAAGCGGCGGGCATTATGCTGCCAATATTAATCGTCATGGATTGGGTCAGCGTCTGGAGTTACCGCAAACATTGGGACAAACGCATTTTGATATTGATGTTGCCTGCTGCCGTGGCGGGGATTGCCGTTGGCGGATTGCTGGCGGGTTATGTGAATGATCAATTTGTGCGGCTTTGCGTCGGCTTCATTGCGGTCGGATTTGCGGCTTACGCCGTGTTAAAACCCAAAGCGGCTGGCGGCTTTATTGTCGGCCATAAACCGCTGGGTGCGCTATCGGGATTTGTTGCAGGGTTCACCAGCTTTATCGCCCATGCTGGCGGGCCGCCGTTTCAAGCCTACACAATACCGCAAGGATTTGAAAAACGCATATATGCCGGCACGGCGGTGATGTTTTTCTTTATCGTCAATATGGTGAAAGTCGTGCCCTATGCCATGCTTGGTCAGTTTGATACAACCAATCTGACGACGTCTCTTATCCTTATCCCTCTGGCACCGATTGGAGTGTTGTTTGGGGTCTGGCTGATTAAGCGCATTGATCAAGATTTGTTTTACAAAATCCTATACGGTTTGATTTTTGTGGTTGGATTAAAGCTGCTCTGGGACGGATTTGGGTTTTAGCAAACCTCCCCGCAGGCCACGCCAGACGCCCACGCCCATTGAAAATTATGACCGCCCAAATGGCCCGTCACATCGACAACTTCACCGATAAAATACAGCCCAGGCACAGAACGCGTCTCCATCGTCTTTGACGATAGCGCGTCCGTATTCACCCCGCCTTTGGTCACCTCGGCCGTGCGGTAACCCTCTGATCCCGCAGGTTTCACGCGCCATTCTGATGCCATAAGGGACAGGTTCAATATGGCTTTATCCGATAGATCCGCGAGGCGCTGGGCCTTTTCTTGGGCGGCGATGCTATCGGCAATACGGGCGGGGATAAATTGCGCGAGCCAATTAGCGGGGCTAATACGCGGGCGTGCGAGGCGGTCTTCTTTTAATCGGGCCGTCAAATCTGTACCGGGGGCCATGTTAATTGTAATGCTATCGCCCGGTTCCCAATAGCTGCTAATTTGTAACACAGCAGGGCCAGACAGGCCGCGGTGGGTGAATAACATCGCCTCGTCAAAGACAGCTTTGGCGTGAGAAATTGTGGTATCAACGCTAACACCTGACAGAGATTTAAGCGTGTCTTTCAAACTATCGGTGAACGTCAGCGGCACAAGCGCGGGCACAGTGTCCACAATATCCAAACCAAAGCGTTCTGCGATTTCATAGCCAAAACGCGACGCGCCCATTTTGGGAATGGAGGGCCCGCCCGTGGCAATGACGACTGCGTCCGCTGTGACGCTTTGATGTTCTAAGACCACAGTGAAGCGTTCCTCGCCGCCTGTACCGTCCGTGCCTTTTTTAACGTCCAGCACCTGTGTGCCGAGCCACAAATCGCAGCCGCCTTTGTCACATTCGGATAAAAGCATGTCGATAATCTCTTGACTGCGACCATCACAAAAAAGCTGTCCTTTGGTTTTTTCGTGCCAGGCAATGCCGTATGAATTGACCAAATCGATAAAGTCCTGCGCGCTATAGCGGCCCAAAGCGGATTTACAAAAATGCGGATTTTGGGAAATGAAATTATCAGGCCCACAGTAGATATTCGTGAAATTACAGCGACCACCGCCCGAAATGCGTATCTTCTCGCCAGGTTTATCGGCGCTATCAATCATCAGCACACGCCGCCCGCGCGCACCAGCCGCCGCGCCGCACATCAGACCCGCAGCCCCCGCCCCAATAATAATCACGTCATAAGAGGCCGCCATGCGATACTTTCAAAAAAAACTAAAATGTGAGCTGCCATAGCTTGGCAAGCGGGCCGCACGCAAGTAGGCATATTGTGCATTGACCACTCTGATACATCCGGCAGGACTTTCCCATGAAACTTTTATCGACATTTTGCGGCGCGGCCGCTCTTATTGCTATGACATCTATTGCGCCGTCTGCGTTGGCGGCCCCCATTCTTGGGTGGAGCGGCGAGGCCGCAGTCACAGGATCAAAAACCACAGGCAATACGGAAACCACAGACCTAGGCGTGAACCTGAAACTGAAACGAGAATTTGGCGATTTCCGTCATAAATTTAAAGGCCGCTTTGATTATGGTAAAAACAAAGGCAACCGCAATAAACAACGCCTTGGCCTTGGCTATCAAGTTGAGCGCGATGTGTCAGAACGCCTGTTTATCTTGGGCACAGCCGATTATTTCCAAGATGACTTTGGCGCGTTTGAGGAAGGCTATTATGTCGGTGCCGGTTTTGGGTATAAGGTCTTGATGAACGACCCCACGCAATGGGATTTATCGGGCGGCATTGGTTACCGCGAACAAACACCGCAAAACGAGACCACCCCCGCCAAGGAAGAAGTCGCGCTGCAATTGCGCTCAGATTTTGACCACGCACTTAACGACGCTGTCTCCATCTACAACAATACAGAACTGCTACATTCTAAATCAGATACCTATATTTGGAATGAAATTGGCCTGAACGCCAAGTTGATGGGAGATTTGGCGGCGCGTATTTCCTACCGCATCGATAATCATTCGACTGTGCCAGCGGGACGAAAAAAGACAGATACCATCACCCGCATTGGTGTTGTCTATAAAATGAAATAACCTTGAAAGAAAACAATCTGCCCGCTTTGCAATTAGCCCGCTTTGTCAGTCTGCGTTCATAATCTGTTAGGCATGTCCCGCTACACGCCCCGATAAGGGGACAATTAGCGAAAGGACATGTTATGACACATGCACAAAAATTAATGTCTGCAACCGCAACTGTTGCAATCACACTGGCTTTATCAACATCCGCACTGGCCAATCCGCTGGCGGGATGGTCAGGCGAAGCGGCCCTGACGGGGTCCAAGACCACAGGCAATACGGAAACAACAGACATCGGCCTGGCCCTTGATTTGACCAAGACAGACGGGCCGTGGCGCAATAAATTTAACGCCAGCTTTGATTACGGCGAAACATCCAACATTAAAAATCGCCAGCGCCTTGTACTGGGCTACCAAATTGAACGCGATATTAATGACCGCCTCTTTGGTTATGCCAATGCCGATTATTTCCAAGATGATTTCGGCGCATTTGAAACCGGTTATTTTGTTGGTGGTGGCCTCGGTTATAAGCTTGTCCTACCAGAGCCTTTGGCCTGGGACATCACAGGCGGCGCGGGTTACCGGTCGCAAAAAACGCAAGGGCCGCTGTCTGTCACAGAGAACGAATTTGCCTTGAACGGTCGCTCTGAAATTGATTATCAATTTAATGACGCCGTCAGTGCCTATAATAATACAGAGATTTTGTGGTCTGATTCAGACACCTATATCTGGAACGAAGTCGGCCTGACCGCACAGTTAATGGGCAATTTGGCTGCGCGCGCATCGTTTCGTATTGATAACCATTCGACCGTGCCTTTGGGCCGCGAAAAGACTGACACCATCACACGTATCGGCGTCGTTTATACCCTCAACTAGGGCACAGCCATTTTAACTGAATTGGCATTTGCGTCCCTTTAGCCTTCGCGCTATAGGGGCGCTCGCTGCTGAATGGTGAGGTGGCCGAGTGGTTTAAGGCGCACGCTTGGAAAGCGTGTGTAGGTTAGTAGCCTACCGTGGGTTCGAATCCCATCCTCACCTCCAGTGCGGCACCTCCAGCGGGGCAACTCTAGCGAGGCATCCCCCAAAGCTCCCTCTTACAAATTTGGAACGTCATTATCTTTTGCGCATTGATTATGCAGGAGGTTTATATGACAAACTCAAATCATAATATTATGGCGGTCGATAGCGCGCTTGGCGGTGATGCAGGACAGCCTGGCATTGCCCAGCCTGTGACACTCGACGAGGTGCGTGATATTTTTTTATCCAATCGTCCAACATTAGAACGCCAAACAAAATTACAAACGATGCGCCGTGACCTGATTGCTAGACATAGCGCAGATACAGAAAGCGGCTTTGACGCGCTTATTGCCGAAATTGACCGCGGTATCGCAATTTTATCTGGCAATCCTATCGGCAGCGCCAGTCCCGACGTTTTGCGCAAAACAGATAAAGGACCCGCATGATGGCCCAGACATTAACACCCAAATCACCCCTACCAGACTTAGATTTACCCCTTGTCGGCGGCGGTCAGTTTAAACCCACGCAAAGCGATGTGAAAGATTTTCAAATCCTTGTGTTTTACAGGGGATTACACTGTCCGAAATGCAAAGACCATTTACGCGACATTGATAGCCAATTTAAAGACTTATCAGATCAAGGTCTAAGCCTCACAGCGATTAGTATGGATAGTCAAGAGCGCGCAGAGCAGACAAAAGCTGATTGGGGAATAGAGCATCTACCCATTGCTTATGGCTTGGGTATTTTGGACGCTAAAGCTTATGGATTATTTTTATCTGATAAGCGCGAAGGCAGTGACGAGCCAGCGCTCTTCTCAGAACCCGCCATCATGGTGGCAAAACCAGACGGTGCCCTTTATGCGCAATATATTCAAAATACACCTTTTGGCAGGCCTCCCATGAAAGACATTGCTGCGGGGCTCGCGTTTGTCAAAAAGCACGATTACCCGACGCGCGGAACGTCTGTCGCTTAGACCATATCTGTCTTAATCAATTTCATAATCCTCGATCCGGTAACCTGGGTCGGGGTATTGTGGGTTCATCGCCTCTAAGCTTTCGCGGACAATAGCTGTAATAATGGCTTTGCGCGTTGTGCGGCTGTCGGATGGGATGACGTGCCACGGGGCATGGTCCGTGGATGTGCGCTGCACCATGGTCTCATAAGCGTCCATAAAATCTGGCCAAAGGGCGCGGTCAACCAAATCACCCGGATTAAATTTCCAGCGCTTCCCAGGCTCGATAAGGCGTTCGCGTAGGCGCTCGCCTTGCGTCTCTTTGGATATATTGAGCATGAACTTTAGGATTGTCGTGCCGTTTTCGCTCAGGTGCTTTTCAAATGCATTTATCTGCTCATAGCGCTGCTCTATCGCAGTAGCGTCTTTATAACCTTTGACTTTCACGACCAGTACATCTTCATAATGGGACCGATTAAACACGGTAATCTGCCCCGCCTTTGGGCAGACATTATGCACACGCCAGAGATAGTCATGGGCGAGTTCGGTCTTGCTCGGCGCTTTAAAGGCGGCGACTGTGACATTAAGCGGGGGCGTGCGCGCGAATATCGCCGCCGTCGTGCTGTCTTTGCCCGATGTGTCCATCCCCTGCAGGACAATCAGAACAGAGCGGTTGGCTTCGCTGTAAAGACGGTGAGCGATATCGGCTATGACTTTGCCGTCCTCATTAATCTTATCTTTGGCGTTAGATTTACGATCAAATAACGAGACGCGCGTGGGATGATCACTTAGGCGAAATCCCGCTGCGTCTTTGATTTTGAAATTATCCATCATGACGGTTATTCCTATTGCACTGTTTTTTTGACCTACTCTGCCTATGAAGCCAGTCTTTACCAAGGTTTAATTTCACACTTTCTTAAGGCTTTTTTTTAAGGCAACCTTTATGCCTAACTCTTACTGTGTCGTTATTCTGTAAACGGTGAAGGATGTTGGGCGACCGTCATGACACGCAATGTAAATAATAATGTGGGGCGCAAAGTCTGTAGCACCCTGAAAAGCTACCGCAACAATACAGCGGGTAATTTTGCTGTTACTTGGGCGCTTGCGGCCCTACCCCTTATGTTGTCGATTTCTATCGCCGTTGATTTGCTGAACATGAACCGCGTGCAGGTCGATCTGCAAACAGCCGTTGATAATGCCGCGCTAACCGCCGTGATGCCCACACAATATACTGATAGTGAACGCAAAGCCTTTGCCGAAAATGTGTTTTTTGACAATTTAGCAGGCCGAGAGAAATACGACCCGAAAGCAGTGGCCACTGCTACCCGCGAAGAAGTCGTGATTACCGCCAGTGCGACAGTTCCGACCCTTTTAGGGGGGATGATTGGACATACGGAGAATAATATTAAGGTCAGCGCAACGGCAAATCTAAGCACGGCCGACGTGGTTTGCGTTCTTGCGTTAGACCCTAGCGGAGAAAATGCGATTACATTTGAAGATAGCGCGAATTTCTCCGCGCCCGCTTGTTCTGTGCAGGCCAATTCAGTCCACAAAAACGCAATCGTTTCCTCATCTAGCATTAACCCGTCGGCCAAATCATTCTGTTCATCTGGCGGCAGCAAAGGCGACTTTGATCCCTATATCCGCAATGAATGCTCCCCGATTGCCGACCCCTATGCTCTTAAATCGCCTGCCTATCCAGGCAAGGACTGTGATTTTAAAAATGACATCGACGTCATTGGCGCAAATACCTCAGAAACATTAATGGACGTCGTGCCAACGGATTTGGACATCATCCCAAATAATACAGTAATGAGTCCCGGTACCTATTGCAAAGGCCTATCAATTACTGGGGCCAATGTGACCTTTCAACCCGGCATATATTACCTCGGCGGGGAACTCCACTTCTCGCAATACGCGCAGCTTAAAGGTGACCGCGTTACTTTCGTGATGATGGGTAAAAAAAAAAAGGCCGGATTATTATTGAGGAAGGCGCGGTGGCCGATTTGCGCGCGCCAGACAGCGGAGAGACAGAGGGCGTTGTGTTCTGGCAAGTTAATGAAAGCTTTGGCAAAACGATTTCTGGTAAAGGGGCCAAGTCTAAGAGTAAAAAAAATGCGAAAACTGAAATCAGTATCATTCGATCAGGCGCGAGCATCAATATAATTGGTGCCGTCTATTTGCCCAATCAGGCGCTCGTTATCAGTAGTGATAAACCTGTGGCGTCTAAAAGTCCGGCGACCTCACTGATTGCTAAATCAGTTCACTTCACCGATAAATCCAGTGTTGTCGTGCGCGTGAACCACGAAGAAGGGGGCATCCCCCCGCAAATTCCACGTTCAGATGCGGGTGCTCGGCTGCTTGATTAGGCGCTATGCCGCCCAATGCTACCCTTCTGCGGCGGCCTTCATCTCTTCAAGCTCTAGCCATTCCATTTCCAGCGCCTCAAGCGCGTCATTCGTCTCGGCTAGCCGTTCTGAACTGGCCATAAAGCCGTCAGGGTCACGCGTGAAATAATCAGGATCAGCCATAGCCGTCTCTAGCGTTTTAATCTTTGCTTCCAACGCAGCCATTTCTTTTGGCAAGCTTTCCAAGCGAAACTTATGCTTATAAGACAGCTTGCCAGAAGTGGTGGGCTCGGATGACGTCGACTTTTGCGGTGTCGACCCAGATTTTGATTTCCCCGCCTGTTTATCTATTTTGCGCGCCCGCACACCTTCGCCGCGTTGATTGACCATATCGGTATAACCGCCCGCATAAACCTGCCACCGCCCGTCGCCTTCATATCCAATGGTGCGCGTCACAGTGCGGTCAAGGAAATCCCGGTCATGGCTGACAACAATCACGGTTCCTTTGTAATCGGCGACCAGTTCTTGCAGCAAATCAAGCGTTTCCAGATCTAAATCATTCGTGGGTTCATCCAGCACCAGCAAATTGGACGGCAAACGCAGCCCGCGCGCGAGTTGTAATCGCCCGCGTTCCCCGCCTGATAAAATATGCACAGGGGTGCGCGCTTGTTCAGGGATAAATAGGAAATCCTTCATATAGCGAATAACATGCACGGACTGGTCACCGACAATCACACTATCCCCGCCGCCGTCCGTCAGCGCCTCTGATAATGTCCAGTCAGGGTTTAGGCTCTCGCGCTTTTGATCAATGATCAGCGGCTCTAAATTCACGCCAAGCTCAATACTGCCCGCGTCAGCCTCTAGGCTACCCATGATTAGCTTTAACAGCGTGGTTTTGCCCGATCCATTGGGGCCGACAATGCCGATACATTCGCCGCGCCCGATAAGCATAGAAAAATCATCAACGATTTTACGCCCATCAAAAGATTTTGAAACATGTTTTAATTTGGCAACGGTTTTGCCCGATTTATTCGCGTCTACAACGGTGGCGTTCACCCCGCCCTGCACAGATTTATGGGATTTATGTTGCGCGCGTAATGTCGCCAAATCCTTCAGCCGTTTGACGTTACGTTTGCGCCGTCCTGACACGCCGTGAACGACCCAGTGTTGTTCACGCACAATCTGCCGGCCAAGCTTATGCTGGTCCAGTTCTTCTTGTTCAATCAGGGCGTCGCGCCAATCTTCAAAGGCGCCAAAACCTTTATCAAGGTTTCGCGTTTGGCCGCGGTCCATCCATAATGTGCGGCGCGATAATGTCTCTAAAAACCGTCTATCGTGGGATATCAGCACCAGCGCCGAGGACATAGAGGCAAGCTCACCCTCCAGCCATTCAATAACTGGTAAATCAAGGTGGTTAGTTGGCTCGTCCAGCAACAAAACGTCCGGTTCAGGCGCCAATGTGCGAGCAAGCGCCGCGCGCCGCGCTTCGCCGCCTGATATTGTTTTGGGATCTTCACGGCCTGTCAGGCCTAATTCTTCGAGCAGATATGGTACGCGGTAGGCTTGGTCTGCGCCCTGCATCCCGTCCAAAATATAATCTTCAACCGTGTCAAAAGCGGTGAGGTCAGGGTCTTGGGGCAGGTAACGCCACGTCACGCCAGGCTTTATAAACCGCTCGCCGTCATCAGGTTCCACCAGACCAGCGGCGACTTTCAAAAGCGTGGATTTGCCAGAGCCGTTTCGCCCGACAAGGCAAAGCCGTTCACGCGCGCCGACAGAGAACTCACACCCTTCTAGCAGCGGGGTGCTGCCAAAGGTCAGGTGAATACCGCTTAATGTCATTAGTGGTGGAGCCATGGGCGGGGCTTATCAAAGGGTTCGCCCAATGTCACCCGCCATTTACGGGGCGTCTGTATTTATATTTTGTTGAAACGATTAGCGCGTCACTGCGTATGTATGGTGTGATTTGTTATTGCCGTCTGAATCACCTTTGGTCGTAAAAAGAGACGGATAATAAAGACCTTTTTACGACCGCATTTTCCAAATGACATAAGACGGATGATTAGCGGGCGACAAAGCTATCACTTTGTTTTAAAACGTCACTATGGGACAAAGCATACATTTTAGCGTCACAAGACTTTTACGCCTTTGGCTTGGCATTAGTGTTATGCTCGCGGCGGGGCTGACGCCCTTAGATAGCTTTGCACAAAGCTCAAATAATCGCGCTGCCGTGGAGCGCCCCGACGGCACAAGTGACGCCGCCATAAAACTGGCGCGCGAGCGGGTTGAGAACCGCACTGATCTGTCCGATGAACGCAAAAAAGCGGCTCTTGCCTTTTATGATACAACGGCGGCCGCCATCACAACTGCGCAGGTCCATTTGGACGAAGCCGCAAGACTACGGACTGTACTGCAAGGCGCGGCCAACCGCCTTGATAATTTGGACACCCAATTAAGCACATTACAAGAGGCCCCCCCCGTGACGATGGAGGCCGATGCAGATGATATGAACGCACAGACCCTGTCTGATTTGCAACAATCGCTGATTACCAAAGAGGCCAATTTACGTGCAACCCGCACCCGTATCACGGGCCTGTCCCAAGAATTAGAAACCCTGCAACGCCGCCGTCAACTCGCCCCCACAGAGCAGACTGAAGCCTTAGAGCGCATTTCAACTTTGACCGAAGAAATCACCGCCATGGGTGACGGCGAACTCGACGTCATAGAACAGGCCCAAAAAACCTCACTGCAAGCGCGGCTTTACATGCGGCGCGCGCAAGTAGCTGCATTAGAGCAGGAAATCGTCAGCTTTGCCGAGCGGCAAAAAATCATCAGTGCCAATCGCGGTATCGCGCAATTAGAACAACAACGCCTATCAGAAGAGGTGGCCGCGCTGCAACGCCTGACCGGACAACAAAGACTGACCGATGCCAACCGCATGATTACGCGCACAGAAGCAGCGCTAGCGGATGTTGAAGCCCCCCATCCTATGGTTGTCGCCTATTCCAATAATAACATAGAGCTTGCCAAAAACCTCGGCGAAATCGCGCAAAAGGCCAGCCGCCTGCCGCGCACAACGGCCCAAAAACGGACCCAAGTTGATATTGTTGATGCTGACTTACGAACGGCGACATCGCTGATTGAATTGGGTAATCTGTCACGCGAATCTGCGGCGACTCTACGAAAGCTGCGCAATGACACGCCTTCGCCCGCGGCGATTAGGGCGGATATCAAAGCGATTAATCAAGATATAGCCGTCGCAACACAAGCGCGACTTTTGGCCCAAGATAATTTACGTGATTTCCTACCAGGTGAGCTTGATATTCAAACCTTTGCCGATGATTGGATGGCTCAAAATCCGGGTGCAGATATACTATCAGCGGATGGGCGGCAAATTCTGCAAAACCTACATAATCAACGCCGCACATTATTAGTTGAGATATCCAGCGCTGCGTCTGATCATTTTGATGCGCTGACCACATTAAAAACTGTGCAGCAATCATTGCTGCAATCAACGGAGCAATTAACTGCCCAACTGGACCGTAATTTGTTATGGTTGCCCAGTACAGCGGCCATTGGCTTGTCTTGGCCAGGCGACCTTATCAAAGGGATAGCCGCTACATTCAGTCCTAATAATATCAACACGGCCTTTGATACGCTGGTCACGTCAGCCAAGGACAATTTGCCATTGGTCGTTATTTTCAGCATCATCATTGCGGCGCTGTATTTATCGCGAAAACCGTTGTGGCAAGATATTGCAAAGCGTGCAGCGATGGTGCGGCGTGTACAGCTTGATACATATTTCCATACGCCAGCAGTTTTACTCGCCTGCGTTATCATTGCCATGCCATTGGCGTTGATTTTCATGTTGCTTAGTGTGCTCTTATTTATCTCTGGCAATCCCGATAATTTCGTTATCGCCCTTGCGGATATGTTTGCCTATTTGGCTGTCTTTACGGGCCTATTTTTGACATGGCGCGCTTGGGACGGCGACCTGTCGTTATTTGATAAACATTTCCGATTGCCAAAAGCCGTCCGTCACGTTGCCAATCGAAATATGCTTTGGTTCATCCCTTTATTTGGAACGTCCACCGCGCTTTTGGTCCTCACCCAGGACAGCCCCAATAGCGCCGTTTTTGGCGGTTTGGGCTTGGCGGCCTTTTTGATTACCTGTGTCTTGTTATCAGCCTTTAT
This sequence comes from Fretibacter rubidus, assembly GCF_041429785.1. Lineage (GTDB taxonomy): Bacteria > Pseudomonadota > Alphaproteobacteria > Caulobacterales > Maricaulaceae > Fretibacter > Fretibacter rubidus. The sequence continues at coordinate 2,968,807 of NZ_CP163423.1, forward strand.
TTATCTGGTTGTGTGGCGGGGTCGGCACGAAAGCAACCAAGCGCTAGACCCGGACAGCCGCCTTCGCAGCTACCGCACACCATTAGCCTTTGTGGGAATAGCTGTGCCGTTAATCGCGTCCATCTTCGCCGCCATGGGATATTTAGAAACCGCGAGCGAATTAATGTACCGCGTCTTTGTCTCTGGCTGGTTATTCATTGGGGCCTATGTTGTGCACGGCGTCATTCGCCGGTCCATTATGATTGGCAAACGCCGACTGTCATTACGCCAAGCCATTGAGCGCCGTGATAAAGCCGTCAAGATGCGCGAAGACAAAGCCGCCGCCGAAGAACGCGGTGAAAGCGCGCCGCAACCCCCGCCCATTGATTATTCTGAATTTGATGTGGAAACCATGAGCCGCCAAACCATGCAATTGCTCGACGCGATTATGGCAATTGGCGTTGTCGGTTTCTTATGGATGATTTGGTCATCGCTTCTCCCTGCGCTGACATTTTTCAACGGTGTCGAATTATCATCTTATATGGTTGATATTATCGATCCGGAAACAGGTCAGCCAACCAGCGTCGAACGGGTGATAACGCTCTGGAATGTCATGCAAGCCGTTGTCATCGCCGCGCTGACATTTTTGGCAGCCCGCAACTTGCCCAGCTTCCTAGAGATTTTCGTGCTTAACCGTGTGGGCATTGATGCGGGCACGCGATATGCGATTGTGACGATATTGGGATATTTGATTATCGCCTTTGGTATTTTCTTCACACTCGACCGTCTTGGCCTGCAATGGTCAGAGCTTAAATTTGTGGTCGCTGGCCTGTCGGTGGGTATTGGTCTGGGTTTGCAAAAGATTATCGCGAACTTTGTCTCAGGCTTGATTATTTTATTTGAGCGACCCATTCGCCTCGGGGATTACGTCACCATTGGCGATCAAAGCGGTAATGTCACACGCATTCAAATTCGCGCCACAACATTGGTGGATTTGGATAACCGCGAAATCCTTATCCCCAATGAAGCGCTTATCTCGGAACGCGTCACCAATTGGACCTTATCAAGCTCGGTCACGCGTTTGATTATCCCGGTGGGGATTGCTTACGGATCTGACACAGACCGTGCCGCAGAGGTGATGCTAGCTGAGTTAAAGGCCATGCCGATTGTGCTGGAAAATCCGGCGCCGCAAGTCTTATTTATGGGCTTTGGTGATAGCTCGCTAGATTTTGAGTTACGTGTATTCTTGAAATGTTTTGAAGACCGCGTGCCGACACGTCACCAAGTCCATATGCAGATTAATAAAGCGTTGGCACGCGAAGGCATCTCAATCCCCTTCCCGCAACGCGATTTGCATATTATCACGCCTGCCCCAACCTCTAAGCCAAAAGCGAAGTCGAAAGCTAAAGCAAAGCCTAAGCCAAAATTAAACTAGACTTTTGTTGCGGCCCGCTCACGCGCGACCAGCTCTGGCGTCAAGACGCGGCGCATATCACCGTCAACATTATCAAGGACACGGTGGTCCATCACGCGGCGAAACAGGGGCGGGATAAAACCAATCAGAAACATTGTCATATAACCATATGGCAGTTGCGGGGCCTTTGGGAAGGTGCGCAAATGTTGATAATGGCGCGCGGGATGGGCGTGGTGGTCTGAATGGCGGGCAAGATTATAGCTGGTAAGATTGGTCACGAGTTGATTGCAATTCCAACTATGGTGAGGCTGGCACGGTAGATATTTTCCGTCAGGGCGCTTATCACGCAGCAAGCCGTAATGGGCGATATAGTTTTGCGAGGACAGCGCCGTTAATGACACGATCCATGTCAGTAGAATGTAAGGCAAAACCGCAAGTCCCAAGACAGCGACGATCCCGCCCCACAGCAGAACTGAGAGAACCGTTGAAATCACCACTTCGTTTTTCAACGACCATTTTGAATAGCCTCGCCGACGCGCGCGTATACTCTCAAGCGCCCAAGCCCGTCGCCAAGCGCCTGGGATTTCGCGGCCCATAAAATGATAATAGCTTTCGCCGAACCAGCTTGTTGCGTGGTCACGCGGCGTTGCGACATCGGAATGATGCCCCGAATTATGCTCGACCCGAAAATGGCCTAAAAAGCTTGGGAACAACATAAATAACGAGACCCATTTAGACAGCTTATCGGTTTTATGCCCAATCTCATGGCCCGCATTAATTGCAAAAGCGAGCCCCCAGCCATGGGCAATACCCAGCGCGAAATAAGCATCCCACGGCAGGCTTTGCGTGGCCGCGTACCACGCCCCCGCCAGCCAAGTCAGATAAACAACGGGCAAAAGGCCGTGAACCATAAAACGGTAAAACGGCGAGAGCGACGCTTCTTCTTCCATCATGCCCAAAAGGTCATGCTTATCATCGCCGATAAGATAATCCAGCACTGGCATGATCAGATAAAACAGCACCACAGGCACCCAAAGCATATGCGGGTTACCCGTCAGTTCAGACAGGCCAATGCCCCAAAGTGGGCTCATCGGGAAGGTCAGCGATATGAGCCATAAGTGGCGCTTGCGTTTCACATCTGCATTTAATTTGTCGACAACAGCCATATCACAATCCTTGTTGATAACTTTATCAATAAGGATAGGTGCCTTGTGAGTCAACGCCAAATCAGCCATATAATTATTATGACGAATGCTGTGATACCCTCTCAAAATCGACCCCGTATGAGCCCAGAAGACCGCCAAGCGCAATTGCTCTTGGTTGCGATTACGATTTACGGCCGTATGGGGGTGGAACGCGCAGGGCATGGGGATGTCGCAAAACTGGCGGGTGTCTCGACGGCTACGGTTTTTAATTATTTTCCCACACGCGACGCCCTGACAGACGCAGTCTTGAACGCTGTCAAATCCAATGTCCGAGACAGCTTTGACAGCACAGCATCCGTGCCAACGGGAACCCCGCGCCTGCTCGCTTTGGCAGCGACCTTTAATAATCTCATTGATAGCCAGCCTGATATAGTCAAGGTTTTGCTCAACTGGTCTGTGTCCTTTGGAATAGAAACGCGCCCCCGGTTTTTAGAGTTTCAAGAAGAAACCCTCAATCTGCTACATGATGCCATTAATGACACGGGGCGCGACGGTCATAAGGGCGAACGCGCCAATGCTCGCATTATCTTCGGCGCGGCGACGACCCTAGCGATGATGAAATTGGATGATAGCGCGCCAGAAACAATCGCAACATTCATTGACCGCGTCGTCAATATCATCAGCGACAGCTAATCAGAACATAGGCCTATCTGTGGCGTTTTAGCCCTTTAAAACACCCGCCGCTTACGGCATAGCGGCCCCATGAATAGACCCCAGCATATTTCCATTTTTATATCTGCGCTTTGCTTGCCCTTAACGGCTATTGCGCAAGATGATAACCGACAAAATCAAGACGAGGTTATCGTCTCTGGTATTTATAATCAGGCGGCTGATGTCGCAGCTCGCCCCGCTTCACTGGATGTCATAGACACGCAGCAACTGACACGTATTAGCGCCGTGCATCCGGCCGAGGCATTAAACACCGTTGCGGGCGTGAATATCCACCGCGGGTCGGGCCAAGAACATCTAACCGCTATTCGCTCGCCAGTCCTAACGGGCGGCGCAGGCGCGGGCAGTTTCCTATATCTTGAGGACGGTGTGCCCTTGCGTGCCGCAGGCTTTGCCAATGTGAACGGATTATTTGAAGGCGGCACAGATTTCGCGAAAAGCATCGAGGTGCTAAAAGGTCCAGGGCCCGCCGAATATGGGTCTAATGCTGTGCACGGCGTGATTAATATTGGATCAGCCGACATCAATGACCCGAACCGTATCAAGCTTATGGGCAGTGATGACGGCTTTGCGAGCCTAACCCTAGCGCAGACCATGGGCGATTTCCGTGCCTCGGTCTCGCTTGCCCATGATAACGGCTTTCGCGAGGATAGCGGCTTTGACCAGCAAAAATTTCAACTGAAATATAGCGGGGGCTTTGGCCCATGGTCGGTCGATTGGCTGTCTAGTTTTAATAATTTGAACCAAGAAACGGCGGGCTTTATCCAAGGTGATGACGCCTTTCGTGACAAAGACATTGCGCGATCCAACCCCAATCCCGAAGCCTTTCGCGACGGTAAAAGTTACCGCACACAGGCGCGATTTGCACGCAACCTTGGGGACTATACGCTGGCCCTCACGCCATATGCACGGCGCGCAGAACTTCGGTTCTTACGTCACTTTGTGCCTGGCCAAGCGCTTGAGAAAAACGGTCATAGTTCTGTCGGGCTGCAATCCGCTCTTTATGATGACAGTTTGAACGTCGGCTTTGATGTTGAATATAGCGACGGGTTTTTATTTGAATTTCAAGACAATCCATCACGCTTTAGTTTTGTCCAAGGCCTGCATTATGACTATGAGGTTGAGGCCGTTGTGATCGCAGCTTACGCGCAAAAGACCTTTGCGCTTGGTGAGGCACTGACGCTGGATATTGGCGCGCGGGCAGAATACACCCATTATGATTATGACAATCAAGCCAACGACGGACGCAGCGGGCGGTTCATTCGCTCCCCCGATAGGACAGATGATTTCCTGACGTTAACGCCAAAGCTATCATTGTCATACAGCTCTGATGCGGGATTATTTTACGCCCGTGCCGCGCGCGGCTCTCGCGCCCCGCAGGTAACAGATTTATATTCTGTGCAATTAAACCAAGTCGCAGGCGCAGCCGATGTCGAGACATTGGACAGTGTGGAATTGGGCTATAAATATACAGGTCGCGTCAGCATGGAACTCGCAGCCTTTGCCATGAAAAAAGATAATTTCTTTTTTCGCAACGCCAACGGCTTTAACGTCACCAATGGCAAGACCAGCCACATCGGCATAGAGGCCGCCGTGGATTTTGAGATAACGCCATGGCTTCGCGCAGGCTTTAACGGGACATTGGCCGACCATCGTTATGCCTTTGATTTGGACGAAGGCTCTGCGGCCAACACGATCACCGACGGCACTCGCGTTGATAGCGCGCCTGACACGCTAGCAACAACGACCTTAACCGCCGATGTGACCAATACGGTGGAACTAGGCCTAGAGTGGCGCCATGTTGGGTCATATTTCACCAACCCCGGCAATACGGCCCAATATAATGGGCATGATATATTTGTCGGACGGGTCAGCTATGATCTCTCTGACGCAATCCGTCTATTCGGGCGGGTCGATAATGTTTTTGATGAACGCTATGCAGACCGCGCCGATTTTGCCTTTGGTAATGAACGATATTTCCCGGGACGCCCCCGAACCGTCTTCTTTGGTTTGACCGCCGCCTATTAAGCGCCTACATCGCCTTCATGCATATTTCTGATTCCAAACTCGCCCAAGTTGTTGACCGTTTTGAGCAAATCGAAGCCCGCATGGGTGCGACCAGCGACAGCGACGAAATTGTCCAACTTGGCAAAGACTATGCCGAGCTAAAACCTGTGGCTGACGGGGTGCGTAAGCTGCAAGCGATACGCGAGGAAATGTCTGACCTAGAAGCGATGATGGAGGACCCAGAAATGGCGGCCATGGCCAAAGATGAGTTTCAAAGCCTGAAAGACACGCTGCCTGATGTGGAACACGAAGTCGCGTTACTGCTCCTACCCAAAGATAAAGACGACAATGCCTCTGTTGTGCTGGAAATTCGCGCAGGCACAGGCGGTGACGAAGCTGCGATTTTTGCAGGCGATCTATTTCGCATGTATGCACGCTATGCCTCTATTCAGGGCTGGAAGGTCGAAATTGAGACCGAGAACGAAGCCGATATGGGCGGGTACAAAGAAATCGTCGCCTCTATTTCTGGCGCGGGCGTCTTTGGTAAAATGAAGTTTGAGAGCGGCGTTCACCGTGTACAGCGCGTACCCGTGACAGAGACCCAAGGCCGTATCCATACGTCCGCCGCCACGGTCGCTGTCCTGCCAGAGGCCGAAGACATTGATATCAATTTTTCCATGGGCGATGTGCGCGTTGACACCATGCGCGCATCGGGCGCGGGTGGGCAGCACGTCAATAAAACCGATAGTGCGGTGCGCATGACCCATGAACCGACAGGGATTGTGGTGGTGTGTGATGCAAAATCTCAACACCAAAACCGTGCCAATGCAGAGCGCCTGTTGAAGATGAAGCTTTATGATATGGAGCGCGCCAGACTGGACGCCGAGCGGTCAGAGGAACGTAAAGACCAAGTCGGTTCTGGTGACCGGTCCGAGCGCATCCGCACCTATAATTATCCGCAAGGACGGGTCACAGATCACCGGATTAATCTAACCCTTTATAATCTGGATAAGATTGTGGCGGGCGACGCCATTGGCGACGTAGTCGACGCATTAATGGCCGAAGACCAAGCCTCCCGCCTTGCCCAAATGGCAGAGCTTGATTAATGCTGGTGAGGCTGGATTAATGTATTGCGCCTGTTACCGCTTTGCCTTGTTAGATGCACCCGATGCGGAAGCACGCTTTATGACCGCGTGGTCGGGCATTACAGAGTTTTTCAAAGCCAACGCAGGGGCGTTAGGCTCTCGCTTGCATAAGGGCAGCGACGGGGCGTTTTATGCCTATGCGCAGTGGCCTGATAAAGACACTTACGACGCTGCTGGCCAAGTGAAGCCGACACAGGATTTCATGCAGCACCGATTGGAATGGGCTGAGATTTGCGCGCCGAGCGAAGTGTTGTTTGAAGGCGAGATGATAACGGATCTATTCGTCTAATGCGGATAATCAAAACGCTTTTATGTCTTTTAATCGCTGCCTTTTTCCTGATGGCGGCGTGGTCGCATTTTGCCCATGATGACAGCTTTGCCCGCATTGTGCCGCCCGCCCTGCCCTTTCCTTATTTTATTGTCTGGTTTACAGGCATCATAGAGGCGGTCCTCGCGGTGATGATTGTGTGGCCTCGCACGCGGCCTTGGGCGGGGTTAATCTTTGCGCCGTTTTTACTCGCCGTGCTGCCCGCGAATATCTATATGGCGATAGAAGGTATTGGTTTTGGCGATAATGACATGTCAAAGACGGCCCTGTGGATACGGGTTGCGCTTCAATTTCCGCTTATTGCGCTAATTTACTGGGCGAGCGGCGCGCATACAGCCTTTAAATCGCTGCGTCATCGGTTATCAAAACACGCGCGATAGGGTGGCCTACGGCATTGTCATAGCGCCGCTCTGCCGCTAAGGCTAAAGGATAAAACAGGCGAGGACACAATGGCTAAGACTGACGTAGCGAGTAAAGACACCACAAAAGGCTTTTTGGCTTTTGTCGAACGGACGGGCAATAAATTACCAGATCCCGTTTTCATCTTTTTCTACCTCATCGGTATCTTGGTTTTAATATCGGTTGTCGCGCATTTATTTGGCCTGTCCGCTAATCATCCCGTGCAGACCAATGCAGACGGCACCCCGCTTGTGATTAAATCCGCCAGCCTATTATCGGCGGAAAACATCCAACGCCTTTGGGTTGATATGCCCAAAACATTCACTCACTTTCATCCTTTGGGCTATGTGCTGGTCGTGATGCTAGGCGCAGGCGTGGCGGAACGCTCTGGTCTTTTCGCGGCAGGTATTCGCCAAGCTGTCCGCGGCGCGCCGCTCTTTTTGCTAACGCCTGTTGTGGCCCTCGTCGCGATGCTCTCAAATCACGCAGCGGATGCAGGTTATGTCGTGATGATACCGCTGGCGGCGATTTTATTTGCCTCTGTTGGGCGTCATCCTATGGCGGGTATCGCGGCGGCCTTCGCGGGTGTGTCGGGTGGGTTTTCCGCCAATATATCGCCTGGACAACTTGATGCGCTGCTCTTTGGTATTACAGAAGCAGCGGTAGACGGCGCAAATTTGGACCCCAGCTGGACGATGAATATCGCGGGTAACTGGTGGTTTATCGTGGCGCTAATGTTTATTTATCTACCGGTTATTTGGTACGTTACAGACAAAATTGTTGAGCCGCGCCTTGGAAAATGGACGCCAGACGCCACCCAAGCGGCGGAATACGGCGATGAAGACAAACCCCTGACCGACGCGCAACGCAAAGGTCTTCGCCATGCAGGTCTCGCCATACTCGCCGTCTGCGTTCTTTGGGCGGCCATGACATTTTCGCCGGGCACACCGCTTCTAAATGAGCCTGCCGAAGGTGTAGAGCAAGCCTGGTACGTCACCGCAACACCATTTTTCAGATCGCTTGTCGCGGGCTTCATGGTCTTATTCCTCGCCGCTGGTTGGGCTTATGGCCGCGCGGCGGGGAGCATCAAAGACCACCGGGACCTCGTGGATATGATGGCCGAAGCCATGAAAGACATGGGCTATTATCTGGTTCTGGCTTTCGCGGCGGCACATTTCGTGGCGATGTTTAACTGGTCCAATCTCGGCCTGATCTCTGCCGTCCACGGGGCGAACGGCATTGAAAGCTCTGGCCTTCCGCTTCCAATTGCGCTGGGTCTGATTGTGCTGTTCTCGGCACTGCTGAATTTGTTTGTCGGCTCGGCCAGTGCAAAGTGGGCGCTTCTAGCCCCTGTGCTTGTTCCAATGTTGATGTTGTTGGGCATTAGTCCAGAAGGCGCAACAGCGGCTTACCGTGTAGGTGACGGTGCAACCAATATTATCACGCCGTTGATGGTTTACTTCCCACTTATCCTCGTCTTTGCGCGCCGTTGGCAGAAAGACTTTGGCCTCGGCAGCTTAACCGCCATGATGATTCCCTATTCGGTCTGGATGCTAATTACGGGTGTTATTTTGATGATGGTCTGGATTTTCCTAGGCCTAGATTTAGGCCCAGGTGCCCCGATTGGTTACAGCCTGCCTGGTGCTGGGTAAAACGTCGATGTTGGGTTTATAGTCGTCCTCACCCCGAGGCGCGCATAGCGCGTCTCGAAGGGTCTGCTAAGAAAGCGACAACCCTAAGAGACATTCGCGATGTTCATTCCTTCAGGATGAGGGATGATTGCGCACAAATAATAGCTTCATGCGTGCGCATTTATCTCGGCGCTTTCGCCTTTACACTATCGTGCAAACGCTTAATCAAACAAAGGCGTGGATAAATACCGCTCTGCAAAGCTTGGAATGATTGTCACAATGCGTTTGCCAGCCATCTCTGGACGTGCTCCAACAAGCAAGCTGGCCGCGACAGCGGCGCCTGACGAAATCCCAATCGGCACACCATCGGCGGCGGCGACATGTTTGGCCGTGCCAAAGGCCGCGTCATTTGAAATCGTGACCACATCATCAATTAGGTCGGTGTCCAGCACGTCGGGCAAGAAGCCCGCGCCAATGCCTTGGATTTTATGTGGACCTTTCTCGCCCTTGGATATCATCGGGCTTCCGTCAGGCTCTATCGCGATAATCTGAATATCAGGGTTCATCTCTTTGAGATATTTGCCAGCGCCTGACAGGGTTCCACCTGTGCCTACCCCTGCGATAAAGGCGTCAATGCGGCCTTCGCAATCCGCCCAAATCTCTGGTCCCGTTGTGCGGTAATGCATTGCGGGATTGGCAGGATTGGTAAATTGACCCGCTTGGACAGCGCCAGGGGTCTGCTTAATAATCTCTTGCGCTTTGGCGATGGCACCCGGAATACCGCCCGCCGCGTCAGTCAGGACAAGCTCTGCCCCCAGCAGCTTCATCATTTTACGGCGTTCAATCGACATGCTTTCTGGCATCACTAAAATCGCTTTGTATCCTTTGGCCGCTGCGGCAAAGGCCACGCCGATACCTGTGTTGCCCGATGTGGGCTCTACGATTGTGCCGCCAGCTTTAAGCGCGCCAGTGGCTTCCAACCCTTCAATCATGGCGACACCGATACGATCTTTAACAGAGGCAATAGGATTGAAAAATTCAAGCTTATAAGCGAGGTCCGCCTTTATGCCTTTCGTGACATTGGGCAAACGGATAAGCGGGGTCGCCCCAACTGTGTCCAAAATTGAATCGTAAATTTTACCATGGGATCGAATGGGGTCTGACATATTGGCTCCTGTGTTACGCTGATAGATAGGCAGGCCGCAGGCATATTAAAACCACCTGTCATTATAATGTCCTATTTTTTAAGCCCATGTTTGCGCAAAAGCCCCCGAAAAGCGTGATAGGACAACCCCAGCGCATCAGCTGCCTTGCCCTGGTGGTGGCTATGGGCATTCATCGCTTTGTCGATAAGACCCCGCTCAAACGTCATGACACGGCTGTTGAAATCAAGCGTTTCGTCAATGGGCATATCCTCTTGCGGGCTATCAGAAGACACAGGGGCCGCCCCAAGGCTAGCTGCGCCTTCGAACGGGTCGAGGATGAGGCGCTCTATGGGACGGGATAATGTCTCATCTGAGAGAAAGGCTTGGCCGACACTGCGCTCAACAACAGAGCGGAGGCCCCGCACATTGCCAGGCCAAGGCTGCCGTGCCAGCAGACCGAGCGCGTCCATAGTAAAGCCCGCAAAGCTATCCGCGCCCAAAGTCGCCGCCATCTTCTTGCCGAAATGATCGGCCAACGCCAATATATCATCCGGGCGGTCACGCAGCGGCGGCAGAGGGATAACATCAAAAGTGAGGTGATCTAGCAAATCTTGGGCAAAATGGTTTTCCGAGACCGCACGGCGCAAATCACCCCGCGCCGCAGCAATAACACGTACATTAACAGGGGTGGTATCGGGATTACCTACGGGGTCGACGACACCTTGTTCAAACACTTGCAGCATTTTTTCCTGCAGACGCACAGACACGGTATCAATATCATTTAGAAACAGCGTCCCGCCGTCCGCACGGACAAATTGCCCGTCAACATCATTCCGGCCGTCATTGAAACTTTCGCCAAATAATAAAATGTCCAGCTGCGCGTCAGTATAGGCCGCGCAATTGACAGGGACGAAAACCTGTTCCCAACGCGGCGACAAAAAGTGAAGGCGAGACGCAATAAGCTCTTTACCCGTTCCGCGCTCCCCAACAACTAATACCGTTCTGTCCAATACGGCAGCGTCAGAGACCCTATCCATAAGGGCATGGAAGGAATCAGAGCGCCCAACAGGGGTTTGTTGAATAACAGCCATATACGCTTATTTAGCATTTTTGACTAAATTGAAAGATAAAAATTAGTGTAAAACACTATATTTAACTTAGGTTAATATTGAGAAAAATGAAAAAGTGAATAAAATCAATGATTTAAAAGTTATCGACAAAATAGCTGGATGTGTCATCTTTCAATTGTAGCCACCGCCCAGAGACATCAATCTCTAAGAAAGGCGGGACACAACGAAAGGAGAGACAAATGACATTCCGTACATTTGACATTGATAGTAACGATTTCGGCGGTGCCACGTCAGATCATTCAGGTGCAGACAACGCTGCACGCCACACACGTTCACGTCGCCGCAGCGCGATTATGAGCCGCCGCACATCGGGTGCTCGCATCCGTGGCTTTGGTCTTTAGGAGCGTAGGTTAATGAGCGACTACGAGACAGAGTTTGACCGTAAAGCAGAGAGCGCGAAAGCGAAATTCCTTCGCTTCCTGCGCTACCTCTCAACCCGCAAAATGGAATGTTGGGGCTTCTTCGCCGCAGGCTTTCTGATTGCCACAATTTTTTAATCGGCCTTTTGGGGCGATTACTTTAAAAAACCAACACGTTAAGGAGACGTATTATGGGAATTTTTTCTCGCATGGGTGACATCATCAACTCGAACCTCAATGCCATGATTGACAAGGCAGAGAACCCCGAGAAGATCGCCCGCCTGATCATTCAGGAAATGGAAGACACACTTGTTGAGGTTCGCACAGACGCCGCCCGCAACATCGCTGAACGCAAAGAGCTGGCCCGTAAAGCCGAGAGCTACGCCGAGCGTGCCTCTGAGTGGGGCGCAAAAGCTGAGCTTGCCCTGACGAAAGATCGTGAAGACCTGGCCCGCGGTGCCTTGCAAGCTAAAAAGCAAGCCGAGAGCATGGTCGACGTTGTTGAGCGCGAAATTGCAGTTCTTGACGAAGCTGTTGGTAAAGCAGACGGCGATTTGACCAAGCTGCAAAGCAAGCTGGATGAGGCGCGTGCCAAGCATAAGTCTTTGATGATGCGGTCAACTGTCGCGACCAATCAAATCAAGATGCGCACCACGCTGAGCAATAACAAGGTTGACGACGCCCTGGCCCGCTATGAGCGCATGGAGCGCAAAGTTGACGAGCTAGAAGCCCATGTCGAGGCCTTTGATTTGGGTGCCGGCGAAAGCCTAGAGAGCCAGTTCGCGCAAATGGAAGCAGATGAAGCCATCGAAGGCGAGCTTGCGGCCCTAAAGGCCAGCTTGACTAAGTCAGTCAAGAAAGCCGCCAATAAGTAGCCATTCGTCACTGTGTTACGCATAACACAGCGACCCCACTGACCCCGCCTGCCCATCCCCCTTCAACAGACGGGCGGGGTCAGTCAAAAATTACCCTTAAAGAGAGAGACATTATGGGCCCCGATACACTAGCTTTACTGATCCCGATTATTGCCATTGTTATGGGCATTGGATCCGGCATGCTGAAAATGCATTACAAACACAAAGAACGCATGATGGATCACATGTCCGAAGACCAGATTGCAGAGCTGCAACAAATGTCAAAAATCGCTGATATTCTGGATCAACGCGTGAATGTGCTGGAACGCATATTGGATGACGAAGTACCAAATTGGAGAGTGCAAAATGACAAAACGATATAAAAATAAAGCCCACCGCGCCATGAACGATATGAATTGGGATTGGTCAGATGACGGTTATGAATATTCAGAACCGCATAAAAAGCTCCGCCGCAATAAAATTGACGGTGTCTTTGGCGGGGTCTGTGCCGGATTTGGTGATTACTTCGGTCTTGACCATACCATCATGCGGATCATCTTTGTTCTTTCTGTTATCTTCGCAGGTTTCCCGCTGCTCATTTACTTCCTGTTTTGGATTTTCATCCCCAAGGACAAGCGCGCGCCTTACCGCCGTGAATACCGCGAAGCGCGCAGAGCCCGCAGAGATAATCCGGATGCGCCGCTCCGTACTGCAAATTTCAAGGACGTGAAATCAAAGTACCGTTCGCTGGAAACACGGATGCAGGATTTGGAACGGTCCATCACCTCTAAGGAATGGAAGCTAAACCGCGAGTTTCGCGACCTTTAAGACCCTCACGGTCGGGCGGTGCCACGCCCGACCTTAGTATTAAAAACTCAACGAAAAATTATAAGGGAGACACTCATGATCAAAACGACACTCATCACACTCGCCGCATTATCCACAACAGCTGGCGCGACACTGGCCCCCGCCGCCGTCATGCCGAGCGCTGTGAACCTGACCGCGGGCGCATTATCACTGCACACGGGGCCAACAGGGGCAAAGTTTGCGCTAACCCCTAAGCCTGATTTTGCCGTCGCCATGACGACACAATCTGGTCGCACCATCACTATTCGGTTTTAGGACTTATCATGACACATACATCCCTCTTCAAAGCCGCACTTTTGGGTCTGTCCGCAACAGCCCTCATGGGCACCACGGCGCTGGCCGCTGGCCCAACATTGGAAATCGAAAATTTTGTAGGCCAGATTAATGTCACACAAAACAACGGTGATATTTCGGTATCAGGCCAAGACGCCGGCACACTATCTACTCAGGGCGAAACAACCCGCATCGACGGTGGCCAAATCATTAACAATACCAATTGCCGCAATGTGAACGGCAAAGTGTCTTTGTCATTTGGTAAGGGTAATTGGAATTGGATCAAGGGCGGTTACAAAGATTTGGATGAATATCCAAAACTGGTTATTTCCGTCCCTGCTGACACAAATTTCATTCTGCGCGATAGCGTTATATTCGGCAGCCTGCCTGATATGGGTGATATGGATGTGCATTTATCCAGCTGCGGCGACCTCGAAGCGGGTGATATTCGCGGCGATTTATCCGCAAAAATATCAGGGTCTGGCGATCTTCAAATCGGCGATGTTGCGGGCCTAACCGACGTCAAAATTTCAGGGTCTGGCGATTTTGAAGCGGGTGACATCACCGATGCTGATATTTCAATATCTGGCTCGGGCGACGCCAATATCGGTGATATACGTTTTAACACGCGCGACACGGCGAAAATCCGCGTTAGCGGTTCGGGTGATATTGAAACGGGCTCCCTTCGCGGCAATGCTGATATCCGTGTGACCGGGTCTGGCGATGCCAATATTGATGATATTGACGGCGACGCAGCCGTAGAAAGCAATGGCTCTGGCGATATTACAATTGAAGGCGTGCGCGGCACGACACTCTCTGTGCGCAGTAACGGCAGCAGCGATGTCGAGGTCGATAGCGGCGATGTCACAACAGTTATGGTCAGCACAAATGGGTCCAGCGCGGTGGATTTGAACGTCAGAGCTGTTGACGCGACCGTGCAAGCAGGCGGGTCATCCAATGTTTACATCAAGGACGCCAGCGGACAACGCGACGTGTCACGCCGCGGATCTGCGTCTGTGAAAATCGGAAAGACCCGTTACAAAGACTAATTTACCCATCCCAATAGATCAGGTCAGGGTCGTTGTCTGGCCTGATTTTGGCGCGCGCAAGCGTGGTGTTCAATCGGTGGGCTTCTCTCTCGCCTGATTGTCTTTACGCCTGCGCGCGCACATTAAGGTGATAAATCGCGCGAAAACAAGCCTGTCTCTATCGCTGAAGGCTCACCGCAGAGCTCACTGACAATCGCTTCGCCGAGGAGTGGCGCAAAAACAAAACCACGAGAGCCCAGCCCCGTGAGGGCTGTGATACCCGTTTCGCCGTGTAGGATGATAGGCCAGGTTTGCGGACTATTGACCCGCACACTGACACGTGATGGACGGGGGCTTTGCACCAGCTTTTGCCCCGTAATATTTTCATAGCTCATTATATTTTTTTTATCATCCGCCGACCGAGGAGCATAGACGCTGTCGCCGTCAAGACGGTCATGGGTTGCCCCCAGTAGCGTTGCCCCGTCATGACCAATCCCGTATCCGCCGTAAGTGATAGCCTCGTCGACATCGCCCCCGTCAACCCATGTTAGTTGCCCCCGACTAAAGCGCAGTCCAACATCATCAAACATGGCCATATCGCGAACCCCAGCCCCGATAGCGAAAATAACGTGACGACCCGTGGCTATCACTGCCCCCCCGTCATCAAGCACCGACCAGACATCACCCTGTTTTTTTATCTTGGCGACACTCGCCGTGACACGCTTTGCGCCCAGTAGAAACGCCTCGCAAACAAGGCTTGGATCAATAATCATCGCCTTAGGGAAATACAGCGCAGGCGTTTTCTCTTTTAGGCCGTGAGATTGCACCCACGTCATATGATGATCAGGCAAAGGCGATTGAAGGGCTAAATCTTCAAAGCGCGCGCGTTCATCCGCTGATTTTGGAATGTGATAAACCCCACGTGACAAGACACCATCCGTCACCTCATAGGCCTGCATGGCATAGAGGTAGCTTGATAGGAAAAAACGGCTATCTGCACGGTCTTGGCGGTCAAGACGCGGTTTGACAATGGCGGCAGGATTACCGCTGGCGGCTGTATCGTCACCCGCGTCAATTACCAATGGTACAATGCCGCGCAGTAAAAAGCTCCGCGCCAGTGACGCCCCAGCAATACCCGCACCAATAATGATGGGCGTGTCAATCTGTGGTGCGGGGACAGGCACTTTATCCATCACGGCTTCTATCCTGTGGCGTTTACGGCCAAAGCCGTCGACTTTACGCACGTTAAAGCCAGCCGCGCTCAAGCCTTGGCGCACCGCCCCGGCGGCGGTGAATGTCCCGACCCTCGCCCCGTCCGCTGATAAGGAGCCTATACGGGCCAGAATATCGTCTGACCACATATCGGGATTTCGGGCTGGGCTGAACCCGTCCAGATACCATGCATCAGCCTGCATATTGACGCTATCCAACGCTGCGCTGACGTCATCATGAATAAGCGTCAACGTGACATCGCCAAAATGTAGACGGTGAATACCTTTCACACGGTCGGGCCACGCGGCGATCAATTGCGTGGATAAGTCTTTTAATTCAGGCCAATGTGACAGCGCGCGCGTCAACTGTGATTTCGACAGCGGGTATTTCTCTATAGAGACAAAATGCAGCTGTTTGGTTTGACGCGGACCCTGTGTCCATAATTGCCACGTCGCTAGAAAATTAAGCCCCGTCCCAAAACCCAACTCACAAATCGTGAAGCAGTTTTTGGGGGTCTCCCAACGCTGCGGCAGGCCACACGCCGACAAGTAAACTGCCCGCGTCTCGTCAAGGCCGCCGTCAACGCTGAAATAAATATCACCAAAACCGTCAGAGGCCGGCACACCCGTACGGGACCAATCCAAATCAGGCGCAAGGCAGAGCGTCAACGGTTCATTTTTGGGCGCTTTGGACGTCATGGCGCAGCTTTAGAGCCTTGTAGCAGAGCTGCAAAGCGCTATTTCAACCCCTATGGGCGCCAAAACTGATTAACATGTCGCAGTTTAGGGCGCATTTGGGCGGTGCTGCACAAAACTTGGCCTTTGTTACATATCAAAGCTGATATCTAACTTTCTATTGGCAATCACGGCTTCTGCCCGTCACAAAACTTTTACGAATAATGATGCCTTTACACATCGGGACCGATGGGGCTGTGTTACAGACGGAGAATGACCATGACACATAAAACCAAACTTTCAGCTATCAGCGCGGTGGCTATCCTCACGGCCTTAAGTGCCCCTATGACCGCCAGCGCCCAAGACGCTGAATTTTCAGCCGGCATTGATTATGTCACTGAATATGTGTTTCGCGGTGTCAGCCTAGCCGACCAAGCGTTTCAGCCCTACGGCGAAGTGTCAGTTGGTAATTTCACAGCAGGTGTTTGGGCGTCTTTATCCGAAGGTGACGGCACAGACATCGCCGGGGACGAAGTTGACCTTTATGCGAGCTATAGCTTTGCGCTCTCTGATACTGTGTCACTAGATGCGGGTATTACCTATTACCACTACCCACAAGGCGGCGGATTGTTTGAAACAGACGGAGGCGGCGCAGGCACATATGAAGTCTCACTTGCAGCTGGTTTTGACGCGCCGTTCTCCCCATCGCTAGCAGCTTATTATGATTTAACAATTGAAGCCTTTACCGTTGAAGGCGGTATTTCGCATAGCGTGCCGATGACAGATATGTTCAGCCTTGATCTAGGCGCGAACGCAGGTCTCGTGGACGGTGACGGCTTTAGCTACGAATATGCCAGCGCATCTGCGAGCCTCTCTTATGCGCTTAGCGAGTCAACCTCAGCCTATGTCGGCGGCAACTTTGTCTTAAGCTCAGAAGATTCGCTTAATTTTGACAAGCTACTCGCTGGTGGTGGTAAAGGCGATATGGCTTGGTTTGGCGTCGGGCTATCCACTGGATTTTAAAACACGTTAAAACACAGTACGGGGCGATAAGAACGCGGCTTGTTTTTACAAGTCGCGTTCTTAATGGGCTGAATTGTTACGATAGTAAGCTGCGGCCAATATTGAGAAACTTATCCCGGCGCCGTTTAATCAACGCGTCACCATCAAGCGCAGAAAGTGATTCAATCTCTTTGACAATCGCGGCCCCCACGGTCTTGACCGTTTTTTGCGGATCACGATGCGCACCGCCCACGGGCTCTTTAATAATCTTATCAATCACACCAAGACCTTTTAGGTCTTGGGCCGTGATTTTCATAGCTTTTGCCGCATCTTGTGCGCGCGCGCCGTCCCGCCACAAAATAGACGCGCAGCCTTCGGGTGAAATGACCGAGTAAATCGAATGTTCTAGCATCATCACGCTGTCCGCTGTCGCAATAGCAACCGCGCCGCCAGAGCCGCCTTCGCCTGTGATGACGGATATAAACGGTACACGCAGCGCTAGCCCTGCATCAATCGCGCGCGCAATGGCTTCGGCTTGGCCGCGTTCTTCAGCCCCGCGTCCCGGAAAAGCCCCAGCCGTATCAACAAATGACACGACAGGAATTTGAAAACGTTCCGCCATTTGCATCAGGCGCACCGCTTTGCGGTAACCTTCGGGATTGGCCATGCCGAAATTATGATGCAAGCGCGATTGCGTATCTGTGCCTTTTTCATGCCCCATGACAACAACGCTTTGTCCGCGAATTTTGCCAAGCCCGCCAAGAAGCGCGTCATCATCCCCAAATTTACGGTCACCCGCCAGCGGTGTGTAATGCGAGACAAGGCTTTTGCAATATTCACTAAAATGCGGCCGCGCGGGATGACGGGCCACTTGTGTTTTTTCCCATGGCCCAATTTTTTTATAAATCGCGGTTAGCTCCGCATCAGATTTTTCGCGCAAGGCTGCAATTTCAGCCTCTGACGCGCCGCTCGGCGAGGCGAGGAGGTCTTCAAGCTGATTATCTAGCGCGGCCACAGGGCGTTCAAAATCGAGATAGGTACGGGCTGTGCTCATGAAAGCGGTCCTTAAAATCAGCTGTGTATTACCGGGTCGTAAGGGCGATACAATAACGAAGTGACCGCGCGGGGCAAGCGGCAGTTTAACACCTTTTCTATTGTTAATATCACCGCTAAGAGTGTTTGACTTTGATAGGGTGTATTATGAAAAATTATCTTTGGGTTGTCATCATTACGGCTTTGCTTTGGGTCGCGGGGTGTTCCCAAGGCCCAAACTCTGATGTCCTTGGGACGCCCTTTGATCCCGCTGTCAGTGTCTGGCCCCATGATGATAGCGACGTGCCCCAAGACCCTGATGTCACCTACGGCGTGTTACCCAATGGTATGCGTTACGCGCTGCAAGCGAACGGGCGACCCGAGAATGAAGCGTCTTTGCGTATGATTATTCGTGCAGGCGCAAAACACGAAACGGATACCACATTAGGTGCAGCGCATTACCTGGAACATATGGCCTTTAACGGGACAGAAAATGTGCCCGAAGGTGAAATGATAAAATCGCTAGAACGTATGGGTCTGGCCTTTGGCGCTGATACCAATGCCAGTACATCGCATAACCGCACTGATTACCGTCTAAGCCTGCCCGAAGTTGACGACGAAACCGTCGATTACGCCCTGTTTTTAATGCGTGAAGTCGCCGATAAAATGCTGATAGAGCCAGACGCGGTGGAGCGCGAACGCGGTATTATCAAAGCTGAACGCGCCACACGCCAAAGCCCGGCAAGTGACGCGGCGGAAGCTTATCAAAAATTCACCCAGCCTGATGCGCTTTATAATGCCCGTCCTGTCGCTGGCACAATTGAGACATTAGACGCCATAACGGCGGATGATTTACGCGCCTTTTATGAAGCCTATTACCGTCCAGAGCGCACATTTTTGGTCATGGTCGGAGATTTTGATGTGGCTGCGATGGAGGCCAAGATTAAGGCCCAGTTTGAGGATTGGGATAACACCTCGCCCAATCCAGCCGAGCCAGAACCGGGGCTATCTCAAACAGACGGCCGAGCGGCAGCAGTCTATATCAACCCTGAAATAACCGCCAATATTAGGCTTTATGCTGCAACTGCCCCCATGCCAAGCGGGGATAATTCCGCCTCACGCCGCGCGGCGACTGTGCGGTCTATGGCCAATAACATTGTGCGTTTGCGGTTTAATAAAAAACTGCAAGAGGCAGGCCGCCCCGTGCTGAGCGCGGGCTTATCCGCCGGACCTGGCAAAGACATTAGCAGCGCCTTTGCCTCGGCCACAATTAAAGACGGTGACTGGCAAACCGCAATTGCCGTGCTGGATAGTGAAATCCGTACCGCCCTTAAATACGGTTTTCAGCAAGAAGAACTAGACGAACTTATCGCCAATTCAGAGCGAGGCTTAACGGATTCTGTCAATTATGCCGCCAAACGCCGCTCGGCGAGTTTACTGTCGGGTATTGCAGGCGCCTTTAGTGGTGGTAACGTGCGCACCACCCCCGCCTATCAAAAAGAGTTTTTTGACGCAATTGTCCCGACCATCACCTTGGATGAAGTTCACGGCGCCTTTAAGCAAATGTGGTCTGATTTCCCGCACCGCATTTGGTTGCAAGGCCCAGAGTTTGAAGACGTATCTGAAACCGATATATTAGCGGCCTTTGAGACCGCGCGTAACACGGAAATAGAGCCGCCCGCACAACGTCAAAAGCTTGATTTCGCCTATCAGGATTTTGGCGCAGCTGGGACAATCACCGCCCGCGACAG
The DNA here is from genome assembly GCF_041429785.1 of Fretibacter rubidus. Taxonomy (GTDB): domain Bacteria; phylum Pseudomonadota; class Alphaproteobacteria; order Caulobacterales; family Maricaulaceae; genus Fretibacter; species Fretibacter rubidus. Next base: position 2,988,911 of record NZ_CP163423.1, read on the forward strand.
GGTTGAAGATTTAGACATTGAGCGCATTGTTTTCGATAATAATGTGCGTTTGAATTTGAAAAAGACTGACTTTGAAGATGGCTGGATACGCATGCAGGTCACGGTCGGCGAAGGTTGGAATGCCTTTCCTGCTGATAAACCTGCCCTGACCTCGCTGGCGGGCTCTATCGCGTCAGGGGGTTACGAAGCCCATGCGGTCAGCGAATTATCAGAGATTTTTGCCGGTAAAAATATTGGACTAAACTTGTCAATTGGCTCTGAACGGCTGTCAATGAGCGGCTCGACCAATGCGGATGATGTACTATATCAACTCCGTGCGTGGACGGCGCTTTTGACCAACCCCGGCTACCGCCCCGAATGGCGCGAAAAGTTTATAGAGAGTATTAACGCCAGTTTCCATACCATTGATAGCACCCCATCAGGTGTCGCTAGCCGCGATTTGTCGCGCATTTGGAATGACGGCAATATCCGCTATGGCCTGAGACCCAAAGATGAATATATGGCGCTGAGTTTGGATGATGTCCGCGAGGTGATGGAGCCGTTGATGACACGCGGCGCAATAGAGATTGGTATTGTCGGCGATTTTGAAACAGACGCCATGATTGATTTTGTTGCGCAGACTTTTGGCGCGCTGCCTGAGCGTAATGATCGGTTTGACCCGCTGTCTGATGCGTTCAAAACGCGCTTCCCTGATCCTGCACGGGTGCGATTGACCCATACGGGCAAGATTGACCAAGGTGCAATTTATATGGGTTGGCCCATGGTTGAGGACTGGTCACTAAAACGCTCTCGCGAATATGCGGTGTTATCGACCATTCTTACGAACCGTATGACAGACGTAGTCCGTGAAGAATTGGGGCTGGCTTATTCCCCTGGCGGAGGAGTTAGCTTTTCGCAATTATCCCCTGGCTACGGCTATGCGTCAGCCACAATAACCGCAGACCCGCAATATTTCGAGGCGTTCGAAGCGGCGGTGAAAACTATCGCAGCAGAGCTTCGTAGCGGAGACATAACGCAGGACGAACTTAACCGTGCGGTAAAACCGATATTAGAAAGCATCCAAGGTGCAGAGCGTGAAAACGGCGCGTGGCTGGGCATTGTCACGCGCGCACAAACCGAGGAGCATAAATTGGATTGGCGGCGCGGGCGCGAGGCGGCCTTTAAAGCCATGACCGTGGACGACTTAAACGCAGCTGCCAAAACCCTGTTTGATCCTAGCGGATTACATGTCATAGAAATTCGCTCTGACAAAGAGGGTTAAGACTTATTTTTATCTTTCTGTGCCAGCGGATGATGGTCTTGCACAAGGGCGGTCAACCGCGCATCAAGAACATGGGTGTAAATCTGTGTTGTCGAAATATCGGCATGACCCAGCAACATTTGCACGCTGCGTAAATCCGCCCCATTGGCCAAAAGATGCGTGGCAAAGGCATGACGCAGCACATGAGGCGAGATTTTAGACGGCGGCAAACCTGCGGCAATCGCTAAGCCCTTTAATAGCTGCGCGAACCGTTCGCGACTAACATGACCCAATTTTCCGCGCGACGGGAATAACGCCGCCTTGGCGGCGGTCGATGGATTATCCGGCAAAGTTTGATCCCGCACATGCAGCCATGCATCAATGGCGTAACGCGCCGTTTCCGTCAGTGGAACGAGCCGTTCGCGCCCGCCTTTGCCTTTTATCATTAAACAATCATCACGGCGCAGCACCGCCGCTTTTTTCAAAGACACTAATTCACTGACCCGCAAGCCGCCCGCATAGAGGATTTCCATCATCGCACGTAGGCGCAAGCCTTTCACAGTCTCATCACCTTTCATGGCATCAAATAATTTATCGACGTCCTCTTCTGATAAGACCTTTGGCAAGCTGCGCCCTTGGGAAGGGCCGCGCAACATATGGGCAGGATTATCATCCCGCAGACCATCAGTCTGCAGATAGAGATAAAATTGTTTGACCGCAGAGAGCTTTCGCGCCGCCGTGGACGCTGCCAATCCGTCCTGCGCCCAAGATGATAACACGCCTTCCAGATGACCTGTGCTAGCGGCGATAGCGTCCGTGCGCGATGATTTTAAGCGCGCCACAAGGTCATCCAAATCGCGGCGGTAGGCGAGAAGCGTGTTGTCTGACGCGGCGCGTTCGGCGCTCATCATTTCCAAAAAGCCGTCAATCAAGACATTATGATCAAGCGCAGGGTGAGGCACTTATATCGCATCTAGGAAATCTTGCGCCGCCAACCGTCCTGCAAAATCATAAAGCTGTGCCGTCGACATAGCCTCAATAACGGCAGCAAAGGACGCAGCGTCAACTGTGGCCCCGTCCAGCAATATGGCTGCGCGTAATGTGGTTTCCGCGCGAGAGCTGCGCTTTGCCACACTGCGAAGCACTGCGATATCCCCAGCCGGTAGCGTGCGTGTGCCGTCGACCCTTTTACCTGAGAGCGCTTTTGCGCCGGCGTCTGTCAAGGTTGAGCCAAGGGAGAGGGCAATCAAGGCATCGCGCACGGCACGGCGGCCCTCTTCGCCTTTGGCACTAAGGCGGCCTTCGATATCATCACCTAATGTGCCAAGGCGAAAGCCCTGCCCAATCGCGTCCGCCGCAAAGGCAATCCGCACTTTTTGTGGCCCGTCGGGAAGAGCCCCGAACAAGGCCTGCAGAGTTGCGATATCATCTTGGATAACGGCTATGCCCGCATATAAATCCAGATGTTCAATTTTTTCTGTCGCAGGTAAATTGACAAGCTCTTGTTTCAACACATCCGCAAAGCGCATCAGCGCGCCTGATTTTTGCGCCTGTTGTAACACAGCCGTCATGGCCAAGCCTGAGCCGCGTTTAGCCAGTTGATAATGTTGCGCAAAGCCAAGACCTGTATCGATGTCTGCCACGCTATCCATGTCAAATGCGCCTGCGGTTTGTAAATTCTCCACCGTGACACCATCATAAATCAGGCCATTCATCACGCTATTGATCTCATCATTAGACAAGGCAGAGCCCGCCTTAAACACAGCCGCAAGACGCAAGTCTTTATCGGCTGTCGTATCCTTGGCAAATTGTGCCGCGCCTGTTGCGCTAAGCGAGACTACGGGCGCATCAGCACGAGCGCTCAAGACTGCATTGGCCATCGCGCTATAAAGTGGGTCTTTACCCAAATCATCAGGCAGCGACTTTTTCGACAGACCCGTTAGTCGGTTCATTAACCCAAAAAACAACGCGTCCTCATAGCCCGATTTTTTAAGTAAATTGGCTGTCAATTCTGCCGCTGGGATTTCGTCGCGGGTGACATGACAAAAAGACCGAAGCCGCGCCCACATTGGTGTGCCGCGGCCTTCCGATATGCTGTCGGCCATTGTGCAGGCCCCCGCAACATCGCCCATGGCCAGCGCCAAATCTGCACGCACAGCCGGGTCAGATGTCAATTCAGGCAGACGTTGGGCCACGCCCTGCAAAGCGCCCGGGTCGCCCAGTGCCATAACCGCCGCAAGTCGCGTGCGACCATAATCTGTGCTCGCACCTTCGGGCGGGACACCGGCCGATAATATGACCGTGCGCACCATGTCGCGAATGATGGGGTTCGTCGACTGAATGGGCGCGCGCGCAATCAGGTCTTTAGCGGTCGCAGCGCTTGTGCCTTGCCAAAGCGCGGGGTCAAGACCGCCAGAGGCGAAGGTCATTGTGCCCGCGTCAAAATCCTGCGCAGCGCCTAATGTGCCTTGCTCTATCGATTGGCTGTAAGCAGAGGGCGCTAGAACTGCGGCAAAGCTTGCCGTGAGTAAAAATGCGGTGAGCTTATTTTTCATAAGTATCTTCCAAATCAATGGTTTTGATGTCTTGGGGGGCATTATCCGGCCCGCTTTGGGCCAAAGCCCAGACAAAGACACCAATTATCAAGAGTAAAACGACCCCGGCTGCTGTGACTGCGCGTTTCATAATGACCTCTTTATTGATTTATTGCGGCAAAATTACTTTTGCGGTTGAGCATAGGCTGATTTGTGGACATATTAAGCAAAATTTTCAATCGTCTGGCGAGCTCTTTATACAGAGTGATGACAGCCCGTAAAACTGATTAAAGGCAAAATTATGCCGCCCGAGCCCCGCGCAGCGCGAAAAGGTCAGACTGACCCCGCGCAGCGAGACCGACGCAATAGCCCGACCGCCAAAGCGGCCGTCGAGCCTCAAGCCAAAACTCAGAGCCAATCTGGGGCTAAAAAAGCTGCGTCCAAAAAAGCATCCTCCGCAAATCTTGTGCCTGCCCTTCTTGTGCCAAACGGCCCCATCGCGCTTGTTGGATTGATGGGGGTGGGTAAAACAACGGTTGGCCGCCGCTTGGCCAAAGAATTAGGTCGCCCGTTTTATGACTCAGACGACGAAATTGAAAAAGCGTCAGGACGTACCGTCGCGGGATATTTTAGAGACCACGGCGAGGATGAATTTCGCGCAGGCGAACGCCGCGTTATTGACCGCTTGCTTGATGGGTCTGACATTATCCTGGCTACAGGTGGCGGAGCTTTCATCCAAGACGGGGCGCGTGATATATTACAAGACCGCGCGCTGACGATATTTCTAAAAGGGGATTTTGAAACGATATTTGCCCGCGTCCGCAAAAAAGATACGCGGCCCTTATTAAAAGTGCCAAATCCGCGCGAGACATTTGAGGCCCTTTATAAAGAACGCTACCCGATTTATGAACAAGCCCATATTGTCGTCAATATCGCCAAGGGGCCGCACGACCGCACGGTGCAACGCGTCGCTAAGGCGATTGATCACTATGTGAAATCGCAAAATGCGAAAGCCAGAGTGTTATGAGTAAAAAACCGCAACACAGCGTGCGTGTCGATTTAGGCGACCGCAGCTATGACATTATCATCGGGCAGAATTTACTGTCACGAGCAGCAGATTTTATGACGCCCCATTTGGCATCCAAAAAAGTTCTTATTGTAACAGATGAAACGGTCGGGACATTATACAGAGATAAGATTAATCTGAACGGCCTGGACGCCGCATGGGTAACTGTGCCTGTTGGCGAGGCCAGCAAAAGCTTTGCGCAATTGCAAATCGTCTTAGACGCCATGTTCACCCACGGCATGGAACGTAATGATACGATTGTGGCGCTAGGGGGCGGAATTGTTGGTGACCTCACCGGATTTGCAGCCAGCGTGTTTAAACGCGGGTGTCGGTTCATTCAAATCCCCACAACATTACTGGCCCAAGTCGATAGCGCCGTTGGAGGCAAAACGGCGATCAACGTCCCGCAAGGTAAAAATTTAGTCGGCGCGTTTTATCAACCGACGCTGGTTTTGGCTGATATGGATGCCCTATCCACCCTACCGCTTCGGGCATTAAAGGCAGGCTATGCAGAGATTTTAAAATACGGTCTATTGGGGGACGCGGCATTTTTTGCGTGGCTTAAAGATAATGGACCGGCTGTCATAGGCGGCGATAAAGACGCGATAGCACAGGCCGTAAAGGTGAGTTGCGAGACAAAGGCGCGTATTGTGGCGGGTGATGAACGCGAACGTGGGCAGCGCGCCCTTCTTAATTTGGGGCATACATTCGGTCACGCACTAGAGGCAGAAGCAGGCTATAGCGGCGACCTTCTGCACGGCGAAGCGGTAAGCGCGGGCATGGAAATGGCTTTTGATTTCAGTGTTGCCCTTGGCTTATGTCACTCCAGAGAGCTCGACGCACTTCGCGCTCATATGAAGAAAACGCAGCTGGTCGGCATCAAAGATGTCGCGCCACTCCTTGGTAAACCAGATGCGTTATTGTCCCATATGGATCAGGATAAGAAGAATGAGAACGGGGCCATTACATTGATTTTAGCCCGCAGAATTGGCGAGGCCTTTGTGCAGAAAAATACAATTCGCGAGACACTCTCTAATTATCTTAAATATCTTGCCGTTGAATATGGCGGTGAACCCCAAGGAAGGATAAGCCGATCATGATAGAGACCTTAATGGCTCCTGATGTCTTGGCCCGATTTGCTTTTGTGGGTTTCTTGCTGTGTTGTTCTGGCTTTTTTTCTGGATCTGAAACGGCGCTAACGGCGGCGTCTCGCGCACGGATGCATGCGGCCGAGCGCGACGGCGACAAGCGGGCCGTGCTGGTAACGAAACTCCTTAATTCGCGTGAACGCCTTTTGGGCGGGATTTTGCTTGGCAATAACTTTGTCAATATCTTGGCCACATCTATTATGACGGCGACATTGCTGGAGGTCGTGGGCGCGGCAGGCATGGTCTACGCCACTGTGATTACGACAGCGCTTATTTTAATCTTTGCCGAAGTTTTGCCCAAAACCTATGCCATTTCACAACCCGATAAAATGGCGACAAAAGTAGCGCTGCCGATCAGCTGGGTTGTTAAATTACTCGCCCCAATTGTCACAGTTGTGCAAATTATCGTTAATGCAACGCTCCGCGTCTTTGGTGTGGATAGCGAGGCCAGCGCCTGGTCAGCGGCGGATGAAATTCGGGGCGCGGTTGATTTGCATCACCAAGAAGGCGGCGTGGCCAAACGCGCCCGTGACCAAATTATTGGCGTGTTGGAGCTTGGCGAATTAACTGTCGAAGAAGTCATGATCCACCGTAAAAATCTTTATATGGTTGATGTTAACGCAGCGCCCGACGTGATTATGAAAGAGGTTCTAAGCAGTGGCCACACGCGTCTACCCGTCTATGACGGCGACCAAGATAATGTCATTGGCATTTTACATGTCAAAGATATCCTAAAGCATCTGTCGCGCGGCGGGGCCGATACCAGCAGTCTTAATATTAAGCGTCTGGCCCGCGAAGCATGGTTTGTACCGGAGACGACATCGGTTGTACGGCAGCTCCGCGCCTTTCAACAAAAGCGTGAACATTTCGCACTTGTCGTTGATGAATACGGCGCGTTGATGGGCGTCATCACACTGGAAGATATTTTGGAAGAAATCGTCGGCGATATCCAAGATGAGTATGACGAGCAGATTGAAGGGCTAGAGCGGCAAAAAGACGGCGGCGTTATTGTCATGGGGGAAATTGCCATTCGCGATGTGAACCGCACGATGGATTGGGGCCTGCCCGATGAGGAAGCGGTCAGTCTGGCCGGGCTGGTCATCCATGAGGCCCGTACGATCCCTGATGAGGGGCAGACATTTTCATTTTACGGCTACCGTTTTGAGATTTTAGAACGTGAGCGTAACCAGATTAAACGCCTGCGCGTAACAAAAACATTTGAGCCAGACCAACGCAGCGGACAGCCAATATGAATATGAAATCAACCCTGTTTAAATCAGCCTCACTCTTAGGGGCGCTATGTTTGGCTATCAGCGGATGTTCGCAAACAAAGCCCGCCAATAATGACGCTGAAACAACGGTTTATTTTAACGCTAACATTATCACACAAAACCCTGATATGCCGCGCGCGGATTATATGGCCGTCAGTCAGGGTAAAATCACGGCCATTGGCCTTGGTGATGATGTCGATATAACAGAGCCGTTGTTAGGTGCCGCAAATAGGCTGGACATGAACGGCGCAACTGTGACCCCGGGATTTATTGATAGCCATGTGCATGTAAGAGAATTAGGCCTTGATGCCGTCAAAGCGGATTTAGTCGGTGTTAAAAATGTTGAGGACATTGTTGCGCGATTAAAGGCCTATGCCCCCAACCCAACACCCGGGCAGTGGATTATTGGCCAAGGCTGGGACGAAGGGTATTTTGGTAGCGTGGGTTATCCTGACCGTGCGGCGCTTGACGCGGCCTTTCCTGATAACCCTGTAGGCCTTGAGAGTTTGCACGGCTTTGCTGGCTTTTATAACGGCGCAGCGCTGGCGGTTGCTGGCATTGACGTGAATTCACCCGACCCAGAGGTTGGCACAATATTGCGGCGCGAAAACGGCGAACCAACGGGGGTTATGCTGACATTGGCGCAAGGGCTGGTTAATCAACACAAACCAAAACGCACGCAAGCCCAATTAGAAGAGGCGATTAAAGCGGGGCTTTTGAAAATGGGCCGCGCGGGCGTGACGTCCGTGCATGAGGCCGGCATGGCCGCCGATGATGTCGACGCCTTCCTCACCTTGGCGGAACGCGGTGAATTACCCATTCGCGTTTACGGTATGTTGGACGGTAATAATGAGACCCTGATGCAAGACTGGTTTGCGCGCGGGGCATTGGACGATCCCGATGATTGGTTGGATATTCGCGGCGTGAAAGTGTTCTATGACGGCTCGCTCGGCTCTCGCACAGCGCTGATGGCCGCGCCCTATTCTGACCATCCAGAAAGAGCCAATCCGACAGAGCGCATCACACCAGACGCCGTTTTATCGCTAGGCGAACAGTCGGCAGAGCATAAGTTTCAAATGGCCGTTCACGCTATTGGAGATGAGGGCAATAACCGCACGCTAGGCCTTTATGAGCGCGCACTGTCAACACAGCCTGCCCATGATCACCGCTGGCGGATTGAGCACGCCCAGGTCGTGCTGCCCGATTTTTATGACCGCCTTGCCGCCCTTGGTGGTATCGCGTCTGTCCAGAGCAGTCACGCCGTCGGCGATAGCGGATGGGCCGAGGACCGCGTCGGCCCAGACCGTATTAAACACGCCTATGCTTGGCGGCGGATTTTAGATGCGGGTGGTCGCTTGGCGCTGAACTCTGATTTGCCGGGCGAACCGTGGGAGCCGATGGAGACGCTTTATTTTGCGGTGACGCGTAAACGTCTTGACGGCACCTCTGCCGATGACGGCACGGCGGATGACGGCTGGTACGTCGACCAAGCGCTCAGCGTTAACGAGGCCATGCACGCCATGACGGTTGAAAACGCCTATGCCGCCTATCAAGAGGACGCACTGGGCAGTCTAGCGATTGGGAATTGGGCGGATTTTGTCGTGCTATCTGATGACCCGGCGGCGGTCGCGCCTGACGCGATTAAAGACATCGACGTAACGCAAACCTTTGTCGCGGGAAAGCCGCTGAATGAATTCAAGGCGTCTAAAGAATAAAGCCGTCGATATCGAAATAGACATCGTGCACAGCGTCTGATTTGGACAACGGGTTGCCGTCATAGTCCCAATCGGCGGGCAGCTCGCGCGAGACCACATCAATGACAGGCACGTCTTTTTGGCCAGAGCTGTATTTATCGGGCAAAGTCGGGAAATAACGACCTGGCAAAAACGGGCCCGTACCGTCAGGGTCGTTATAGCCAAAGACAAAATTATCAAGCGACAAATCATCCGCGCCCACGCCGTCAATTTGTATGCGCGTACCGCCGCCCATATCAATCACAACATAGGTCCCAAAATCGGTCATATTCTCTGTGATATCAGACCACTGCAAATAAGGGCCGTAATCCAAAACGATAAGATCCTCGCCAAGGGTGAAATCGCGCACCGTATCTGTGCCGCCGTTACGGCCAAAGACAAATTGATCGGCCCCTGCCCCACCCGTTAGCGCATCGTCTCCTGCACCCCCGTTCATAACATCATCCCCGCCTTGGCCGTTTATCACGTCATCACTATCCGTACCTTGGAGGGTGTTATTGCCGTTATCGCCATCAAGCGTGGGAGTGGTCTCGTTGAGCGTGGCTGATAAACTGTAATTAATCGCAGTACTAAAAGTAGCGGCCTGAGACAAGAAAACAGAGAGATAATAAACGCCGGATGCACCAAAATCGACAATATATTCACTAACACCCGCGCGACCAATTTCTTGACCGTTAGACTGCAAAAGCGCTACGCGTAAGCTCGGACTCGCGCTGGACATATTAAAGGTGAGGCTTTGGCCCGCTTCGGCGTCAATTCGAAACCAATCAACATCGCCGCCATAATTAATTTGAGCCTGTGTGGCGTTGCCGCCAATTTCAACGCGGCCCGTGGTTGTTTGATCTGCAGTGTAGTCATCTTCAATCACGGCCCCACGGAAAACGAAATTATCGGGCGGATTAAAGTTATCGACATACTCAACGCCAACGAAATACTGGCCCGTTGTTTCCGCAAGAAAACTATTTGCCGATGAGACTGTACGTCCGATTTGGTTTCCCTGCGAATCGTAAAAGCTAAAGGCTGTGAAAGAAGCATCTGCGCTAAATGACACGAATTGCCCTGCCTCTGCGGTAAAGGAAAACCAATCGCTATCACCCATGTAATCATTGCGGCTGGTCACATCTACGCCGTCAAGATTAAGCATCCCAACTGTGTTGATATCGCTAGCGTAATCATCGTCTGGGGTAACGGCACGCACCGAAATTGTTTCGCCCAAAGGTACAGAGACGCCAATGTAATATCGCCCCGAGATATCCACGATGTAATCTAATCGCCCAGAGATTGGAGACGGAACCGGGCCAGAATTAGCCGCCGCCGGAACGACAGAAACGCCATCAGAATCATAAAGCACCATGACCGCTTCAGCGAGGAACGAGACGACTTGCCCTGCTGTTAAATCAACCGCGAGCCAGTCTTGGTCATTTTCGAAATCACCAACAACAGAAACCCCGTCGCCATCAATCTCAATTACACCAGCAGTGGCAGCGTCACCCGCATAATCATCATTGGCGTTAATGACTTCAGCCGACAGAGTGTAATTACCAGGATCTATAAATCCATCAACGACAATATAATATGTGCCTGACGCGTCAAAATTCCAATTGATTTGCTGATTTTGCCCATCGTTAAAGCTACGCGTGATAAATGTACCTGCGCTATCGAAGAGAACCAACTTTATGAAAAGTTCGTCGAGGGCAAATATATCAAAAACAACATTGTCTCCGGCGTTTACACTAATTTCGTACCAGTCCTGGTCTTCGCCGTAGTCAATTCTGCCATGAATTGCATCACCCGATATATCAAATGGCGTGGAGGCATCTTTGTTATTGCCGACACGGTCGCCGAAGCCGAGCGGGGCCGTTGCACCGACACCCGCAGATATAGTGTAACCAATGGGATTGGTGAAATTTCCATTCATTTGGATATCAATATAATAGGTCGCGGTTACGTCGACCTGCGCCAAAAACAAACCCGTTGAACTGCTGAGTAGCTCATTGCCATTGGCATCACGCAAAATCACGGATAGGCTTTCATTACTTTCAAGCAAGAGGGTGACCTCTTGACCTGCCGTGGCATCAATCCGAAACCAATCGCTATCAGTTGCCGTTTCAATGACACTGCTTTGTCTTTGACCATCAAGATTAATCACGGCGGTCGTGTCTGTGCCTCCCGCAATCTCTACATCCGTATTATCGACTTCTGTGACAGACAGTGTATAGTCAATAGGATTTGACGCGATGGTGTCCACGGGCGAGCCCGTTCCAATTTGGAATAAGTAACGCCCAACAGTCCCGAGAAAGACTTGATATGTGCCGACAGACCCAAAGTCTGGTTGCTCACCATTTTCATCCGTGAGGGCCAATATTTGTATTGCTGGCGTTCCGTTATCCAAAAATATATGAATATAAGGATCATTTGTATTGGCCGTTAAGGTAAACTCAAGCGTTGTCGGCGCGTCGATGTTCACTGCGATAAAATCGACATCAAAATCAGCCGTTAGTTGCCCAGCAACTTGTGCCCCATCTATGTCAACAACCGACCGTGTCGTTCGGTTGGAGGCATGATCCGTGTCTGACGTTGTGGCCGAAACTATAATTTCAGTATCAGCTGTAGTGACTCCAGAAAAAACCTCTATGTAATATCGTCCTGTTTCCTCGGCAAAGAAATCCATGCTTTTCGTGGTTTCGTCATCCGATCGATAAGAATAATAAATTATATTCCCGTCCTCATCGACAATTGTCATTTGAGGGTATAACCCTTCGACCTTAAGATTGACGAAGTCACCCGCCGTTAAATCAATTGCAAGCCAATCTTTATCGCGAGAGAAATCATTGCGAACAGTAATCGAGTCTCCATCCAACATAAGGACACCCGTTGTTGAAGTATCGCCCGCGTAATCGTCATCTTCCTCTGCGCGAATGACAAGGTCGGTTCGTTTATATCGGAAAGCATCATCGCCCAAGACAGACACTTCTGATAACCCTAGGGCCATATAATTTTCGGTAAAAGAAATACCTAAAGTATCTCTTTGCGTCTCATAAACGGGCAACTCAAAATTTGTAAAGACCGTGAAACGATCATCAAAACGGTCTAAATAATACATGCTTTTCCCCAAAGGTATAAACCGTCATATCAACCGCAGGTAACATTGACAAGAACACAGCCACTAATAACAAGGCTACGCTTTGGGTTAGTGTCCCCTACCCCACGCTCGCGTCCAAGCTAAAGGCGTGTATCTGTTTTATCTCTGCCTCTAGGACCTCTAGCACAGCGCGGTGCTTGGCCAGACGGCTCATGCCGTCAAAGGCCTCTGACACGATGACCACATGAAAATGGCTTTCTGCGCTACCCCGCCCCATTTCTTGCATCTGGGCGGCATGTTCATGGGCGCCGCGGTGGTGTGCGTGCTTGGCGCTTTCGTCTATGACGTCTAACTGCGACGGATTGAACGCTTTTGTCAGTTTTTCCTTGATTGATGTGCCGATAGTGCCCATTTTAGCCAGTCCTTATTCAAACCCGATTTCACTTTACAGAGTATATATAGTCATTATGGCCAGCCGTCCCAAAATTAAACGCTCCCCGCTCGATTTACGCATTAATCCGCCCAAGGATGAATTGCCGCCAGAGGAGAAACAATGTGATTGGGCGGGCTGCACACGGCTCGGTGGTTGCAAAGCCCCCAAAAGCCCAGACCGCTTGCGCGAATATCACAATTTCTGCCAAGCCCATGCGCGCGAATATAATAAAAATTGGAACTTCTTTTCTGGTATGTCAGATGAAGATATATCCGAATGGCAAGTCGGCGCCCGTCACGGTCACCGCCCCACGTGGGACGTGAAGAAAAACACAGGCGAACGCGCAAAAGCCAATAAGAAACGCAAAACAGGCAACACCGCCGCAACCGCCGAAGGCTATAATATCTTTGGCGACGGCGGCGACGAAGGCATGGCCGTACAGCCGCGCCGCCGTCTGTCGAAATTGCAAATGCAGGCGCTGACCGATATGGGGCTGGACGAAACTGCGACCAAAGACGATGTGCGCAAGCGCTACACACAGCTGGTGAAGCAACTTCACCCTGACGCCAATAAAGGTGACCGCAGTACCGAAGAAAGCTTCGCCCGCGTTGTAAAAGCCAATAAAGTTCTAAAAACGACGGGGCTTGGCTAGTCGTTTTCGCTGCTGATACTCTCTTTCATTTCCTCTTTTAATGGACGCATCTATGTCTGATCCCTTTCCCATTTTGGCCCCCGATACAACGGTTAGCGCACGCGAGATTTTTAAGGTCGACTTCGATATGGATGTTCCCGCCTTTTCCAAGCGGTCGGAATATGTGCCAGAAATTGATGACGCCTATATTTTTGATGACCTGACCACCCAAGCCATCTGTGCAGGCTTTGCCTATAATCGCCGCGTCATGGTCCAAGGCTATCACGGCACGGGTAAATCCACCCATATTGAGCAAGTGGCGGCGCGGCTAAACTGGCCGCTTGTTCGCATTAACTTGGACAGTCATGTCTCCCGAATTGATCTGATTGGTAAAGACGCCATTGTCCTGAAAGACGGCAAGCAAATCACAGAGTTCCGCGAAGGGCTGCTGCCTTGGGCGCTGCAAAATCCTGTGGCGCTGACCTTTGATGAATATGATGCGGGTCGCCCGGATGTGATGTTCGTTATCCAGCGCGTGTTAGAAGCGCAGGGTCGTCTGACATTGCTTGACCAAAACAAAGTGATAACGCCCAATAATGCGTTTCGCCTCTTTGCGACGACCAACACCGTTGGCCTTGGCGATACGACAGGGCTTTATCACGGCACGCAACAAATTAACCAAGGTCAAATGGACCGCTGGTCTATTGTCACACAGCTTAATTATCTGTCCCATGATGAGGAAGAAGCCATCGTGCTCGCTAAATCACCCAGCTATGATAATGAGCAGGGCAAAGCGACGCTGGCCTCTATGGTGCGGGTCGCCGATATGACGCGGAACGCTTTCATGGCCGGTGATATTTCCACCGTCATGTCCCCCCGCACAGTGATGAATTGGGCCGAGAACGCCCGGATTTTTGGCGGTGATATCGCGCAAGCCTTTCGCCTAACCTTCCTCAATAAATGCGACGAACTAGAGCGCCCCGTCATCGCCGAGTTTTATCAGCGCGCCTTTGGCGTTGAATTGCCAGAGAGTTCGGCGAGCGTGATGGTAGCGTAGTGGCCGCAATCGATTCTGTGAGTCGATTGCAACGGAGCGCCTTCATCGCCAGCGATGAAAGACGGTAAAGGTAATTAATTGACCACACAAACCCCCATCGACACCTTTAAACGATCGCTCGCCTCTGCGACGAAAGCAATTTCGGGTGAGCCGGACTTGGAGGTGTCCTTTGGCGGTGATGTTGCGGGTATTGTGCGCGAACAAGTCATGCTACCCAGCCTGCCGCCGCATCCCAAGCCAGAGGTTATTGCCAAAGCGCGCGGCGAGGCAGATCAACTCGCACTGCGCCTTGCGCTGCATGATAAAGATACCCACAGCGCCAATCAGCCAAGCGCTGGGCCAGCGCGTGCGATATTTGAAGCGCTTGAAAATGCGCGGGTGGATACGCTCGGTGGGCTACATTTGGAAGGCGTTCGCGATAATCTGGATGCGGCCCTTAATGCGCGCGCGCTACGCCGTAATTTCGATAAAACCGACCTCCCCAAAGATGACAGCACAATGGCCGAAGCCATGGGCCTTTTCGCGCGCGAAGCCATGACGGGCCGCCCCCTGCCCGAAAGCTGCGACGGGATTATGTCGGTGTGGCGTGACACTTTAGTCGAGGTAGGCGGGGATAAGTTTAAAAAGCTGTTAGAGACCATTGGCGACCAAGACGCCTTTGGCCGCCAAGTCAAAGATCTTTTGCGTGATTTTGAATTGGGTGACGACATGTCAGACCCCAGCGAGGAAGAGGACCAAGACGGCGAGTCCTCTGAGAACGAGCAAGAGCAGCAAGACCAACAGGACGAGCAGCAATCGGATGACCAACCTGGCCAAACGGAAGTGTCAGAGGCCGACGCCCAAGAAGACGACAGTGCAGAGCCACAAGACATGGTCGATGCCGACGAAATTGACGGCGAATCTGACGCCGATGATCAGCAACCCAATAATAATCCCAACCAAGCCCCCATACCCAACGCGCCGCCTGCTTATCAAATTTACACAACCACCCATGACGAGGTCATCAAAGCCGAAGAATTGTGTGAAATAGAAGAGCTTGACCGCCTGCGCGGTTATCTGGATGGCCATATGGCGGGGCTATCCGCTGTCATTGCGCGACTGGCCAACCGCTTACAACGGCGGCTACTCGCGCAGCAACAGCGCAGTTGGACCTTTGATTTGGAAGAAGGCCAGCTTGATACGGCGCGGCTAACGCGGGTTGTTATTGACCCCATGTCGGCCCTGACCTTCAAGGAAGAAAAAGAAACGGATTTCCGTGACACAGTCGTAACAATACTGATTGATAATTCAGGCTCTATGCGTGGACGGCCGATCATGGTCGCCGCGGTCTGCGCCGATATTATGGCGCGCACATTGGAACGCTGCGGCGTTAAAGCCGAGATTTTAGGCTTTACGACCAAGGCGTGGAAAGGTGGACGGTCGTTCCAAGATTGGCTGGCGGCGGGAAAACCGCAAAAGCCTGGGCGGCTCAATGACCTACGCCATATCGTTTATAAAGCTGCCGATATGCCGTGGCGACGGGCAAAACGGAACCTAGGCCTGATGATGCGTGAAGGCCTATTAAAAGAGAATATCGACGGCGAAGCGCTGGAATGGGCGTATCGCCGGCTGATGGCGCGGCCCGAACAACGCCGTATCATGATGGTCATTTCCGACGGCGCCCCTGTTGATGATGCCACCCAAAGCCAAAACCGCACGGGCCTGCTCGAAGGGCACCTCCGCATGGTCATCGATAAAATCGAGAACCGTTCCGACGTCGAGCTTGTCGCCATAGGCATCGGCCACGACGTCACCCGCTGGTATAAACGCGCCGTCACCATCATGGACGTCGAACAACTTGGCGGAGCCATGACAGAGAAGCTCGCGGAATTGTTTGATAGTAAGTAGAATAGGCCGTGCAAATTTTATAAATTATATGTTGTATATAATTTATAAAGTGTTATATAATTTTTATGAAGTATAATTCTAAACACATGCATGAAGTGGCCGAAGAAGTTTGGGCTATAAGCCAAAAAGATGCCAGCATTTCCACCCTTTTTGATTGGCTTGTTAATTCAGACCTACTCATGAAGACTACTACAGTTGCATTCGCCGCGACACATGCAAATTTAGAATATTATGAGGCTGTGGACGCCTTCAAATCGCTTGAAGCGTGTGAGGTTGGCAATTTCATAGTTGGACGCAAAGGGAAAGAAAGTAGATTTGACTGGTATTATGATCCAGTAAGTGTCGCTCTTGTTGGTAGTTCTGATATGATGGAACTCGACCCGGATTATCTTGAGCCTGTTCATGCGAATGCAATAATAGATGATGGCATGATAGAAAGTATCAACGAAATTGAGCACACGTTTCGTTTGCGCGAAAATTACATGCTATTGGTAAATCTTCCCGAAGATTTCGATAAATCCGATTTAGTTCGCCTCAAACGCTGGCTCGACACATTACCATTTGACTAAATTTGTGAGCGGCGCCTTCCATAAGCGCCGCCCGTCTTACAAAGGACATCACAAATATGGCACGAGCGGCACTGGATTCCAACCCCAGAATGCCGCTCGTGCTTTTTTGTGTTTCTCGCCCTAACACTATTCACCCGTCATCCTCGGGCTTGACCCGAGGATCCATCTATAATTTTTGCTCGTTTTTGCGGGATAGACCCTCGGGTCAAGCCCGAGGGTGACGTTAGAGGGAGTGCGAAGTGCGCCGTGTTTTCTTTCCCCCCTAAAACATAAACCGTCCCGCGACGCCTGATATGCCTGTCCCCGTTAGTGCCTCTATCGTTCGTTCATTGACGCCGCCCAGCGCGTATATTGGGGCGGGCAGGACGGCTGTGATGGAGAGCAGGCGATCAATGCCGATGGGTTTGCCCGCGCTTTTGCTTTCGCTGTGAAAAATACTGCTGACCATGAGGCCGTCAAGGACGGATACATCGCCGCCGTAATCGACATAATCATCCTTAATACCCGCCATGGTGATAAGCCAATCAGGGCAGCGGGCCCGCCAAAGTGTGGGGGCGTCCACGTCCCCATCGCGGCGAAAATGGACGCCGTCCGCACCGCAGGCAATGGCAAGTGCCGGGTCATCCCCAATAAGCAGTTGTTGGTCGCGCGCAAAGGTGATTTGACGCAGCGCATGGGCTACATCCACTTTGTCATCTGCGCCGAAATGGCGGTAGATAATCGCCGCGCCGCGTGGGGTATTTCGTGCTAGATCTAGCACATCGTCATGCACATCAGGGTCGCTCATAATGACCAGCGGGCTAAGCCGTGTTGGACGGTGGCGTTCCGTATGAATTTGCGCGGCAATCCGTAAAAGCGCGCTTTCACTTTGCCCCCAATCTTGGTAATCACGGCCCATGACAGATCCCAATCAAATCAAATGCGACCCGCCCATCACTGAGCGCCGCGCGCAGACCCTAGCCAGTATCAAGGCCGCCGCCAAGCGTGCAAATCGTAACGCCGATGCGGTGAGCTTGGTTGCTGTCTCTAAAGTCCAGCCCGACGCGCGTATCAAGGCGATGTTGGATGCGGGTCAAACCATCTTTGGCGAGAACCGCGTGCAAGAGGCCCAAGGGCGCTGGGGCGAGAGATTTGCGCAGCGGCGTGAAGGTTTAACGCTACATTTAATCGGGCCGCTGCAAACCAATAAGGCAGAGGACGCCGTGACCTTGTTTGACGTGATTGAAACCGTTGACCGAGAGAAGCTCGTCAAAGCGCTGATAAAGGCTTGTGATAAAGCAGGGCGTCCTATGCCGCGCCTTTATGTGCAGGTCAATACAGGCGAAGAGCCGCAAAAGGCAGGTATAATGCCAGCAGAGCTAGCTGACTTTATAAATTTAATACGAAATACGTATAATTTGAATATCGAAGGTTTAATGTGTATTCCGCCCGTGGATGAGGCCGCCGCCCCGCATTTTTGGTTCTTACGGAAGCTCGCAAGGGACAATGGTATAGAAAAACTATCCATGGGTATGAGCGGTGATTTTGAGACAGCCGTAGAGCTTGGCGCAACATCTGTGCGGGTTGGCAGCGCCCTATTTGGGGAACGGGATTACGGCTAAGCGACGATACGCACCCCTTGCCCCCCATATAGCTTTGGCAAAAGCGCCGCCATATCATCAGGCGTCAGCGCGATGCAGCCGAGCGTTTGACGGTCATCGGGCTGGGCGATGTGGATGAAGACCGCACTGCCAAGGTCAGCCACGGGCGGGCTATCGTTATGGGACATCACAATGACGATATCGTAAGCGCCGTCGTCCCGCCATAAGGCCTCTGTCGAGGCCGCATAAGGCAAGCGTACAAAACGGTTATAGGCAGCATCATTGGGAGCATCGCACCAGCCGTCATCAGGCTTTGTCTCGCGAAAGGTCAATTTTGAGTGCGGCTTGGGCAAACGGTCAGCGCGGTAAAGCCCAAAACGCAGATGATAGTGACCAAGCGGGGTTTTGCCGTCACCCTCGCGGCCCCTCGCCCCGTCAATAGAACCGCTGCGTCCAATACGAACAGCTAAGTCGAGCGAACCGCAGTATAGCCGTTTTTCACGGGCTTTTATTGTAATATCCATATACTCTTGTAACCTGATTTGAGCGGTGTCACACATTTTTGTGATGCACAGAGAGCAAACTGCGATTAGTGTTATAATAAGAGCCGCGTTAAAGCAGCCTTTGATTTCAAGAGGAGGCCCGCATGGCCGTAAAGAAAAGACTGCTGTTGGTCGATGATGACGATACGCTACGCGAAGAGTTGGTCGCACAATTTGCGCTTTATGAAGAGTTTGAGACGACCGATGTCGCCACCGCTACTGCGGGCATAGAGGCCGCCAAGGCCACACCTTTTGATCTTATCATTCTTGATGTTGATTTGCCTGATATGCTCGGCACGGAAGCCTGTCAATTGATGCGCGCGGCGGACGTCGCCGCCCCGATTGTGATGCTGACAGGCAATGATGGGGATATGAACGAGATTTTAGGCCTTAATTCTGGCGCCAATGATTACGTCACAAAGCCGTTTCGTTTTGCGGTGTTGCTCGCGCGACTGCGGGCGCATCTTCGGTCATTCGAGCAGTCAGAAGACGCGATTTTCCAAATTGGGCCTTATGAATTTGCACCAGCCTTTAAAAAACTCACACCGCCCAAGGACGAGGCTGGCAAGCAGCCGCGCGATATTCGCCTGACGGAAAAAGAAACCAATATTTTGAAATATCTGTACCGTGCGGGCGGCAAACCCGTAGGCCGTGATGAATTGCTGCATGAGGTTTGGGGCTATAATAGCGGTGTGACAACGCATACGCTGGAGACCCATGTCTACCGCCTTCGCCAAAAAATTGAGCCGCAAAAGGGTACAGCGACACTGCTGCTAACCGAGCCTGGGGGTTACCGCCTAGCCTTGGGTTAAAGATGACATACGTACTCGCTTTATACGGAGCCTTGGTTGCGGCCCTGACATTTGTTGAGTGGCGACAGACCACGCGCGCCCAATATATCTTAAAACCACTATGTGCTTTAACCTTTGTTCTGATCGCCATCCTATCGGGTGCCCTCAGCAGCAATTACGGGGTACTCATTCTTGTCGCCCTGATATTTTGCGCCTTGGGCGATGTGGCATTACTGCTGCGCGACAAACCTAAATTATTCCTGCTCGGTATGGGCGGCTTTGCCCTTGGACATGCCCTCTATGTGGCGGCCTTTGCAGGACAAGAGTTGCGTATGTCGGGGCTATTATCGGGATTAGGTCTTGGCGGAACCTTTGCGGCTCTGTTTATCCTATTCTTATGGAAAGATGTGCCGCGCGATATGCGCCTTGCGGTTATCGGCTATACTATCATCATTGCGCTGATGCTTGGCACAGCGGCAGGCTTTGCATTTGCAAAAGATATTTGGATTATTTACCTAGCGGCGATCATGTTTGCAGCATCAGACTTTGTGGTGGCCCGTGACAGATTTAAAACGCGCGCGGCGTGGCATCCGTTTGTGATTACGCCGCTTTATTTTGGCGCGCAGGCCTTATTCGCATTATCGGTCGCGAGCGTTCTATAACTTTAACACTTGGGTGATGGGTGCGTGGTCAGACGGCTTTTCCCAGACACGACAATCCAGATGCACTTTGAACCCGTCACGTCCCGCCGCAACCGCCGCGTCGTGTAGCGCAGGACTGACCCAAATATGATCCAGACGCCGTCCGCGGTTGGACGCAAAGACATCTTTGGCACGGTAGCTCCACCAACTATATATCTTCTCATCATCTGTACGGTGCAGTCGCGCCGTATCAGTGAAATCATGGGTGTCTTGCAACGTTTTTAACAACTCGACTTCGAGCGGGGTATGGGACACAACTTTCAACAGTTGTTTGTGATTCCAAACATCATTTTCATGTGGGGCAATATTAAAATCCCCAACTAAGACTTGCTGGTCGTCACCTTTGGCAAAGCGCTCTGTGAAGTAGCCTTTCATATTATCGATAAAATCAAGCTTATGGCCAAATTTATCATTCACTGTTCGGTCAGCCTCGTCACCGCCCGCCGGTATATAGAAATTATGAAATTCAAAATCCATGCCGCCTTTCGACATGTCCCCCGCAACAACACGGGTAGATACATGACGCGCGTGATCCAGCGGGCAAAAGGATGTGGGCAGCCGTTCCATCGGTAATTTTGATACCGTTGCCGCACCGTGATAGCCCTTCATACCCGCGACTTCGATATAATTATAACCCGCCTCCCGGAACGGTTCATAGGGAAATTTATCAGTCTCGCATTTAATTTCCTGCAAGCCTAAAACGTCGGGTTTTTCCTCATCCAGAAAACGGATGACTTGGTCAATGCGAAGACGAACGGAATTAATATTCCACGAAGCGAGTTTGATATCCATAAGCAGGGCTTAGCCGCGTTCCGTAGGATTTAAAACCCCCAAGCCAGCTTTATCGGCGTCGATCACGGCGGCTATCATCGCGCAGGATAAACAGGCGCGGGTTCAGCCGTTGATTATAAACCAGATCCGATAACAACAGCCGCGTATTGCCACCAAAGCCATCCGTGATGACCCATTCTTTAAGCGCCAGCGTGCTCGCATCAAAAATCATCGTGATTGTGCCGTCCATTTCGCCAGAACCGTCACGCGCCGCAACACGCCATTCCGTCGGCGTTTTTTGCAGAGCGACGACTTCGGTATCCTGCGCTAAATTAACATTTTCACGCAGAAAGAAATTAAGCGGCGTCGCCGATAGCGGCACGCGGTCGGTTGTCTCTAACGCCCGATCTTGTTGTGTTAAGGTCACCCCATCAGAAACGATTAAAAGCGGGCTGGGGCTATCATATTCAAAACGCAGTTTACCAGGACGCGACAAATATATTGTGCCTTGGGCAAAGCTACCATCTGCGCCGTATTGCGCAAAACGCCCTTGGAAGGACAACGTGTTATTTAACGCCGCATCAACCCTTGCCAAATCATTTGGGACAGTTTGGGGATTCGTAAACGCAGCCATAGGCGCATTATTTTGGGCCATGTTCGGTTGGGCCGTGCCGCCGACTTGGGCCGCCGCGAAACCGCCCGACAGCGCCAAAGCGCTTGCGCAAATAATAAAAAGCTTTTTCATAACGGCACCTCTATTGGCCTTAACATAGATGTGTTCATAACAAATGCCAGTTTAATCCCGCCTGAACAAAAGCGTAATCTTCATTACAAATTGGAGAGAGTGATTAAGAGCCGCTGTGATGGCGTTCGCGAAAATTATGGCTTGAAAAGCTTAGAACAGGCCGCGTTTTACCCCGTTCCCAATGCACATTGCGTTGTGATAATTCCGCCGTTTCAGTTTTGACCGTTGTGCGATAACGCATCAATCCAAAAAATCGCGTGCCTGATGTATCCGTCTCGCCTGTTAGTGTCTTCCTTGGTTTGCGGGTGATTATCGACACATTATCAGGGTCAGATAAATCAAATTCGACGAGGGTCGCGTCCCCGTCTTGTTTTACGGTCGCCGTGGGATTGCCAGTTTCATCTTCAGTGGTGCTAACAGTGCCGGGTTTGACAAAGCTCCATTGCATTTTAGCCTTGGCGTAAAATTCAGAAGGGGCAATCCCCGCTTTGCCGTCCAAATTTAAAACGCGGTGAAGATGTGCGTCATTTTTGGCGATTTCACCAAGGTCTATTACACCATTGGCATTTTTATCATAAGCAGCAAATAGCGCATAATTAATGGCTGGAAATTCATCCGTGCTGGCCGTGACAATCGGGCCGTCGACTGGGGTTGGCCGCAACGCCTGCCCTGTAAAATACCCGCCAATCAACAGAAGCGACGCTATCGCGCCTATCGGTGCCCATTTTCGCCTCCCAATCCGGCCCAAAGCCCGCAGCCCGTCCTTGAAGGCGTCTTGATCTGCGCGGCGTATATATCCGTCAATAAAGCGCCGCACGGCCCCCGAAGGCGTATCACCTTGGGTTTCGCAGGCCTGATTAAAGGCTTGCTTCTTGCTATGGCTAAGCCGAATTTCCAGCCGTTCTGATTTTTTCTCAAACTTACTGTCAGTCATGACAACATCCTTTCGGGTATTATACCACCTGAAGGAAAGACCAGTTAAGCGCGATAATCAAGTCAGGGCCTGTACGGACAGGCGTTTTTCGTGTCCGTGCAGTGCTTGTGTAACCCTATCCCCGTGGGCGCATCTCGCCCGATAGCGCCAAATCGTGCACAGAAACCGCAGGCCTTGGCCCGTAATGGGAAATCACTTCGCCCGCGCAGAGCGAACCAAGATAACCCGCATCGGCCCAATCCATGCCCATAATATAACCCGCGAGGACACCCGCCGCATATTGATCGCCAGCGCCTGTTGTGTCGACAAGCTTATCCGCCCAAATGGCAGGCACAAAATAACGGCGCTTTTCATCTTGGATAACAGAGCCCTTAGCCGAGCGTGTTACGCAAGCAATTTTACCAATCTTCGCGAGTTCATCCAGCGCCGTATCGACGCTGTCGACTTGATAAAGCGATAGGATTTCGGCTTCATTGGCAAATAATATATCGACGTGATGTTCGACCAAATGACGGAAACTGTCACGGTGACGTTCCACGCAAAACGCATCTGATAGCGTTAGCGCAACAACATTGCCCGCAGCTTGTGCAATTTCAGACGCTTTCACATAGGCGGCTTTCGCGGGGCTTTCATCAAAAAGATAACCCTCGAGGTAAAGCACTTTGGCAGCCTCGACCTGGGCTTTGACCACGTCGCGCTTGGCAAAGGCTGTGGACGCCCCAAGATAAGTATTCATAGACCGTTCGCCGTCAGGCGTAACCGCGATTAGGGAGCGGGCTGTCGCGGGGCCATTAACCAAAGGACGCGTGTTAAAATCTACGCCCGCGTCACGCATGTCTTTCGTAAATCTTTGTCCAACATCATCATCACCCACCTTGCCGACATAGGCCGTGCTAAGCCCTAATTTCGCAATGCCGTAAATTGTATTGGCACCAGAGCCGCCCGCAAGCTCCATGACTTGCTTGGAACGGTCTTCGAAGCCTGCGTGAAGTTTTAGCGCGCGGGCCTCATCAATTAATGTCATCGCGCCTTTGGTAATACCGTGATCATCCAAAAAATCATCCGCGACAGGGGCAATGACATCCATAATGGCATTGCCCAACCCTAAAACATCAATCTTGTGCATCGCCAGCCACCCTTAACTTTATCACCGCAGTCATAAATCCTTATTGAAGCGGGCGAGTTACCCTATTACAAAGCGCAGGGCAAGGACACGATACTGTCCAAAATTAGGAACCTGCCATGAAAAAAATAGCTATACTCGCCTCTGATAATATGATGCCTGATGCGTCCAACCAACGCGACGATAGTTTTGAACGTGACGAGCAAATGGGCAAGATTGTGCCAGCCTTTGCAACTTTGGGCATGACCGCTGAGCTTATACGGTGGCGGGAGGCGTCGGCACGCGCAGACGAATTTGACGCCATGTTGCCTCTGCTGGTTTGGGATTACTTTGAAGGTAATGAACAGGCGTTTCTTTCTGAAATGGCCAAAGCCGAACAGAAGACAAAAATCTTTAATCCTTTTTCAAAACTGAAATGGAATGCCAATAAGTCTTATCTCGACGAATTGGAACACGCTGGGGCGCCGGTGATTGAAACCATCACTGTGGACGGCGTCACCCCATCAGGCATAACCAAAGCGTTTGCGGAATTGCGCACGGATACTGTTGTGATAAAGCCCCAAGTCGGCGGCGGCGCGTGGCGGCAAGTGCTTTTAAAACAAGGCGAGCCCATGCCCGCGCGCAGTGAGCTACCACCTCAAGGCGCGATGATACAAGCGTTTTTGCCCAGCGTAAAATCCGAAGGTGAATATAGCTTTTTATACTTCGGCGGACAGTTTTCACACGGCCTAATCAAACGCCCCAAAGACGGCGATTACCGTATTCAGTCGCTTTATGGCGGGACAGAAGAAAGCTACACACCCACCAAGGACGAACGCGCCGCCGCGCGCGCCGTGCTTGACGCGCTAGACTTCACACCGCTTTATGCGCGGGTTGATTTGATACGCGGTCTGGATGGACAGCTAAAACTTATCGAGCTTGAAATGATTGAGCCCTATTTGTACCTCTCCCACGCAGAGGGCGAGGCGGGCGACAATAAAGGCGCGCTAAAGCTGGGAGCGGCTTTGTTAAAAAAGCTAGGATAGTCCAAATAGGCGAGCCGCTTGTGACGGTGCGCCGTTCCCCCTATGATACGCCTGAATTAGGGGGATCATATGCGGTTATTGTCATTCATTCTATCGGTGCTGCTGATAACAGCGTGCCAAGGCGGTCAGCCTAACGTCGACACGCCTGATGTCACAGCGGATATGGTGCTGGTCGGTGGATCTATCGTTACTGTTGACGAGAGCGCTCCCCGTGCAGAGGCGGTGGCGATAAAAGCCGATAAAATTTTTAAGGTCGGAACAGACGCTGATATCCGCGCCCTGATTGGTCCGCAAACCGAAGTCATTGATATTGCAGGACAGACAGCTATTCCTGGCTTTATTGAGGGGCATGGCCATTACACCAGCTTTGGCGACGCGCTGATGGTTTTGGACTTCCGCTACGCTGAGAGCTTTGCGGAGATTGTCGCTATGGTCGAAAAAGCGGCGGTCGAGACACCTAAGGGGGAATGGATTACAGGGCGTGGATGGCACCAAGATAAATGGACCGTCAAAGACAATATCACCATCGAAGGTTTACCCCTGCATGATAGCTTAAGCGCCGTCACGCCAGACCATCCCGTCATGTTAATTCACACGAGCGGTCACGGTGTCTTTGTCAACCAACACGCCATGGATATTGTCGGGCTGAACAATGACACTGTGCCCGCGGAGGGTGGTGAGATTGTGCGAAAGAGCGACGGCCGTGCAGCGGGCATGATGCGCGAAGCCGCCCAAGATATCTTCCGCAAGGCCTATGCCGGCCATCAAGCCAAACGCCCCAAAGCCGTCTCTAAGGCTGAATTAAAACGCAAAGCGATTTTGGCGGGCGAAGAGAGCTTGCGCTACGGTATCACCTCTTTCCAAGACCTCGGCACGCGCTTTGATGAGGTTGATATCCTCAAGGAAATGGCCGATGACGGGACATTGCCCGTGCGGCTTTATATGGCCTTTGAAGAAGAGGCCGCCGATATGGAAGGGCGGCTGGATGAGTACCGCATGATTGGTTATGGGGATAATTTCCTGACCGTCCGCGCCATCGGCGAGAAGGTTTTGGACGGCGCGCTCGGCACGCATGGGGGATGGTTGCTCGAACCTTACACCGATATGCCGCGCTCATCAGGGCTGAACGTTGTGCCTGTATCGGAAATTAAGGCGTCCGCAAAACTGGCCATAGACCATGATTATCAGCTCGCTATTCAAGGCATTGGCGACCGCGCTTACCGTGAGCTATTGGATATTTACGAAGCAGAATTTGCCCGCAATCCCGATAAGACAGATCTGCGCTGGCGCATTGAACATGCCCAAGTTATTCACCCTGACGATATTCCGCGCACGATTGAGCTTGACGTTATTCCAGCCTTTCAGGGCATTTTTGCGTGTTCCGATGGGCCGTGGGTGAAAGACCGTTTGGGCGAAAAACGCACTTATGAACGCGGCTATATCTTCAACACACTTGCTGAAGCTGGGGCCGTTCCAACAAATGGTACCGACCCACCCGTTGACGAAATTGACCCCATTGGCAGCTTTGCGTGTTCCGTCACACGAAAGCTCCCCGATGGATCCTATTTCCAACCGCAAGAAGCCTATTCACGCGAGCGCGCGCTTTATAGCTATACAATGGGCAATGCCTATGCCGCTTTTGAAGAGGACAGTAAAGGCTCTATCACGCCGGGCAAGTTGGCCGATATTGCCGTGCTATCCCAAGACCTTCTGACTGTGCCAGACGACGCCATCATGGACACCAAAATCACCATGACAATCCTCGGCGGTAAAGTCGTTTATAAAAATGGGGACATTGTGCGGTAACGCGGAAGGCTAAACTATGAAAGCGATTGAACGGGTAAAAGCCTTGCATTTAAAAGAGGGAGCGAAACCCCTTTGTGATGACTGTATTGCTGAAAAGCTCACGCTATCAGCGCGGCAGGAGTCCAATATAATATCACGGAAATTGATACAAACTCCTTTCTTTGACCGCGTAAAGGACATTTGTTCTTCGTGCGGCGGAACCAAATATGTCATGTTTGCCACAGTCAGAGACAAAGCTGCAATGAAGGGTCAAACACTGTCGACGCTATCAATGCCTGTAGTGAGTAAAGATGTCGTTGAGGTTTTGAAACCTAGCAAATCGTCCAAAGACCTCGCACATCTTACCGACATCGGCTTTATACCAATTGGATATTGGCAGGACAGTGATGGCCGCCCCACTCTTACGTTGCATGACCTGCAGAACGCATCACCTGCCCTTTACGCTTTTGTCGAAAATGGCGACGTGCTTTATGTCGGTAAAACCGTTCAAGCGTTGAAAAAACGTCTATATTTTTATGAAAGTCCAGGTCCAACGCAAAGCACAAATATCCGCATTAATGCCAACATTGCATCCGCCTTAGAAGAAGGCCGCGAAATAGATATGTATGGCTATAGTGATATTCGCCCGATTAGAATCGGTGTATTTGACTTAAACCTTGCTGCTGCGCTTGAGGATAGCATTATCAAAACGCTTAATCCTATTTGGAATAGTCGCGGTTAATCAACCGCCTTCGTCTTTTTGCTATATTTGCAAATCTCGCTAATGGCGCAGTTAAAGCATTTGGGTGTGCGGGCGACGCAGGTGTAGCGTCCGTGCAGGATAAGCCAGTGGTGAGCGTGAAGTGCGAACTCGTCTGGTGTGACGCGCAGTAGATTATGCTCGACCTGCACCACGTCCTTGCCAGGGGCCATGCCTGTACGGTTCGCGACGCGGAAAATATGGGTGTCCACGGCCATGGTCGGTTGACCGAAGGCTTCGTTCAGCACCACATTGGCCGTCTTTCGTCCAACACCAGGAAGCTTGATAAGATCATCACGATTACCCGGCACAATACCGCCAAAATCATCAACCAGCATCTGGCTAAGCTTTATCACATTGGCCGCTTTATTGCGGTAAAGGCCGATGGTTTTTATGTGGTCGCGAACAACATCTTCGCCCAGCGCTAGCATTTTTTGCGGTGTGTCGGCTTTGGCAAATAGCGCTTTCGTCGCTTTGTTCACGCCGACGTCTGTGCTTTGCGCAGAGAGCGCCACAGCAACTACCAGCGTATAGGGGTTTGAGTAATTCAGCTCTGTGCGCGGGGCGGGATCAAGACTTTGGAGGTGGCGATAAATATCAGAAATTTGGGCGCGGTTTAGGCGTGGGCGCGGCAAGTTTTTCGCCAGAACTTCGGGCTTGGCGCGCACTATCCCTATCCCTTTTGCGCAATCTGGGTCATTAACTCCCCAATCATTTTATCAGCAAGGCTAGAGGATGGCTCAATTATCAGCCCGCCTTTGGCGTCAAAGGCTTGGGACGCTTTGCCGACACCGACATGGGTCGGCACAACATGCGCCCCCACACGGTTTAGGATATAATGGAGTTGGCGAAGACACATAATACCGCTCATCGGGCCGGGTGAGCAAGACGCAATGCCGTAAACGGGTTGCGTGAATTGATCCGTGCCAGTTGTGCTGGTCCAATCAATGGCGTTTTTAAGAAGCGGTGGCAGGCATCCATTATATTCAGGTGTGACAACAATAATGCCGTCGCATTTTTTCATCTTATTGGCGAGTTTTTTGACGTTTGCTGGCATATCCAAATCACCATGAAACAAGGGGAGATTATAGGTCGCAAGGCTAACCTCGGTGACTTTACCACCAGCGGCTTTCACGCGTTTTTTGAGCGTATTTTTAAGCATTTGATTAATAGAGCCGTCGCGGAGAGACCCGCAGATAAAGCCAATGGTAGGTGCGCTCATGATAGACCTTTATAAACATTGAGGCCGCCCAAGATGAGCGGCCTTATGACTTATACGCAGAGAACGCGCTTCGGTTCAAATAAAACCAAAGCCGTCACGGCGCTATAATGCTTTGACAATCTCTTCGACCATTTTCTTGGCATCGGCCAGAAGCATCATGGTTTTGTCTTCATAGAACAAATCATTATCGATACCCGCATAACCTGTGGACATAGAGCGTTTCACGACGAGCACTGTACCCGCCTTATCAACATCCAAAATGGGCATACCAAAGATAGGGCTCTGCGGGTCTGTTTTCGCGGCTGGGTTCGTTACATCATTCGCGCCAATCACAAAGGCCACATCGGCGTTTGAAAATTCTGAATTAATATCTTCAAGCTCAAACACTTCGTCGTAAGGCACATTGGCTTCAGCCAGCAATACATTCATGTGACCTGGCATACGGCCCGCGACAGGGTGGATGGCATAGGTGACATCAACGCCTTCTTCTTTTAACGCGTCAGCCATTTCGCGGATGGCATGTTGCGCCTGTGCGACAGCTAGGCCGTAACCTGGCACGATGATAACCTTGGACGCGTTTTTCATAATGAAGGCTGCATCCACAGCAGAGCCCGCTTTGTGGGGGCGTTGCGGTTTATCGCCCGCGCCTGTCTCCACAGCCTCTGCGCCAAAGCCGCCAAGGATAACAGAGATAAAGCTGCGGTTCATAGCGTGACACATGATGTAGGACAGAATAGCACCTGAAGAACCAACCAATGCCCCTGTGATAATCAGCGCCAAATTACCGAGCGTAAAGCCTAGCGCCGCTGCCGCCCAGCCAGAATAACTGTTTAGCATTGAGATCACGACGGGCATATCCGCGCCGCCAATAGGAATGATAAGCAAGAAACCAAGCAAAAAGGCCAGCCCCAAAATCGCCCAGAAAATCACGGGGTCTGCGCCGCCCGCTTTCATTAACATGCCAATAAGCACAGCAATTGCGATACCGATAAGCAGATTTAGAAGATGCTGAAATTTAAAGGTGATCGGCGCGCCGCCCATATTCCCATTAAGTTTCAAAAAGGCGATAACAGAACCAGAGAAAGTAATCGCACCGATGGCGGCACCCAAGGAGAGCTCAAGAAGGCTACCGGCTTTCATGCTGCCCGCTTGGCCAATACCAAAGCTCTCTGGGCTGAAAAACGCCGCCGCAGCCACAAGGACTGCCGCCATACCAACCAGTGAGTGAAATCCCGCGATAAGTTGCGGCATATCCGTCATTGGGATTTTCTTGGCAATCAAAGCCCCAATGCCGCCGCCAATAGCTAGCGCCACAGCGGTGAGGATCAAGGCCTGACCGCCCATACCCGTTACTAGGATGGTGGTGATAATCGCAATGGCGATACCCACCATACCAAACACATTACCGCGCCGCGATGTTTCAGGCGAGGACAGCCCGCGAAGGGCAAGGATGAAAAGAACTGCGGAAACTGTATAAAGAACCGCCGCGAAATTAGCTGATAAGGCTGGCATCTATTTCGCCTCCGCTTTTGCATCTACTTTTGGGGCAGGTTTTTCTTTTTTCTTATACATAGCCAACATACGTTGGGTGACGAGGAAGCCGCCAAATATATTAATCGCACAAAGCCCGACAGCAAGCGCGCCCCCGTAAGTTGAGATTTGCGAGCCGCCATCTGTGCCCGCGACAACAGCAACAAGCGCGCCAACAATAATCACAGATGAAATGGCATTGGTGACCGCCATAAGCGGCGTATGCAGCGCAGGGGTAACCGACCACACCACATAATAGCCCACAAAAATGGCGAGTACGAAAATCGCCAGCTGGAAGATGAGCGGGCTAACGACCGCGCCCCCTGCCATGATAATACTGGATGTTAAAACGACTGACATTATGCGTCCCCCTTTAAGCGTTCATGGACAACCGCGCCGTCTTTTGTTAGCGCGCAGCCCTGGATAATTTCGTCGTCCCAATCAGGCGCGTAAGAGCCGTCTTCGCCCGTCATCAGCGGCAGAAGGTTTTTCAAATTACGCGCAAAAAGGCTGGAGCTATCGCCCGCCATACGGGACGGCCAATTTAAATGACCCACAATATGGACGCCGTTTTTCGTAGTGACAATTTCGCCAGCCTTTGCGCCCTCGACATTGCCGCCGCGTTCCACCGCCAAATCGACCAGAACAGAGCCTGGCTTCATGCTATCGACCATCGCTTTGGTCACTAGCACGGGGGCCGCGCGTCCGGGGATAAGCGCTGTGGTAATGACAATGTCTTGCTTTGCAATATGCTTGGCGGTGAGTTCCGCTTGCAGGGCTTGGTATTCTGCGCTCATTTGCTTGGCGTAACCGCCGGCGGTTTCGGCCTCTTTAAACTCTTCATTTTCTACTGCGATGAATTTCGCACCTAATGAGCCGACTTGTTCCTTTGTGGCGGGACGCACATCAGTCGCCGTGGTCACAGCGCCGAGACGCCGTGCGGTCGCGATAGCTTGCAGACCCGCAACACCAACGCCCATAATAAAGGTCTTGGCGGGGGCAATTGTGCCCGCGGCGGTCATCATCATAGGAAAAGCGCGGCCATAGATACTGCCCGCCTCGACCACGGCGCGGTAACCTGCCAAATTAGATTGAGACGACAAAACATCCATGCTTTGCGCGCGCGAAATACGCGGAATATAATCTAGCGCATAGGCCGTGACGCCCGCTTTGGCGCATGCGGCGGCATATTTAGGGTTATCGGTTGGGGATAAAACACCCGTAATCCCAGCGCCTTTTTTCATAGCGCCAACTAGCTTTTCACTGCCGCCATTAATTGACATCACTAAGTCAGCGTTTTTAACCGCTATGGTATTCGTTGTGGCAATGGTGGCGCCTGCGTCTTTGTAAAGGGCATCAGCAAAATTGGCCGCTGCGCCTGCGCCTTTGACGACAGTTACCGCATGGCCGGCATCAACATAGCCTTTAACCGTTTCGGGCGAGGCCGAAACACGGGCCTCTAGCCCCTTAATATCATTTAAAACCGTGATCTTCACATCACACCCCCTATTAATAGCGCGCGCCAACACAGCCCGTGCGTTCAAAGCTCAGCTACAGTATAGCTGTTAATCCGCCTCAGCGGTAAAATTTTTAAGAATGCGCAAATGGCAACGATTATCGTGCCTGCCGAGGTTGTCCTCGGTCATTATTATGCAGGGGCAGCCGTTTTAGGCTATGTCGCAATGGCGGCGATAATAACACTCATAATCGCAAGAAAGACACAGAGCCCAATCACTGAAGCAAACCAACCGCCTTTTAACTTAAGCGCGACGCCCAAGATGATACCAAACACACCCGTGATGACAAGCGACGGAAACCATGACAAAGCCGTACAAAACACGAGTATCGGATAAAGCAGGATAACCGCAATCATCGATCCGCCATAAACGGTCAAGTTCAGAAAGCCGCCAAAAGTGCTTGTTTGCGATTCAACGGGCATTGTTCCGGGTTTGAAATCAGAAGGTCCAGTGGCCATGATGTCATCCTATTGTTTGATTTACTCGCGATTATCACGCGGCACGCCGCCACTCAAGCCTTATCGGCCTCTATCGTTTATTTTTTGCGGCTTATCATCACAGTCTGACAAGTACGATTAGGCGGCTCTGCTTGCTTGAGCGATTAACCGCCCGCTAACCACGTCTCTTGACGGTAATTTCACCCACATGTCCCATATTGCAACGCAGATGACCCCAAAAGGGGCGCGAGATTATGGGTATAGGTGATGATATGGCGAAAACGGTTTTAATCGTTGATGACGATCCGACACAAAGACGGCTTTTACAGGCGGTCGTAGAAAAAAGTGGATTTTCAACCTATCAAGCCGGTGATGGTGACCAAGCGCTAAACATGGTGCTTGGTGCGGATGCGGCCAATATCGACGTTATGCTACTTGACCTTGTTATGCCAGGACGCGACGGCATGGAGGTTCTGGCAGAATTACAAGTTAAGCGTCCTGACCTGCCCGTTATTGTGCTGACAGGTAAAGGCTCTATCGATGCCGTGGTCAGCGCCATGCAATCAGGCGCGCGTGACTTTGTTGTCAAACCTGCAAGCCCTGAGCGTATTATCGTATCAATCCGCAATGCGCTAGAGATTAACAATCTGGCCGTCGAAGTGACGCGGTTAAAGAAAACCAGTGACGGCGCGCTGCAATTTACCGACCTTATTGGTAATGCAACGACCATGCGCAGTGTTATCGCCATGGGTGAGCGCGGCGCAAAAGCCAATATCCCTATCCTGATCACAGGCGAGTCGGGCGTTGGTAAAGAAGTCATTGCACGCGCCATCCAAGGCGCGTCAGAGCGTTCTGGTGCCCCGTTTATTACGGTAAACTGCGGCGCAATCCCAGAAAATCTGGTTGAGAGTATTTTGTTTGGCCATGAAAAAGGCAGCTTTACAGGTGCCAATTCCAAGCATTTAGGTAAGTTCCAAGAAGCCCATGGCGGCACATTATTTCTAGACGAAGTCGGGGAATTGCCCCTGGATATGCAGGTCAAATTACTGCGCGTGCTACAAGAAGGCGAAGTCGATCCGATTGGATCAAAGCGTCCTGTATCTGTGGATGTGCGGATTATTTCGGCAACAAACCGTGACCTCAATGACGCCGTGCGCGAAGGGCGCTTTCGCGAAGATCTATATTACCGTCTGAACGTCTTTCCAATCCAAGTGCCGTCTTTGCGTGAACGCCGCGCGGATATTCCGGCGCTGCTAACCCATTTTATCAAACGCTTTAACGCGCAAGAACGCTTGTCTGTGCAGGGTGCGGCCAAAGAAACGCTGGATATGTTATCCGCTTTTGATTGGCCCGGTAATGTGCGCCAACTGGAGAATGCGATTTTCCGCGCCATGATTTTATCAGACGGCACCACATTACAACCGCATGATTTTCCGCAAATTAGCGGGCTGACACCCGTTATGAGTACTGCGTCAGAGAAAGACAAAACCATGGGTTTGTCAGACCAAGTCAAAGCGGCCGCACTGAGCGAGGATGAACCCGTTCACGTGCTCGACCGTGATGGTCACTTGCGCACGCTCGTCGAAATTGAACGCGACCTGATTGAATTCGCGATTGATAATTATTCAGGACATATGTCCGAAGTGGCCCGCCGGTTGGGGATTGGGCGCTCAACACTTTACCGCAAAGTGCGAGAGCACGGCGTCGATGTTGACGTGAAACGCACGGCATAAGCGGGCAGTAAACTAAGTTTTAGTGGGGATATTAAAATGACAAAAACAATGAAACTGGCTCTTTTGGCCACAGCGGGCGCCGCCATTGTGGCGATACCTGTATCAGCCAGCCATAATAATGGCGGCTTGCGCGGTATGTTTTCTGGCCACCACCTTGGTGGACACGGCGGGGCTTACGCCGTGCAAAATGCGTGTGACCCTTGCGCGCCAACATGGCAACAAAAGCGCCTTAATCAACGGCTACGGGCTGCCCCTACTTTTGTTACGGCGCAGCAATCAGCCTCTGGCCTTCGCGGATTTTCGCAAGTCGGCTACGCCCCCCAACAGCGAAATACATTGGGTTATGTCGTACAGGATTATGCTATCGCGTCTCCGCAAACATTTGGACAACAATCGCTGGGGCAACAATATGCTCAGTTCAATGCGACACAAAGTTACGGCGGTTACGGCTATAATCCCCAAGCCGCAGAGGCCTTTAAGGCTGATTTAGCCCGCAATTACAGCTTCGGCGGGGCGACAGTGAAAACCAATGCGCGCTATTCAGACCGTATGCTCGACTGGCAAGAAAACACGACAGGCAAAGCGCTAACAATCCTCGCGAGCCGCGCCAATGGTATTTTGGAACCCAACAGCCTTTATTTAGGCGGCGGTGTCCAAGGCGGCTTTATGTATCAAAAAACAGATCAGCCAGGCCAATTCCCGCTGCTGTCACGTTTTCCGTTTTTTAGCCCAAATACAGATCTTGAGTCGGGCGTATTCGCGATAAACAATGCAGCGCTATCTTTCACCTCAACCTTTGGTGATTGGACAAGCGTCTATCTACAGCCTGAATATTCCGAGACGGAATATGGCCGTTTCCAAGACGAGTTCCAACTCCGCAAGGCCTATGTCGTTTTTGGTAACTTGCAGAAAAGCCCGTTCTACGCCGCCTTTGGTCGCAAGACGATCGATTTCGGTAATTTCGATAGCTATAACGCCTTCACACATAATGAGGGCGCGCATTATTTCTGGTCTGTGTCTGACCAACCTGTTCTGGAAGTCGGCTATTATAAAAACGGCTTTAAGCTTGTGGGTTCGGCCCTATCGGGCGGGCGTCAGCTTCGCGTGGCCTTTGCCGATGAAGACAATAATATCGCCAATTACGCGGTCAGTGCCGAGAAAGAATTTCTTATCGGGAACGGCGGCGCGTTTACAGTGGGTGGGGGTTATTTGCATGACACCATCTACCGCGATAATTTTACGGCCCATACTTTTGGAGAGCGTTCAACTACGACACCACCTACAAATCTGATTAGTGGCCGCAATAGCGCGGTCAACGCCTTTGCGGAATATAATAGCCCCATTTTTGATTTAATGGTGGAATATACCACCACATTAGAACCATGGGGCGCAGCCATTCCGCAAACCCCGGACGGCACACCCTTTCCGCAATATCTGATTGATCCAACAGGGTCGACGACTAGCTTTGATAATATCAATTTTGATCAAAATTTGGAAGTTATTGTCGCGCAAGCCCGTATAAAGCCCATGGTCAATGGACGACGCATGGCAATCGCCGCCGTTGGGTCTTGGGGCAATATCTCTGATGATTTTGGCAATCCGATTACAGGCGCGACATTTGAGAAAAACCAGCAGCACGCTTTGTCAGTCGAATATCCGATTAACGACTTTCTCGATATCGGCGCGGAATATGTTTACAACAAAGGCTTTATTCCCTTTGTCGCGCCGCAACTTGTGTCAAATGACGAAACGGAAGCGCATGCCGTGAATGTCGGCTTCAAAGCCCGCTTCTAGGTAAAACCGCCCTACCAGGCAAAATGTAAAGCCGTGCAGCACCGCTGTGCGGCTTTATCTTTTTAACCGCACACCATGGCGTAATTCGAGAGATCAAATTCGCGGAGTTGTTCGCGTAATTTATCACTATAGGGACTAGATGAAAGCGTTGGAATACGCGTGCTATCGGTCTCATATCGCTCGCTCTCAAAGGTCTTGGCGAAAATCTTTTTTTGCTTACTCGCACCAAGCAGTTGCTTCGGTGACTGACGGGTCGTGAGGGATAACTTCGCAACCGCTTGCACATCAACAGCTGTATCAAACCGGGCAAAGCCGCGGTAGGTGAAATTAGTTTTTACATGCCTATCAGATTCCGCAAGCAGCGCATCTATAAGGCCATGTAAAATGGCATTGGGAGACAGTGTGTCCGCCGTCATCAACACGGTCCTATCTGGTAGCATATCGATGGAACCATCAAATTTTACTTTCATCAGGATAGGGCCCAGACGCGTGATTTCCATATCAATGAGTTCGGCCTCATAACCGTCATATCGAACACGGGATAATAACGCTGAAATATCAGCTTGCGTCATATCTGCTTGCACTTCATTGACCGCGTGAAGGACGTCTTTTTGGCGCGCCATTAAAGGCATATCGTGATGGTTGTTAAACGGCGTTGTGACATAGCCGTCCATATCCAGCGTTAAACACTCCCTAACCTCGTGCTCACGTGCCTTTTGCAAGGCTAGAAAAACAGTTTGCAGAATTTCAGAACTGGGCAAGTTCGGTTCGACCCGCCATTTACGGCCAAAGACAATTTTCAGCTTTGGCTGCCGTGCTTTGGATTTGTAATTGTCATAACCAACAATCCCGATTTGGATGATTATTTGCCCCTTATCATCAGAAACGAAAACAGGATAATGCGGATCATAAGCAACGTCGCTTAGCAGGGCCTCTACGCTTTCGCGCGTATGCATATACCGCAAATAATGTTGCGGCACACAGGATACGCCGCCTGCCAGCTGCACCACGGGGGCTTGCGCAAGCGCAGCTTCGCCGAGATTAAGCGGCACTGGCGGGAGTATGTTGGCATCAAATGACATAAGGGCCTGTTGAGAAAGTGTTTTGTAAGTCAGTTACGGCCCAACACGACGCTAGGTTTAGCAAAACGCAATATTTTTACATGACGTTTTCAACAGGGATATTGCCGCAGCCCAGCTTTACCCTTGCCTTTTTGCACCCCAGACCCTAGGCCACGGCGCATCATCCGCTGAAATATAAAGGTCTGCTATGCGCCCCAATAATCGTTCTCTTGATAGCCTTCGCAACGTCACACTAGAAGCAGGCGCAAGCAAATATGCCGAAGGCTCCTGCCTCGCGAAATTTGGTGATACCCATGTGTTATGCACGGCCAGCGTTGATGAAAATGTCCCGCGTTGGATGAAGGGCAAAGGCAAGGGCTGGGTCACCGGCGAATACGGCATGCTGCCCCGGTCTACGCATTCGCGCAATAACCGCGAAGCCGCACGCGGCAAACAAGGCGGACGCACGGTGGAAATTCAACGCCTGATTGGGCGCTCATTGCGCGCAGCCGTCGATCTTTCCAAACTTGGTGAGCGTCAAATCATTGTAGATTGTGACGTAATGCAAGCCGACGGCGGGACACGCACAGCATCCATCACAGGCGCATGGGTCGCTTTATATTTGGCCTGTGAAAAATTAGTCGCAGACGGCAAGATTAAAGAAAACCCAGTTACCGATAATATGGCCGCTGTCAGTGCCGGTATTGTCGAGGGCGAATGTCGTCTTGATTTGGAATATGTAGAAGATAGCGCAGCCCAAGCCGATGCCAATTTTGTTTTGACCCAAACGGGCGGCGTTATTGAGGTGCAAGCCAGCGCCGAAGACACGCCCTTTACAGCCGACGAAATGGCCGAGCTTATGCGCCTTGCGGTCAAAGGCATTGGCGAGCTCTGCGAGATGCAGCAGCAGGCTGTGAAATCGACGTAGGCGCCCTTGATTAAATAACGGAACGTCCCAGTTATAGCCAATGGAACAAGACCAAGATATTCAAGAGTTGACCACTGATTTTATCAGCGTGTTTCAATTGGAAACCAATCAGGCATCAGACAAAGCTGTGCGTGGTCGGGCCGTGCGCCTGGGCGCTGTTTTGGACAAAGCCTTGGGCCATGACCGCTATCCCCCGCGTGTTGCGGCGCTTTTGGGCGAGGCCAT
Source organism: Fretibacter rubidus (assembly GCF_041429785.1). Taxonomy (GTDB): domain Bacteria; phylum Pseudomonadota; class Alphaproteobacteria; order Caulobacterales; family Maricaulaceae; genus Fretibacter; species Fretibacter rubidus. The sequence goes on from NZ_CP163423.1 coordinate 3,026,787, forward strand.
GATGATTGCCGCCCTTGTTGCACGCGCGTTGAAATTTAAAGGTCGCCTTGTCGTGCAATGCCACGGCACAAATGAGGGCGCCGTATCGCTCTTAATGGCAGATTGCACCACCGACGGCTCTGTGCGCGGCTATGCGCGTTGGGATAGTGCGGCGCTGCGCGAAATAGAACTTGATAGTCGCAACCCGGGAGCAAAAGCGTTGCTGGGCGGGGGCACCTTTTCCATGACCATCGACCAAGGTCCCGACATGGATAATTACCAAGGCCTTGCCGCGATTGAAGGCGAAAGCTTAGCGGCATGCGCAGAGCATTACTTCAAGCAAAGCGAACAAATCCCGACTGAGATTAAACTGGCCTGCGGTCAAGTCCAGACCCCGGGACAAGACCCAAGCTGGCGCGGCGGCGGTATGTTGATCCAACGCATTGCCCCCGATGTAACGCGTGGCCAAACAGATGATGATTGGGACACGGCACGCGCACTTTTTGCGACATTATCAGACGAAGAATTAATTGACCCCGATTTGCCGCAAGACGAATTGCTGTTTCGGTTATTTAATGAAACGGGCGTCCGCATTATAGAACGGGCCGCCATTAATGCTGATTGTCAATGTTCCGAAGACCGGCTTGAGGCTACGCTAAAGACCTTTGACGCTAAAGCTTTGGACGACATCGCAGAGGACGGTAAAATCACGGCTAATTGTGAATTTTGCGGCACAGATTATGTCTTTGACGTCAGTACGCTCTTGGCGGCAGGCGGCGCTAGCTAGCCAGTATTTAGTGCTGCCAAAAGGCAGGGGTCAGGATGACAAGGGCGGTAATAATTTCAAGTCGCCCGACAATCATAGCCGTCATTAAGACCCATTTCGCAGCCCCCGGTAAGTCTTGATAGGTGCCCGCTGGGCCAATAATATCGCCAAGCCCTGGGCCAACGTTCGCCACAGCACTGCCCGCACCCGACCAAGCGGTTATCGGGTCAAGACCCAAGACGGACAAGATAATCGCGACCACCGCAAAGGTCATGAAGAACAAAAAGAAATATCCCAATACAGAATAAACGACGGTGTCAGGCAGCGGCTTGCCGCCATAACGCATAGGGGCAACCGCGTTTTGCTGTGGCATTTTAAAAAGATAGGCGCGTAGCGCCTCAAAGGCGACTTGATAACGGAATATTTTGATTGAACACGCCGTCGAGCCCGCGCAGCCACCGATGAACATAAATACAAAAAATGCGGCGACGGCAAATTGACCCCACGCATTATAATCCGCCGTTGCGTAGCCCGTTCCCGTCACAATAGAGACAGTGTTAAAGGCCGATAGGCGCAGCGCTTGACTACCGGACAGGTCAGAGTTGAACCAGAGACTAAAGGTAACCACAGCAATCAGCGCCGTCATAATCCCGATGAACGTGCGCACTTGGCTGTCCGCAAAAGGGGCGCGTAAATTCCCGCGCGCCATCAACATATAAACCCCAAAGGGCATGGCGCCCGCCATCATAAAGGCGATACAGACCAGATCCGCACCCCCGTCTGAAAACCCGCCCATGGACGCATCCGATGTGGAATAACCGCCTGTCGCCACAGTTGTCATGGCATGGGCCACGGCGTCAAAAGCGCTCATCCCCACAATCATATAGCCAACAGCACATAATATCGTCAGCACCAGATAAATCAGACCAATCGCCGCCGCGATAGAAGCCGCGCGCGGCAGTATTTTCTCGCCCATATCAGAGCTTTCAAGACGGAAAAGCTGCATTCCACCAATCTTTAGCATCGGCAGAACCGCCATCGCCGTGACAATAATGCCGACGCCGCCAATCCATTGCAAAATCGCCCGCCACAGCAAGATCCCTTTGGGCAGGTCATCAAGTCCTGTTAGTACCGTTGCGCCCGTTGTGGTGATGCCGCTGGTGGATTCAAAAAAGGCGTCCGTAACGCTCATGCCCATCGGTTCCATAATGAACGGAATGGCCGCCACGGCTGATAGTGCGACCCAGCTTAGCGTGGTAAGCAAGAAAGCGCCGCGTGCGCGCAGATCAGGGTCTGGCGTGTAAGTGGACATGGCCATGACGGCCCCGAGCAAGGTTGTAATAATACCGCTAATCCCAAAGGTTTGCCAAGAGCGGTCGCCATGGGCGTAATCAACAACCATCGGTGCAAACATGGTTAGCCCTAGTGCGGCCACCATCAGGCCGACAACAAAAATTACGGGGCGAAAATCCATCATAGTTTCGCCTTAGCGGGAAAGCTAAGCCTTAGCAATAAAGCCCCATAAATAAGCCCCGATCAGAAAGCCCGACCCTTATAGCTTAAGCCCGACTCTGCTTGCATCTGCGCCGTATAAAGGGCAAAATAAACTCAATTATAACATTATCCGGAGAGACCCCATGCGTATGACACGCCTCATGAAGACATTTATGCTTGGCACGGCCTTAAGTGTAACAGGCCTTGCCGTCACGGCTTGCTCACAGGCCGAGAATGCCGCCGACAAAGCCGCAGATACAATGGCAGACACAATGAAAGACACAGCCCAAAAAATGACACGAAAAGCCATGACATATGATACCCCCGGCCAAACCAATGATGACCACCTCTATCTTGAAGAAGTTTTGGGTGAGAAGGCGCTGGCCGAGGTTAATGGCTGGAACAGCCGCACACTTGACCGCCTGACCGCTGATCCGCGCTTTGAGACAATGCAGGCTGACGCGCTTGAGATTTTAAACTCTAAGGACAAAATTCCTTATGTATCCTACCGCGGCGGTGAAGTGCATAATTTCTGGCAAGACGCCAATTCTGTGCGCGGTATCTGGCGCAAATCCACACTGGATAGCTATCTTTCCGATAACACAGCCTGGGAAACCGTGATTGATTTTGACAAGCTAGCCGCTGATGAAGGCAAAAACTGGGTGTATAAAGGCAATACGTGCCTATCACCGAGCTATGAGCATTGCATCGTCAATTTGTCAGATGGCGGCAAAGACGCTGTTGTGCGCCGCGAATTTAACACCAAGACAAAAACATGGGTCGAAGACGGCTTTGTGACAGAAGAGTCCAAAGGCACAATGTCTTGGGTCGATGAAGACCATGTAGTTATTGGCGTTGATTTCGGCGACGGCACCATGACAGATAGCGGCTATCCGATGGTGGCCAAATTATGGACGCGCGGAACGCCCTTATCGGAAGCCGTTGAGCTTGGTCGGGGCGAGCAAGCAGATGTTGGCTATTGGCCCGGCGCCTTTGAGATGGCCGATGGATCGCGCGAGATCGTTATTTCTCGCTCTATGACTTTTTATGACTCTAAGACATTTTGGGTCCCCGTTGAAGACGGCGTCCCGCAAACACCCGTGATGTTCCCAATCCCGGAGAAATCAGGCCTAGGGTCAGAATTTAAAGGCCAAGTTCTACTCTCGGTAAATGAAGACTGGCGCGGGTTTAAAAATGGCGATCTAGTCAGCTTTGCCATGGCTGATTTTATGGATGACGGCAAAATTGAAAATGTCACCCTCGTCTATAGCCCTGATGCAAAATCATCGATGAATGGTTACGGTGTGACAAAGTCCAAAGTGTTGATGAGCATCTCTACCGATGTTGTCAGCCGCGCTTATGCTTTTGACTTTGACGGCGAGAAATGGACGCGTGAAGCGCTTGATTTCCCCGAAAACGGGAGCGTGTCTATTGGCGCGACTAATGACAAAGAAGACGTGGCGTTTATTAGCTCTGAAAGCTTCCTAACCCCTGACACTTTGTGGACTTTTAACACGGATACGATGGAAAAAGCGGCAGCCAAATCACTGCCAAGCTGGTTTGACGCCTCGTCCATGGTCGCAGAGCAGTTTTTCGCGACCAGCACGGACGGCACACAGGTCCCCTATTTTGTTGTTCATGATAAAGACATCAAAATGGACGGCACGAACCCGACGCTTCTTTATGGTTACGGTGGTTTTGAAATCTCGCTTAACCCGAGCTATTCCGCGACACGCGGGAAATTATGGCTGGAGAACGGCGGTGTCTATGTCCTCGCTAATATCCGAGGCGGCGGTGAATACGGCCCGAAATGGCACCAAGCGGGCCTGAAAACAGAGCGTCAGAAAATCTATGACGACTTTATCGCTGTGGCTGAAAGCCTTATCGAGAAAGACATCACAAGCCCGAAACATTTGGGCATTGAAGGCGGATCAAATGGTGGGCTTTTGATGGGCGTCATGTTCACACAACGTCCTGATTTGTTTAACGCCGTGATTTGCGCTGTGCCGCTGCTCGACATGCTGCGCTATCACAAGCTGCTAGCGGGCGCGTCATGGGTTGGTGAATATGGGGATCCGGATATTGCCGAGGAACGCGCGTTCCTAGAGACCATATCCCCTTATCATAATATTGATCCCGACGCGGATTACCCCGAGGTCTTCTTTGTGACATCCACCAAAGATGACCGTGTCCATCCCGCCCATGCCCGTAAGGTTGCCAAGCGCATGGAAGACCAAGGTCATGATTTCCTTTATTATGAAAACATCGACGGCGGTCACTCGGCCGCGGCGAACCTCAAAGAAACCGCCAAGCGCCTCGCCTTGCAACACACATATTTGATGCAAAAACTAAAGGACGGTGAATAGAGCCCTCGCCGCTTCACCGACCACCCAATTTATCACGGGGCCGTGCATTGCACTGGCCCCGTTTTCGTTCCATGATGAGTGATAAACATATTTGGGGACTGTCATGTTAAATAAATATTACGAGATACCGCTGCTGCTTCTGGTCATCATTGGCGCTGTCTTGGCTTTTGCCTTTTGGGGACTTGGCCTGTCAGGACTTGTTGAACCTGTGCGCATGGGTGATATTTATTTGTCAAAATCTATCGCGGGACTGGCCAAAGACGCGCTGTTTGTGCCGCTAAAGCCCGTTATGTATGCTTTGATCATCTTGTCCATTGCGGCGTCGATTGCGGTGTCACGCGGCGGCATGGGGGCGAAATTTATCCGTGTCTTAGGCTTTTTTATTGGCTTCTCCCTAATTGGCGTCGTGGTTGCAGTGACGGCGCATAGCCTGTTCCCACTCGATGTGTTTGACACACCTGATGCTTTGGGTCTGACAAGTTCAGCGACAGTCGAGGCCATCCCGTTCATGCAAAAAATTTACGGGGTTTTCACTAGCCCGCTGATGATTTCTATTTATGCTGGTATTCTACTGGGGCGCGCCCTAAAGCGGCTAGAGGCCAAGCATCCCGGTATTGGACAGCAGGCGGATATCGTCTCTGATATGTTCATTAAGGGCTTTATCAAATTTCTTTGGATTACGATTCCCCTCGCTGTGTTCGGCTCTTTGACCCTCGCGTTAAACCGTCCGGGTGGATGGGAATCGCTTAAGCAGCTGTTTTCCATCGTGCCTGTTTATGTCGGGTCGATGTTGGTTGTGTGGCTGCTCATGGTCTTGATTAGCTCGCGTATTTTAGGCCATGGTTTTGGCTTCATGCGGCGCGCCCTTGTCCCTCAGGCTGTCGTGGCATTGGCGACAAGCTCGAGCATGGCGACGCTGCCCGCCACCCGCATCGCCTGTGACCAACTGGGCGCAAATGCCGATGAGGCGACACCGTTTTACACAGTTGGCGCAACAATCAATATGGTTGGCACGCTGATGGGTCTGACGTTTATCACGCTTTACGGCATGGACGCCTACGGTGTTGAGGTGGCCCTCGTTGACCGTATTATTGTGGCCTTCCAAAGCATGGTTTACGCGACCTCAGCGGCGGGTGTGCCCAGCGCCTCCATCGTTCTGGTTCAGGAACTCTTGACCAGCCAAGGGGTGACGAGCGAGTTTGCGACCTATGTCACAGGCATTATCATTACCATTGATACCCTTATTTTGGACCGTATGCGCACGATGCTCAACACACAATCAGACAGCATGAGCACAGCCAATGGTCTGAAGCTTTATTACAAAACACCAAAGACAATGGTCGATTAGGGGCGGTTGATGACAAAAAGATTCGTTTGGGCTCTATCGGCTGCACTCTTGCTTAGCGCCTGTGGGAGCGGTGAAAAAACAACACCGTCTGCCGTCATCAATACGCCGCAAGGCCCCGTGCAAGGGGTGGTGTCAGAAGCAGGTATTACCAACGTCAAAGGCATACCCTTTGCACAGCCCCCAGTTGGAGATTTACGCTGGCGACCACCTGTTGCGCCAACGGCTTGGGCCGAGACGCGCGACGCGACAGAATTCGCGCCCATGTGTATGCAAAAACAAGGCAGCGGCACAGGCGGTTTTTTAGACCGCATTGTCGACGGATCAGGATTATCAGCGATAAAACGCGCATTGGTCAAACGGGTTGCAGCCAGCCTGCCCGTCTCAGAAATTTCCGAAGACTGCCTGTATCTGAACATCCGCACACCTGCGGCTAGCCCCGAAGCCCCCCTGCCCGTTATGGTATGGATACATGGGGGCGGGCATCAATTCGGGTCGGGTGATTTTTCTTATTATCAATCCGATGTATTGCCCAGCCACGGCGTGGTCTTGGTCACACTTAATTACCGTCTTGGGGCGTTTGGATATCTGGCTCACCCCGCCCTTTCCGCTGATGACCCGCGCGGTGTGTCGGGCAATTACGGCACATTGGATCAAATTGCCGCCCTTGAGTGGGTAGAAGGTAACATTAGCGCTTACGGCGGCGACCCAGATAATGTCACGATTTTTGGCGAAAGTGCGGGCGCATGGTCTGTGACGGAGCTCATGGCAAGCCCGCTGGCCAAAGGCTTATTTGATAAAGCCATCGGTCAAAGCGGGGCGTCGACCTATCATATGGGGCAAATGAGCGGTGACGGCGTGGTATGGGTCAGCGGTTATGCCTCTGCGAAAAAGCTCGATAACGTCTTAGGTCTTGATAACCCGTCGGCAAGCGAGTTGCGCGCCCTGCCCGCTCAAACCATAATTGATGCGGTGACAGAGGAGATTACAGACGGCTTTCATCATAATCGCGACGGCGTTGTTTTTCCCGATAACGTCGGCATTGCGTTAAAGACGGGGCGTTACCACGCGGTTCCAACGCTATTGGGATATAACGCCGATGAAGGCAGTTTGTTTTACCCAACGGACCAAGAACCAACCGTCTGGATGGAAGGCTTTCCAAAGGACGGCAGCCGTGACGATATGATTGCGGCGCTATCGGAGCATTTCCCGACACAAGCCGAAACACTGGTTGATCTTTATAATTTGGACGGCGGCGAAGAGGCGCTGTTTCAGGGTGGTATGGATATGATGGGAGACGAGATTTTTGGCGTCAATGTGCGCTACGTGGCGCAAATATCAGAACGCAACGCGCAGCCTGCTTGGCTTTATACATTTAACCGAGTGCCGCCATCGGATAGTCAAACGATTGGGGCTTATCACGCGGCGGAACTGCCATTTGTCTTTGATAGTCACGAGCCGATTTTAGGGCTATCAGATGAAGATGAGGCACTGACCGCGGTTATGGTCGATTATTGGACAGATTTTGCCAAGACAGGCAATCCCAACGGCACAGCGCTCATAGACTGGCCGCAATATCAGGGTCAAAATTGGATGGCGTTTGAAGCCAATACGGGCGAGCAAACACGCCTAATTACTAACCACCGCAAAGAAAAATTAGACGCTCTATCCGAAGGGCTTTCAAAAAAGTTGACCGACTTACAGGACTGGCAGGCGACGAATGCTATTCGTCCTCAAAGCTCACAAGGCTCTGCCGTGTCCGGTTCACCACAAGCCGAGTAACATCGGGGCGCGAATAATGTCCGCTGGGATCGAAATTTTGACGCTCTCGCCGGACAAAGGCAGGGTCTAATTCTGCATATCGAATAGCTGTCTCGCCCACGAGTGGCGGCAGCACCCAAGACCCGTCTGGCGCAGCGATACAGGATCCACCATTAGCCGGCATATCGGATAATCCCGCCTTTATTTGCGCCGCATATGGCATATCATCGGGCACATCATCAGCCCTGAAAATAGCGGATACCCCCACGCAATAGCTGCGTCCTTCTTTTGCTAAAACGGGCATTAGATCATGAGTATTACGGTCATTGCCGGGCCAGCAGCTAATATGGAGATCTTCGCCTTGCGCATAAAGGGCCGCGCGAGAGAGTGGCATCCAGTTTTCCCAACAATTTAGCCCGCCCACAGTAAACGCACCCAATTTATGCGTGACCAGGCCCGCACCGTCACCGGGTGACCAAACGAGGCGTTCTTCATAAGTCGGCTGTAATTTGCGGTGACAAGACTGGATAACGCCGCCCGCATCAATGTAAATATAACTGCAATAAAGCGAATGGCCACTGCGATCAGAGGCACGCTCAATGACGCCCAAATAGCACGCCATGCTCGCCTGTTTAAGGGCGGTGCAGACATCATCTAAATCCCCGCGCTCTACCACAATGGCCTGATCAGAATAGAGCGCAAATAAATCTTTTTGACGCGGGTCATCAAAGGCTGCGCCGCCTGTCGCTTCCACCCAAAATGGGTAACCAGGCACAAAGCCTTCTGAAAAAACAATCAAATCGGCCTTGTTTCTGGCTGCGGTTTGGATTGTTTCAATAACTTTTTTCAGACCCAACTGCCTGTTCATCCAAGCGGGAGCAAGTTGCGGTAGGGCGATAGTCAATGTTTGGTTCATAGCTCTCTTTTAGGGCGGGAACTTCGTCTTAGGAAGGCTTTATTAACTGTGTTCGCTGACGGAATAGAAAGGAATAATCCCTATACGTTTTTATAAATCCAAAGCGTGGGGCTATCATGGCAAAGCTAAATTTACTGAAAACGACAATGCTTAACTATAAGCGTTCTGAGGATGGCAATTTCGCCACAATGGCGATTTTCGTCTCATCATTATTGATTATGGGTATTGGCATTGCTGTGGATACAGCGGGACTGACCAAACAAAGTCGCGGTCTTCAAGATAGCTTGGACGGTGCTGTATTAGCTGCGGCTTCATCAGGTGAAACAAACCCAACAAAGCTTAAAAAAATCGTCAAGCAAACGATTAAGCAAAACAACACCCATGGCTGGACAATGAAAACCAATGTGAGCGTTGTGAATGATGAAATTTCAGCAACAGCAAGCACAAAATATAGCCCAATGATTTTGGGCATGTTTGGTAAAAAAGATTTCAAAGTCGAAGTCAAATCTGCCGCGCCTATTGCCCAAGAAATGCCGCTTAATATCGCCATGGTTTTAGACAGGACCGGGTCTATGAGTGGATCTAATATGTCGGATTTGCAAGATTCAGCCAAAGCTTTGGTGCAAATCGTCAGAGATTTCAAAAATCCCAACAGCCGCATTTCCGTTGTTCCGTTTAGTAATTACGTTAATATTGGCATGTCTCGCCGCAATGCATCATGGATGAACGTCCCCGCAGACGGCACATCAGGGCCAGCACCCGCATGCTACGCGGAAACAACTTACAGCAATTCAGGATGCACGACCCATCAAGAAACACGGTATTCTGATGGCGTTCCGTATCAGGCCACTATAAGTACATGCAGCGGTGAAACATGGACGCCGACTGGAAACACAATTTGCCCACCTGCACCAACCATTACTTGGAACGGCTGCGCGGGATCACGTGACGCGCCAGATAATCTACTGGCCGATGCGGGAGCAGGAAACCGTATTGGCGGCGCGATGAATGAGTTTTGCGGAGAAGAAATACTCCCCCTTGAAACTGACCTTAGTGTTGTTGACACAAAAATTGACAGCCTGACCGCCTCGGGTAGCACATATATTCCATCAGGACTTATCTGGGGATGGCGCACATTAACGCCTAACGCCCCCTTTACAGAGGCGTCAAGCTCCTCTGCTGATGCGGTAAAGGCCGTGGTTTTGATGACGGATGGTGCCAACACAATGACCCAGACTGCTCGCTTTGGCGGAACGGAAAAAACATATCATTATCCATATGGCCCCTCAAATGTGACGGCCAATGATGAGGCGACAGATCGTATCATCGGGATTTGCGACAACATCAAAGCCGACGGTATTGCAGTCTACACAGTGGCCTATAAATTGCCTGGCGCATCTAAAAAGATTTACGATACCCTTGAGTCATGTGCCAGTAATCCAGCATCTGCCTTTAAAGCGAAAAACAAGAAACAGTTGAAAAAAGCTTTTGAGGATATTGGCCGGAATTTACAAACGGTCCGTTTATCGCGATAAGCAGAGTAAATTGGTTTTCAAAGGCTGCCAATCGGCAGCCTTTTTTATGATGTCATATCGATTGATTGCCCATGAAAAGGGGTTGATAACACCCTTGCTATCACGCTGCGAGAACGCTAAACGCGCGAAAAATAATGCTACGCTAGAGGCTCCTATGGATATGTCCAAAATCCCCGCTGGTGAGAACCCGCCGGAAGATGTTAATGTCATTATTGAAGTCCCCTTAGGGGGGGAGCCGATTAAATATGAAATGGACAAGGCCTCTGGCGCGATGTTCGTAGATCGTTTCCTTTATACCTCCATGCGCTATCCGTGTAATTACGGGTTTATTCCCCATACTTTGTCAGATGACGGTGACCCCACAGATGTCTTGGTGGTCGGGCAGCGTGCCCTTGTCCCGGGCGCTGTTATACGCGCGCGGCCCGTCGGCGTTTTAATGATGGAAGATGAAGCCGGCATAGACGAGAAGATTGTGGCTGTGCCGCATCAAAAGCTTACGCCTTATTATGACAAAATTCAAAACTACACAGATTTGCCGCAAGTCCTACAAGACCGCATCCCGCATTTCTTTGCCCATTACAAAGATTTGGAAAAAGAGAAATGGGTCAAGGTTCTTGGTTGGGACTCGCGCGAGAAGGCACATGAGCTTATACTATCGGGAATAAAGTCACATAACGCCGCTGCCTAAGCGCTCTATCGGGCGACTTTAATGCGTGATATGAGCTCCTATGCCAACGACGCTTTTACAGACAACAGACTTTACCGCAGGGGCCACACCAGCCCCACAGGATAGCCGCGTCAACATTTTGGGCTTTAGCAAAAAAGAGCTGCAAGACGCAATGGCTGACATTGGTGTTGAGCCAAAAAAGCAGCGCATGCGTGCCAGTCAAATTTTCCAATGGATGTATCATCACGGCGTGCGTGATTTTTCCGCCATGACCAATATCGCCAAACCCATGCAGGCCAAACTCGCGCAACATTTCAGCCTTGAGCGCCCCGAGATTATTGAGCGTCAAGTCAGTGTCGACGGAACCCGCAAATACCTTATTCGTATGGCCCCTGGCATAGAGGTTGAGAGTGTCTTTATTCCTGATGTATCAAAGACGGGAGCGCTTTGCGTCTCTTCTCAAGTCGGTTGCACGCTAACTTGTACGTTTTGTCACACAGGCACACAGCGCCTTGTGCGGAACCTCACAGCGCGCGAAATTATCCTACAAATTATCATTGCCCGCGATGATTTGGATGAATGGCCAACGCAGCAGGAAAACCGCAAGCTGACGAACATCGTCTTTATGGGCATGGGCGAACCACTTTATAATACAGAGCAGGTTTGCCAAGCCGTTGACATTATGTCCAATGAAACAGGCCTGTCCATTGGACGGCGGCGGGTGACCGTCTCCACATCGGGCGTTGTACCTGAAATCGCCCATGTCGGACGGCGCACCGGGGCGATGCTCGCCATATCGCTTCACGCAGCTAATGATGCTTTGCGCGAAAAAATCATGCCAATTAACCGCAAATATCCACTCGCGGAACTCATGCAGGCCTGCCGTGATTATCCGGGGCTGTCTAACGCGCGGCGCATTACGTTTGAATATGTAATGCTAAAAGGCATTAACGACAGCCCGAAACATGCGCGAGAATTAATTACTTTGCTGCAAGGCATTCCTGCCAAAGTGAACCTGATCCCGTTTAATCCGTGGCCTGGCAGTGAATATGAATGCTCTGATTGGGAAACGATTGAACGCTTCGGCGTTATTGTGAATAAATCAGGGCTCGCCGCGCCCATCCGCACCCCCCGTGGCCGTGATATCTTGGCCGCCTGCGGACAATTGAAATCCGAGTCTGAAAAGATGCGCGCCAGCGAAAGACGCGCTTTAGAAAAAGCCGCGCAAAGCGAGGCGATTACAGATGCATCCCCCCTCAAAGAATAAAGTGTAATGTTGATAATCTCACAGGGTATAGTTTGAAATAAAATCACGTCGCCGCATTATGGGCTTGATTTCAGACCATAATCATTTTTAACTAAATCGTTGGGTGTGGGGCCGACGGAAACGCTAATTATCCGGATAAATATATGGAACCCGCACTCAATAGCCTCGCCCAAGGTTTCCCTTGGCTGATTTTCTACCTTCTGGTTGTCACAGTCATCTACCTTGTTGGGATTGTGATTTACACATGGCTAACCCCGCATAAAGAGCTTAAGCTTGTCCAAGACGGCAATATGGCCGCCGCCGTTTCGTTTTCGGCGCTAGTCATTAGTTTGGCCCTGCCGTTAGCCGCCTGTCTAGTCAATAAAATAGGCCTGTTTGATGTTGCGCTATGGGGTACGGTCAGCCTGTTTTTGCAGTTATTTTTATTCCGTATGACGGACGCGCTGTTCCGCGGTATGCCCGAGCGCATCGAAGCCGGCGAAGTCCCTGCGGCCACTGTGTTAGCCGCCTTTAAAATCGCAGGGTCTATTATGTTGGCCGTTGCGATTGTGGGCTAGGCGATGCGCTTTCGTATTCCCGATTGGTCTATTTATTTCCTAATCGTGTTTTTAATCTATGTGAACGCATCACGTAGTGCCCCTGAATTTGACGCCTCGACCCCGCCGCCAGAGCTGGGGCCGATGCTACCAGGACAAAGCCCGCGTGACACAACTGTTCTTGTTGAAATGGACGCGCCAAGTTCGGGTATCGGCACAGCCTTTGCTGTGGATGATAAAGGGACATGGTTGACCGCACGCCACGTCATTGACGGCTGTGATAGTGTCGGTCTTAATTTGGGTGGCGGTAAAACACTGCGCGCGGATGCGGCGATTTCAAAAAACGCAGACATTGGTGTACTGCGGACAAAATGGAAACGTGACCCGCTTGCCAGTGACTTATACTCCCGCCGCCAAATCGGAGAGCACGCCTATCTTATGGGGTTCCCGCAAGGACGCCCTGGTGAGGTGATTGGCGAGCTTTTAGGGCGTCACAGACTGCTTGTGCGTGGACGCTACCAGACAGAAGAAGCAATTTTGGCCTGGACCGAAGTCGGGCGTACACGCGGCTTGCGCGGCTCTATCGGCGGTATGAGCGGTGGGCCTGTTTTGGATAATGACGGTGAAATCATTGGTATTGTTGCCGCGGAAAGCCCGCGCCGTGGCCGTGTTTACACTGTGGCTCCAATATCGCTACAAGGCATTATTCCAGAAGGTGTTAAGGCCACAGCCATCCCCATTACCAATGCGACTTACGGATTAGAAGCCGACCGTTACCGCCGTGACCGCCGTATTGCGCAGGTTATCTGCATCGTGAATTAACGCTGTGAATTGGGAGCGTATAAAAAGGCGCGCCAGATTGCGCCGCGCGAGTCGTAAACACGGCGCAAAACGTCATATAAAACGTTACGTCCCACTTTTTAAAATCCTAGTTTTTCTGTCTCTTATCGGCGGGATTGGCTGGGGTATTGATAAAGCGGTTCCGCATCAGCATCTGCCGTGGCGCGCATTGGATGCAGACCGTCCTGTTGGGCTAGCGACGAAAACACAGCTCTTTCGTGTGCAATTGTCGCCCAGCCAGACATGCGTTAATCTGGCCCTTGCCGCGCAAGATTTATCCTCCGTTCCGGCTGATCCAAAAAATGTCAAAGATAGCCCCTGCGGCTGGGGCGTTGCGCGCGTGCATTACGGGTCGGGCGCGGTGCCGCTATCACCTGGCGAGGCCACGATGCAATGCCCGCTTAGCCTGGGCAGTTATATCTGGAGCCGAGAAATTGACACTCACGCACAAAAATATCTCGGCGCTGATTTGTCAAAAATCGTCCATGCAGGAACCTATAGCTGTCGCCGACAACGCGGCAATGGGTCAGGCGCATGGTCTGAACATGCCTTTGCCAATGCCTTTGATGTCACGGGATTTATGTTATCAGACGGGCGCGTTATCTCCGTTCTGAAAGATTGGGACGGGGATAAAGACCGCCGCAAGTTCCTGCGGGCTGTCCGCGATTCCGCCTGTGATATTTTCCGCGTTACGCTCAGCCCGGATTTCAACGCTGCCCATAAAGATCATTTTCATGTCGATATGGGACCCAGTACGTCCTGCCGTTAAGGCGTTTCTAATATCGGTGCCTTCAGCGGATACATCACATCAATAGTCGCGTGATCAATACCGTAATCCTCAAACAATGCGGCCTTAATCTGAACGCTGACCTCCTCAATGCTCACGCCGCGCTTTATATAAGCTTGGAGACTGACCAGCGGGCGGTCAGCGTTAAGTGTCCAGATATGAAAGTTTTCAACCGAGATAAGCCCCGGGATGCAGTCCTCGAGCGTCTTTGTAATACGACGCCTGTCGAGGTCTTTGGGGGCGCCTTGCAATAGCACATGCGCACTTTCACGGATAAGCATCCATGCACTTTTTAAAATAAGCAGCGCAACCAAGACAGATAGAATTGGATCAATCGGCATCCAGCCTGTCGCCATTATCATCCCCGCAGCAACAATCGCCGCAACAGAGCCGAGCAAATCGCCCAGCACATGTAGCACGGCGCCGCGCATGTTTAAATTTTCATGGTGCCCTGCGTCGTTTTTATTGGGACGCGTTAAAATCCAAAATACCAGTAGGTTCACAACCAATCCCGCTATGGCCACATATAACATCGGGCCTGCTAGAACCTCTGACGGATCTTGAATGCGGTGGTATGCTTCAAACACAATCCAAATAGCCACGCCAACCAATGTCAGTCCGTTAAGAAACGCCGTAAGCGTTTGAAACCGCGCATAGCCAAAGGTATATTGCCACGTAGCTGGACGGCGGCTGATTGCAAAGCCAGCCCAAGCGAGGCTAAGCGCAGCAAAATCTGTCATCATATGACCCGCATCAGCCAAAAGCGCGAGCGAGCCAGAGATAAGCCCGCCAATAATTTCGACCACCATAAATATGCCCGTGATGACAGCCGCCAGGGCCAGTCGGCCTTGAGAACTGTTTTTCGTGTGGTCATGGCTATGGTCATGGTCGTGATCAAAGCCGGGTTGATGCAGCGTTGTCACCGTTTGCGAGACCTTGCTATCTGGTAAATGTGTGTCGTTCATACTGTATCATGGTCGAAAAAAGGGGCGGGCGTAAACAAAAATTATACGTCTTAGGCTGAAACAACTTTGGCTAAATAATAATAGACGCCTTAATTCGTCTATAACCAAATTTTGGTAGTCTAATCTCAACTTTGTGAATTTAGGCCTCCTATGCGTGCGATGACCGTTGACATAATTCGCCCTGACGCGCTGTCCGCCGTTGATATAGCGGCTTGGGAGCATATGCGCGCGCATAACCCTGCGCTCTATAGTCCTTATTTTCATGTCAATTACACCCAATATTTAGGGGCGTTACGTGATGATGCGCGTGTTATTATTGCGCGTGAAAAAGACCGCGCAGTGGCCTTTTTACCCATTCAAGGCAGCGGAAAATTTACGGCCCCCTTGGGCGCCCCGATGAGTGATTATCAGGGCTTTATATCAGCAGCACATACCGATTTGGATTTTGAAGATATCTTACGCCGTGCAGGCATTGGGGCCTTTCATTTTACAGCTATGGTGGATAATGATCTGGCGCGCCGTCATAGCCTCGCTGATGATCCTGTTGCGATGATCCATATGCCCGCTGGTGGACAATCGTGGCGCGACGCCCAAGACGGCAGTTACCGCCGCAGTCTTAAGTCTTTACGCCGCCGCATCCGTAATACCGAATCTGATCACGGTAAGCGCCGTTTTGTTTACCAATCAAATGACCGCGATGTATTTAACACCTTGATGCGCTGGAAACGCCGCAAGTTTGAAGAAACGGGTAAATATGATGTGCTCTGCGCGAAATGGACGCTGCCGTTATTAGAGACGCTCTGGACGGCTGGCTTAACCGATAAGGACGCGGCCCTGCGGTGTGATATGCATGCGCTTTATTTCGGTGACCGCTTAGCCGCCATTGATTTAGGGCTATCGGACGGTCCAACCTTTCATAGCTGGATTGTGGCCTATGACAGTGAGTTATCAAATCTGTCACCTGGTATACAATTGCTAGAGGGGGTTATCGATGCGGCGGATAATTTGGGATATTCGCGTATCGACCTCGGTGCGGGGATTGAGGGCTATAAACGCTACTATGCCACAGAAAATCTTAATGTGCATAGTGGTTTTATTGCCGTAAAAGGCCCCGCTGCGGCGCTATCCAATATTTACGGCGCGGCCGAGAAATTTGGCGAGAAAGCCATGGCTGATATTCCCGGAAAATTACGGCGGCGCTATACACAAATCGCAGCTTGTGAGGACACACTATCAGGACGAGCGAGAGCCATGATAGACGCCGTCAAAACAACAGGTCGCGCGGGATAGAAGGACGCAACTGCGTAAGAGCAAGCAACGCGCAGTAGAATATGATAGGGTTATCCAACACAAAGGATACGCCATGCGTCGTTTATTTATTACCGCCTGTTCAACAGTCTTAGCTTTCAGTACTGTATCATGCAGTCAAAATGCACAAAGTGACACTCAAGACGACCGTGTGACTGCCGCCCCAGTGTTTAACAAAACAGTGATTTACATATGCGGTAAGACCCAGGTGAAAGCCAATTTTTATGACGGCTTTGTCGATATTGGGGTGAACGGACAATCTTATAACTTGCCCCGCGTAGCTGCCGCGTCAGGCCAAAAATATGAACGCAAGGCTGATACAGATAGCGTCATATTTTGGAGCAAAGCGGACAGCGCAACAATGGTGATCAATGGCCAGGTCTATCCAAACTGCAAGGCCAAAGACAACGCTATACGCTAGCGGCCTTCCAACAGTTTGCGCAAAAAAGCCCCGCCGTGATTGGCGAGGCTTATAATTTTACCAGATTTTGACGCGGTTCTCTGGGGCAACATAAAGGGCGTCGCCGGGTTGTATATTAAACGCCTCATACCACGCATCAATATTGCGTACGATACCATTGGCACGAAACTCACCCGGGCTATGCGGGCCATTTTTAATTTGCGCGCGCATGGCTTCATCACGGAATTTAATGCGCCAGATTTGCGCGTAAGCGAGGAAGAAACGTTGATCCCCCGTCAAGCCGTCAATCACAGGAGCAGGCTTTCCACCGAGTGATTTTTGATAGGCTTTATAGGCCATTGTCACACCGGTTAAGTCACCGATGTTTTCACCCAAGGACAAACGTCCATTAAGGTTTTCACCGGGCAGCGGCTCGAACGCGTCATATTGCGCAACAAGCGCATCAGAGCGCTCTTTGAAGGCTGAGCCGTCTGATTCTGACCACCAATCACGTTGTTCGCCGTTACCGTCAGTTTTACGGCCTTGGTCATCAAAGCCGTGGCCCATCTCATGACCAATAACCGCGCCGATACCGCCGTAGTTCACAGCAGGGTCAGCGTTGGGGTCAAAGAACGGCGCTTGCAAAATCGCAGCTGGGAACACAATTTCGTTTAGTGACGGACGGTAATAGGCGTTAACCGTTTGCGGGTTCATGCCCCATTCGCCGCGATCAATCGGCCCGCCAAGTTTGGAAATATCTTCGTTCCACGACCATGCATTAGCTGATTTTACCGTGCCAATAAGGTCACTACGGTCCACTTTCAGAGCTGAGTAATCAGTCCATTCTTCGGGATAGCCAATTTTTGGGTTAAACTTCGCGAGCTTATCCAGCGCTTCGACCTTTGTCTCTTCGCCCATCCAGTCTAGGTTTTTCAGACCCTCTTCAAATGACGCGCGCAGGTTTTCAATCAATGCGTCCATCTGACGTTTGCTTTCTGGTGGGAAGTGTTTTTTGACGTAAACCTTGCCAACCATTTCGCCCATCGTGCCGTCAATTTGGCTGACCGCACGTTTCCAACGCTCCCGTTGTTCTGTTGTGCCGCTGAGCGCTTTGCCGTAAAAATCAAAGCGAGCATTATCAATGGATGCGGGCAGATAGGCCGACATACTGCCGAGGTAACCCGCCGTCATATAATCGCGGATTGTGTCCATATCCGTCTTGGCAAATGTCGCGGCCAAGCCTTGAATGGCGTCATTTTCACGAATAATAAATGTGTCCTGATCTGACAGATTTGACGCCGACAGCATAGACTCCCATGGGAAACCAGGGGCATAGGATTTAAGCTCATCTAGGCTCATTTTATTATAGGTCAAGCTACGGTCACGACGCTTCGTAGGTGTCCAATGCGACCCTGCCATTTCGGTTTCAAAGGCCATGACTTTTTTCGCACGGGCCTCAGGATTATCCAGACCAGCTTCGCGCAACATAGTTGTCAAATAGGTGACATAAGCGGCGCGAAGCTCAACCGATTTATCGTCGTCATCAAGATAATAATTCTTATTGGGCATACCGAGACCGGATTGCGTCATATAAAAAATGTAGTTTTCAATATCCTTCACATCGACATCAACCCATCCGCCGACGGGGGCACGAACGCTCATGGATGGGTCGCCCATCAAAGCCGCAGCATCTTCATGGGTGCTCACGGCACGGATGCGGGCAATGTCGGCTTTCACAGGCGTCAGGCCAGCGGCTTCAATTGCGTCGGTATCCATAAAGGCCGCGTAGAAATCACCGATTTTTTGTTCCTCTGACCCCATAGGGGCGTCTTTTGCGGCAGCCTCTTCAATAATAACTTTGACGCGGTCATCAGAGAGATCACGCAATTGCGTAAAGGCGCCATATCGTGATTTATCCGCTGGAATTTCCGTATTTTCCAACCATGCCCCATTGACGTATTTAAAGAAATTATCGCCGGGCTTCACAGACTCGTCGATATTGGACAACTCAACCCCAAAGGAGCCTAAAACAGGTTTTTGTGCAGGCGCGGCAATAGAGCCGTTAGTGTCAGAGTTTGGCTCTGTTACATTACAGCCCGCTAAGGCCAAGGTTAGGCCAAGAAGGCTTGGCGCAAAGACACGCGTCATAAGGGCGGATTTAAACGTCATACGGATACTCCATAGGGGTTATAATTATAGGTTTGTTATTCAGCAGGAACAGGCGTTCCAGCTCCAAGATCGGCCTTATCTGCCAATTCCAAATCTTCCAAGGCCAGTTGAACATTGGGGTCATAGGTGCTGCCGAGCGGCGGTTGCTTCACCCCTGTCCAAATGCCTTTCCATCCGCGCGATATATCAATGCCCATGGCAAACATCGCAGGTACAAGGAATAACGTTAGGAAGAAGTCAAACAAAACACCAAAGGCCAAAGCCACCACAAGCGGTTTTAAAAATTCCGCTTGGGCAGAGTTTTCCGCCAGCATGGGCAAGATACCGACAAAGGTCGTCAATGAGGTGAGTAGAATGGGGCGAAAGCGCGATACACAGGCATCGACAATCGACTGATACGCGCCAATACCGCGCGCACGGAGGCGGTTTACATAATCAATTAAAACCAGATTGTCATTAATTGCCACACCCGCCGCCGCAAAGAAGCCAAAGATAGACATGAATGACATTGGAATCCCCGTGACCAACGCCCCGACCACCATGCCGACATAGGCAAAAGGAATGGCGACCAGAATTAAGAGAGGCTGAGAATAGGATTTAAACGCAATGGCAAGGATCATATAGGTCACCGCCAAAACGAATAACCCAAAGAACATCAATTCGCGCATTTGACGTTGTTGCTCTTCGTCTACGCCAACCAATATGCGTTCGGCATCAGGATATTTAATATTCCATTCCGGTAGAAAGTTTGCTTCTAAGTCATCCATAATTTCTTGGCGCACATCGGCCTCGCCGATAACTACGGCACCGGTGTAGGCGACTTGTTTACGGTCGCGACGGTTGACCCGCGACACACCAGGGCCGAAGCTGACATCGGCCACTTCAAAGAGAGGAACTTCAACACCGCCTGCCCCACGAATGCGCAGGTTTTTCAGCGTGTCAATCGAGTCGCGCGCGGCTTCGGGATAGCGCACAACCACACGCACATCTTCACCGTTACGCGGCAAGCGCTGTACTTCGCGGCCAAAAAACGCTTCGCGCACCTGGCGGGATACATCCGCCAATGTAATGCCCAAGGCCTGAGCGCCTGGTTTAAGTTGAAAACGCATTTCCTGCGCGCTGCTTTCAAAATTATCCCATGTGCGAGCGACGCCACTATAGCTATCGAATTGCGTTTTCAAATCCTTGATGGCAGCCTCAAGCGTGGTTGGGTTTTTCGCTGCAACCCCAAAGAAAAGACCACGATTATTATTACCGCCACCCCCTGCATTAATTGACACGCGGTAAGCATCAGGAATTTCACCGAGGTATTTTTCAAACGCCTGTTCAATATCAGTATTGCTGACCGTGTCGCGTTTTTCGAGTGGTGCAAGACCTAAAAACGCCTGTAATCTATTCCCCGCAATAAAGCTGCCCGGGGACGGAATGATGGTATAATCAACGCCAAAATCCTGCTTGCCATTTTCGTTTAAGCGTTCAATTGCCTCTGACATTTGGTTTTGCACTTGCAAGAGACGATTATAGGAGGTGCCTTCGGGGAAGCGAATGTTGACCTGCATCATATCGCCACTAACATTACCGTCAGGCGAATATTTTGCGTAACCAAATTTCGCTGCGCCAAAGGCCAATACAAATAGCGCGATGAAGCTTGTGAAGGTCGCATAACGCCATTTGATACAAAACGCCGCCACAGGCCTGAATACATTGCTAGCAAAGTTAACAAGGCTTTGGGATATCCGCTCTTGTGTCCGGATTAGGAAATTTTCAGAGCCCTTTTTGATCGGTTTTAAATGGCGCAAATGTGCTGGCAAAATTAAGAAGGACTCAATCAAAGAGAACAGCAAAGCCGCAACCACAACAAATGTAATTTGCGATGTGATTGTGACTTGCGAAACGGTCAACATAGCAAAAGGCGAGAACGCCAGCATGGTCGTTAGGACCGCGAAGAAGACGGGCTTGGCGACCATAGATGCCCCCGCAATCGCCCCGCGTTCTCCCGTGACACCATTTTCCACATGCAAGTGAACGCTTTCACCCACAACAATCGCGTCATCCACAATAATCCCAATAACTAATAAGAAGGCAAAGACAGAGAAAATATTAAAGCTAATGCCCATGGCCGGTGCGATGGCCAAAGCCCCCATAAAGGCAATGAGAATTCCGACACTCACCCAAACGGCTACGACAGGCCGCAGAAAGAGGCACAGAAAAATAAGGACCAGCACCATACCCATAAGGGCGTTGGTGAAAATCAAGTTCATCATACCACCAAAACCGTCGGCCATATTGGCCCAAACCTCTAAGGTAATTCCAGGGGGGAGCGTCTCATTACGCTCTTTTACAAACTCTTCAAAAATACGGCCCGTCTTTGTGATGTTGCTTTTTTCAGGTGACAACACGCGCATAAACATGGCGGGCTTACCTTTATATTCAGACTTGAAATCAAAATCTTCAAAACCGTCAATAACCCGTGCGATATCTTTGACCCGCACTGTGCCGCCAGAGGCCGATTGACGAATGATAATATCTTCAAATTCCGCCTTGGATACGGCCTGATTACGCGTGCGAAGTTGCAGGGAGCCCGTCGATGTGCGCACTTCGCCCGCTGATGCGTTGAGCGACGTGCCAGAAATAGCTTGAGCGACTTGGGAGAAGGTCAGATTAAAGCGGCGCAAATCGTTTTCAGAAATCTCAATTGTGATCTCTTCTTCCAATTTGGTAATCATCTGCGTTAGCTCACCGCCGGGCAGCTTGGCCATTTCGCGCGTGATATCTATGGCAAGGCGTTGCAGTTCTTTGCGGTCAACATCATCCTGCCCGTAAAGCGCAAGATAGAGATAATCAATTTCAATGTCGCCGCGCCGTGTGTTCAGGCGAAAGGCGTCTGGTGGCAGATTATTGATGCCATCAACACGGGATTTAACTTGGTCTAAAATTCGGTCAAAATCAGATGTCACAAGCGTCTGAATAGTCACAGAGCCGCTACCTTCGCGGGCGTTGGCTTCGATATAGTCGATGCCGTCAATGCCTTCAATCGCCTGCTCAATACGCGAGATGATTTGTTCTTGGATGTCATTGGGCGACGCGCCGAGCCAGACGCCTGATACGCTAATCGTTGTAACCTTTGGCGCAGGAACAAATTCACGCTCTAATTTGAAAAAGCCGTATATCCCCATAAGGATAATTGCGACCATCAAAAGATTAGCCGCAATTGCGTTTTTAACCCACCATCCAAGAAATCGCTTCATCGTTAGTTCCCTCCACCTGGCGGATTATCTGATGTCGCAGTGCCCTCGCCTGGCTTTTTGTCACTTTTTTCATCGACTTTAGTGTCGTCTTTCTTTTTACGCCCAAAAAGGCCGCGCTTTTCTTCTTTGTCATCCGGTTTGGCTGCCTCTTCGGCTTCAGCTTTTTTAACCCAGTCAGGTTTAGGCGGCTCTATGAGGACAACGGTTGGATCATTGGCATCCAGCACCTTAAAAGATAGCGTGAGTTGCGATTTTTCTAACGGCGAGACAATGACGTATTCGCCGGGCTCCACACCTGATTTCAAAACCGCGCGCTGTGCGTTGGTGTCGTACACCACTGCGTCGCGGCTTTCAGCTTTACCTTTGTCATCGACAACATAGACTTTGTCTTCGGGACGAAGCGCGTCGCGCGGAATAACAATGGCGCTTTCCAGCGTGCGGCCAATAATATCAGCATCAACAAATAAGCCAGGGGGCAGCGGCGTGCCGTCTTCTGACGCGCCTTTGCCGTAAGGGTCTAGCACTTCGACAATGGCCGACAACGTGCGTGTTTGCGGATCAAAAGTTCCGTCTGTACGCACAATTTTACCATTCCAAATTTGTTTTTTGCCCGCGATCACGGCTGACAAAATAACGTCCGTCGCCTTAGACCTATCTGTGACAGCCATAGAGAGCGGAATATCAACGCGGGTTAGGTCCGCGTCATTTAGCGACAAAGGAATTTCAACCGCCTCTGTTGAAAACACGCGGGCCAGCCGTGTGCCAGGCCCAACAAATTGACCAACATCAGCAAAGCGCTCACGAATGCGACCATTGAACGGCGCGCGAATTGTAGCGCGCGACAGCTGTAATTTTGCATTATTTAAATCAGCTTGCGCGGATAATAAATTGGCTTCAGCTTCGGCGAGTTGCGGCTTGCGCAGGGTCAACGGTGACGGTTCACCCCCGCGCCCTAAATCCGCCCAATCCTGGCGCGCAATTTCACCTTCGGCTTTTTCACGAATGACAAGCTGTTCAGCGCGAGCTATGCCAGCTTGCGCCCGTAACACGGCGACTTGAAAATCTGCCTCTTCAATTTTTAACAAGATATCGCCTGTTTTAAATTGACCGCCTGCCACAAATTGATCGGACACATAAACAACTTTGCCGCCCACTTGCGGCGTGAGGTCAACTTCGGTCCGAGGGCGCGATTGTCCTTGCACCAACGCGTCCAAGACAACGGTATCTGAATAGGCTTGCTGCGCCATAATCGCGAGCGACGGGTCACGGCGTTTTTTGGCTTCGGGCGGTGATTTACCGGCTGCCATTAAAAACAGTAATAACCCAGCAAAAAGGATAATCGCAAAAATAACTCCAACCACGACAAGCTTTCGCGTCGGGCTGCCAACAGCATCTTGCGCCGCAACACTGTTTTGGGGGATGTAGTTTTTGTTCTGACTCATAAGAGCAGTCCTTTATGCGTGGGACACCCGAATAGAGGCGTCCCTGTAAATCATACGCTTAATTTAAGCCCACGTCTTGGTCTTTATAACAGCTATGGCTGCAAAGACGCAAAATTGACCTCATTTTCAGCCAGTTGAGGGCTTAAATTACCATTATTGGTGATATCACCGCCGCCCAAGGCGACATGAAGACGAACACGATTAGAAAGACGCTCTTTACGCGCACTGATCAGTTGGCTCTCAGCGCTAAGGCGGCGTGATTGACTGTCCAGTAATTGCAGGATGCTGGCAAGGCCTTCTGTGTAGCGCAATTCCAAGCGGCGTTCGGCTTCTACCGCTTCTTCAAGCGATGTGCGCAACGCCACTTCGCGTTCCTCAAGCCGGTCTTCGGCGTCAAGGGCGTTTTCTACCTCTAGGTAAGCGGTCAGTACAGCGCCCGTATAACCTTCGAGTTGCTGGCGCAGAATTTGGTCTTGTTGTTCAATATTGGCTTTGATGCGGCCGCCTTGAAAAATTGGCGCAGTCAGTCCTGCTGTTAGGCTGGCAACCAGTGAGTCGATATCAAAGATATTATTTAAGGCAGATGCGTTATCAGTGATATTGCCCGACAACGTTAGGCTAGGCAAAAGCGCCTTGCGGGCCACATCCACATTCAACCCTGCCGCACGCATACGGCGTTCCGCAGCAAGCAAATCCGGGCGATGACGCAGCACAAAGGCTGGCGTTCCCGCGCCGCTAAGTAGCGGAAGTGGCGGCAGGTCAGCTGCAGCGGTTAAGCTTTCGTCAGGGTATTCGCGGAGCAGGACTTCGAGCGAACGCGATAGCGCCGATAAGCGTTGGCGACGGCTAGATTGCAAAGCTTGGGCATTGGCGAGTGATGAGCGCGCAAGCCGAACATCAGACGACCCCGTCACGCCGCCTTCAAAACGGCGCGTTGTGAGCCGCAATGCGCGTTCTTGCGTTTCAACCTCACGCTCTGACAGCTCCGTCAAAAGACGCGCCTCAATCAGGTCAAACCATGTTTGGGTCACCCGTGCGGCAATCGCCAAGCGCGCGCCAGCATAATCAGCATCAGAGGCAGCGACATCTAGTTCAGCTGCGTCAACCCCGTCGCGAATACGGCCCCAAAGGTCATATTCCCAGCTAGCATCGACACGTGCCGAAATAGAGCTAGACCCACCAATAAGGTCATTGCCACTTTCAGTACGCCCTACGCCGCCGCCCGCTGTCACCGATGGCAATAAATCAGCTTGGGTAATGCCCAAACGGGCTAGTGCGGCGCGGTAGCGGGCCTCTGACACGCGGATATCAGTATTTTGCGACAAAGCCTGATCAACAAGGGCTGTAAGCTGGTTGTCGTTAAAGCCTGCAATCCAATCTGTGCGCGGTAAATCCTCTGGCGCGGCCTCGCTCCACTGCAAAGCGCCTGTCTGCGATATAGGCGCAGCAGGCACATCCGCAGCGACAACGGTTTTTTGCGGTTTTAAATCGAGCGTGGAACAGCCCGTTAACATCACAGCACTTAAGGCTGTAGCCCTCAACACCATGGCACTGGCGGTGAGCGAAAATAATTTAGTCATATCTGTCTCCCTTCCCTGTCTTAGGCCGTTATTTTTATAAATGTCAATAAAAATTATCGAAAAACGATAATACAGAGACGGTTTTATTCTCATCTGGGCGTCCGGTTATATAGTCATGAATAAGCACAATGGTCATGATAAATTATTGTCATGTTTAACAAAACTGGCCCATATCTGTAAGGTGCTGCCGCGCACAACATTTTCAGAGAAGCCAATTATTATTATGTTACGCAAAAAAGACGGTTTTGTGACATTGTCGCGCGGCACTTATAGCCTTATTGCGCTAGACGCTATCTATGGTCTATGGGCGTGGAGCAGAACCATATTATAGCGGTAAATAAGATAGACTTATCATCACGAGGCCCAATAAAGTTATATGCCAGTACCGCCTGAAATTGACACAGACAAAGAGGTATCCAATATGCCCTCTTTATCACCTCACCCTGTCGATGAGCCGACACCACGGTTAGATCCGACCGACAGAGCGATTATCGCGCTTATTGGTTTTGGGCTTATGCTCGTCATGGCGGCGTTTACCGAGACACATTTTATCATTGCCATTATAAGCGCCCTCACCTTTACATTTTTAGTGCAACTCTATGGACGCCTGCCTCGGCGTGAATTTATAAGCTCAAGCGAGCGCCGCCGCATATCGGCCTCTGATGATAATATGTTTGGCGAACGCGCGATCGCAGAGAGCCTGCTGGACGGAATCTGGATTGTGAACCCTATTGGTCGGATCATCTATGCCAATCAAACGGCAGAAGACATATGGGGCAAAATAGAGGTGGGCCAACGCATGACAACGGTGACCCGCGCCATGGTCATCCAGACTGTGGTCAGTGATGCCCACGCGGGGCGCGTTGTTGATCCTGTGCATTATCATTCCGAAACACCAACAGATTTGCATCTGCGTATATCTGCCAGCCCAATCCTGCCCAGTGGCATTGACGACACACGATATCGCCATGCTCTTGTGGTGTTTCGCGACGAGACCGCATCAGAAAAAGCCGCCGTCATGCAAGGGGACTTTCTGGCCAATGCCTCACATGAGCTAAAGACGCCGATAGCCTCGCTACTGGGTTATATTGAAACCCTACGCGGCCATGCCAAGGACGACCCTATCGCACGCGATAAATTTCTCGGTATTATGCAAGAACAAGCCGAGCGGATGCAGCGGCTTATCAGTGACTTGTTGTCTTTACGCCAAATTGAACAGGTTGAACATATTGCACCCAGCGGGAAAGCTGATTTTGCCCAAGCGACGCAACGTGCCATTGACACCATCTCGCCAATGGCGCGAAAGCGCGGCGTGTCGTTGGCCGCCGTCGACCTTAGCCCGCAATGGGTCATCGGCCACGAGGACGAACTTGTGCAGCTTTGCGTCAATATCATCGACAATGCCGTGAAGATGAGCCCAAAAGGCGGGACTGTTTCGGTCAGGCTGTCACGGTCAGAAACATGGCGCCCACAAAGCCTGACGCTGCGGGCAGATGATAATGAACGCACGAAAACGCGTCTCATCATTGCCCCGCCCAATACACAGCGCCCCTATGTTGTCTTGCAAGTCAAAGACGAAGGGCCTGGATTTTCCAAAGATCATCTCCCCCGTATTGGCGAGCGGTTTTACCGTGTCATGGGCGACCGGCTATCGCGAGAAAAAGGGACTGGTCTAGGTCTCGCTATTGTGAAACATATCATCATGCGTCACAGGGGCGGCCTTCATATCAAAACGTTGTCCAAGCCCAAAGAGGATATTTTTGGCATGGTGGACACCACGGTGCAAGAGGCCTCCGAAACAGGCGACAATCCCGTTAAAACAGGCACTCAATTCACCGCGATTATACCCGCAGCAACGGACACAGCACCAGATCAATAAACACCGCTAGAAAAATCAAGCAAATCAATCTATGCCGAATTGATTTCATAAATGTGTCATAAAACAGTAATAGAATAGACACGAAACCGCCCTAAGCGGCCCAATAAAGGTAGATACGCTATGCACGCTGATCACATAAACCCAACATATGACAACGATTTGAATCTTTTAAACAATTCACTGTCCCAAATGGGCGCAATCGTCGAAGATATGATAGGGGGCGCTATACGCGCTGTCAAAAAGCGCGACTCAGAGCTCGCAAAAGCGACTATTCTGCGCGATAAAGAGGTCAACACTCTACAAGAAGAAATTGACGCAGACGCGCTTCGCTTACTGGCCCTCCGCCATCCAATTGCCACAGATTTACGCCGCGTTATCGGCACCATCCGCGCCACTAATGATTTAGAACGCATGGGCGATTTGGCCGAAGGCATCGCCCGTCGCGCACTCGACGTCAACGCCTTTGAGGCTGTTGATTTGGCCCGCGGTGTATCGCGCATGGGCAAGCTGGTTAAACGCCAAGTCAAAGACGCGCTTGACGCCATGTTTACAGAGAATGCCGATAAAGCTGTGCAGGTCTGGCTTCATGACCAAGATGTTGACGCGCTTTATGCGTCGTTGTTTCGGGAACTTCTGACCTATATGATGGAAGATCACCGCAACATCAAAGCCTGTACCAGCCTTTTGTTTATCGCTAAAAACCTAGAGCGCATTGGCGACCATGCGACCAATATTTCCGAGATAGTGTACTTCACCGTTCACGGGCGGTCATTGACAAATGACGACCTTGTTCTGGACGGTCAAGAAGAGGATGAAGACTAGCCCTTCAAGAGATGCCGTGAAACCCTATGTATTAATTATCGAAGACGAAGATGCCATTCTGACGCTTCTACAATATAATTTTGAAAAAGAGGGTTATGACGTCGGCATAGCAGAAGACGGCGAGATGGGCCTCGTTGCCGCGTCTGAGCGCACACCAGATTTAATTGTCCTAGATTGGATGATGCCAAAACTGTCTGGTGTAGAGGTTTGCCGTCGTCTGCGCCGCAAGCCAGAGACCCGCGCCACGCCCATTATTATGCTAACGGCACGCGGCGAAGAGACCGATAAAATATCAGGCCTTGATTATGGGGCTGATGATTACATGGTCAAACCGTTTTCTATGCCAGAGCTTTTGGCCCGCGTGCGTGCCATACTCCGCCGGACCTCGCCTAGCTTGCTTGAAGAGGTTATACGTCATGGTGATTTAGAAATTGACGTATCCGCCTTTCGCGTTAAACGCGGCGAAACTGAAATCCATCTCGGCCCAACAGAGTTTCGCCTACTTGAGCATTTCATGCGCCACACAGGCCGCGTGTTCTCTCGCGAACAACTGCTTGATAATGTCTGGGGCCGCGATATTTATGTCGAAGCCCGCACGGTGGACGTTCACATTGGACGGCTGCGCAAAGCGCTTAAATCCAATGGCGGTAAAGACCTTATCCGTACCGTGCGTTCAGCAGGCTATGCATTTGAGCCAAAAAGTGGCAACTAACACAATATTGTGAGAGTTTAGCGCGGCGCACGTTTCGCTAAAATACGCTGTAATGTCCGGCGGTGCATATTGAGGCGGCGCGCCGTCTCCGATACATTTTTTCCGCAAAGCTCATAAACGCGTTGAATGTGTTCCCAACGAACGCGATCAGCGGACATGGGATTTTCTGGCGGTTCTGGCGCCTGCCCTTTATCAGCAAGAAGCGCTTTACAGACATCATCGGCGTCTGCGGGTTTGGCGAGATAATCCACAGCCCCGCGTTTAATGGCCGACACAGCCGTCGCTAAATTGCCATAGCCCGTCAGCAAGACCATGCGGCAATCATCGCGCGTTTTGTGGAGCATATCGACAATATCAAGCCCATTACCATCCTCTAGCCGCATATCCAGTACGGCAAAGGCCGGCGGATTAGACGTAACAAGGTTTTTAGCTTCGCCGACAGTTTCAACGAGGGTGACGGTAAAACCGCGCTGTTCCATGGCCCGACCGAGGCGGTTACGAAATGCACCGTCATCGTCCAAAATCATCATGGTTGCGTCGCTGGGTAAATTATAGTCATTTTGCGTAAGTGACATATCTGTCTCCTTTTATATGTTTTATTTACGCGTAACCCCCACAAATAGATGCAAGACAGATGTAAACCCAGGTCTATTTCCCTGCAAAGAAGCCCTGCAAAAATGCAAGGCCCGACATCACGCCTTGTTACGGGGTGTTTTATGACCGGGCTTTCACTTGAACAAAGTTAGTGTCGCTTTTATGAGAACGAGCCTGCGCGCAGATTAGCGCTCGTTTCACCTTAGGATACACAATGAGTTTGGAATTTATCGATCTACAGGCTCAACGCCTGCGCATCAAAGACGAGATTGATACAGCATTAGCAACGGTGCTGGACCATGGCCGGTTTGTGATGGGTCCCGAAGTGGGTGCATTTGAATCAGCGCTCGCTGATTTTGGTATGGCGAAATATGCGCTGGGCTGCGCCAATGGAACTGATGCCTTAATCTTGTCATTAATGGCGTGGCGCATTGGCCCGGGCGACGCAGTCTTCTGTCCATCCTTTACCTATTGCGCTACGGCCGAAGCGGTGGCTATTCGCGGGGCAACACCTGTCTTTATTGATATTGACCGCGAGACCTATAACATTTGCCCCCAAAGCCTTGAACAGGCCATATCTGAGGTAAAAGCACGCGGCGTATTGCGTCCGCGCGCCGTCATTGCTGTGGATTTATTCGGGCAATGCGCTGATTACCCTGCAATTAAAGCCATTGCTGACGCGCATAGCTTAAAGCTTATCTCTGATAGCGCCCAAGCATTTGGCGCGACATTAAATGGACATCACCCGTTGCATTGGGCGGATATCACCACAACATCTTTTTTCCCAGCCAAACCTTTGGGGTGTTACGGCGACGGGGGCGCTATTTTAACCAATGACGAAGCCTTGATGACGGAAATTGACAGCCTTCGCATTCACGGCAAAGGCACCGATAAATATGATAATGTGCGGGTTGGTCTTAACTCCCGTCTCGATACAATGCAGGCTGCGATACTGCTCGCAAAACTCGCGATTTTTGATGATGAAATCAAGGCCCGTCAAGCCATTGCGGACCGCTATATTGACGGCCTAAAGGATCACGTGTTGCGCGTGCCAAAGGTTAAAAACGGCGGGCAAAGCACATGGGCGCAGTTTACCATTGAAGTACAAAACCCCGCCAGTTTTGCAGCACAGATGGGCGAAGCAGGCATCCCAACGGCACGTTATTATCCCAAGCCAATCCACAAACAGACGGCCTATGCGCATTTCCCCGTGGCGGGCAACGGTTTGGCCCGAACGGACGACGCATCACACAGCGTTATTAGCCTACCGATGCACCCTTATCTGGAGAACGATGTACAAGACCGCATTATTGAAACAGCCATTAAGGCCGCCAAAATATAGGCTCGCTGCATTTATTACTCTTGCTCGCGTCTTTTGCGTTTCAATTGTCAGTGGAATTTGGCACATAAAGGCATGGTTAGAACATTTACAGGCATGATTTAATGCGATTACGGCCCTTGGCAGTGATGGCAAGTCTTGCACTTGGCCTGTGCGCGCAAACTGCGCTCGCGCAAGTCGGCGGCGATGACGGCTGGGTCAGCCTTGAAGATATTATGCGCGAAGAAGGCATCATTCCTAACAGCCAGCCGCAGACCGAAAACGCCGATGATTTTAGCGCCCCAACCTATATCCCGCCACAACGTGATAGCTTAATTGCGGGGGATCAATTTCGCGTGACGGTCGTTGGCCATTCGCAACTATCCAAAATTTATACAGTCGATGATTACGGCGAAGCCGACCTAGACCTGGTTGGGCCCTTAATCGTGCGCGGATTGTCGCTGGACGACCTGTCAGTCAATATTCAGCGGCTCTATAATCGCGAGTACTTGCAAAATGCTGTGGTCAAAATCGAGCGCTATATTCCGCCAGTATCGATTAAGGTTAAGGCGCGAAACACAACTGAAAAAATCATCTCGGCCCCCAATCAATCACCTTTACTCGACGTTTTGCAGGACGAATATGAAATGACCTCTTTAGAGCTCTCATCAGTCATCATGGTACGAAACGCGGCCGGTCAACTATCCCATGTTATACCTGCTAACACCTTTATCGGTAACAGCTATAAAGGTCCGCCCCTAAACGCAAATGACACGATTTTTATTGGCGAATGGTACAGCATTTTATCAGAAAACAGGGCGTTAAAGAACACACCCTATTTAAACGCTTTAATCAAGCGCTCTATTGAAGTGTATAAGCCGTAAGGGCCATTTTGCTTGCCGCTTTTGGTAACCCCCAAGAAAAACCAATGGAGCAGGCAAATGTACTTTGGGATCTTTTAAAATAATAATCGTAAATTTGAATGCGGTTATTCGATATCTAATC
This sequence comes from Fretibacter rubidus, assembly GCF_041429785.1. Lineage (GTDB taxonomy): Bacteria > Pseudomonadota > Alphaproteobacteria > Caulobacterales > Maricaulaceae > Fretibacter > Fretibacter rubidus. The sequence goes on from NZ_CP163423.1 coordinate 3,058,488, forward strand.
TATGTATTATTGGCACAATATAAGCGATGGTAATCACGAAGAATGTGATGCTGGTGGCCCTTAAAATTTTAGCCGCTAGGTTAACAAAACACTTGCACTGGCGCGGCAGCTGTGAAAAAGACGCCGCTCGGGCGCGAGAAGACCTGCAAGCACGTGCGTTAACACGAATAAGACGCGCTGTTTCAATAGGCTGCCTCCGTTAATTAGGGTTCAGACAGGCGCGGGCCACGAGTCAAATGATGAAACAAACATTAAAACAGCGTTTTCAGGCGCATTACCCTGTGGTGAAACGGGCGCAAGATATTGTTATATCTGGCACTTTATTGTTGATGCTCTCGCCTATCCTTATTTTAACAGCCTTGGCTGTAGCCTTGACGTCTAAGGGGCCTATCTTTTTCTGGTCTGCCCGCACGGGTTACAAAGGGCAGCCTTTTATAATGCCTAAGTTTCGTACAATGACGCAGGGCTCCAAAGTTATGCAGCGCGAGATTGCAACGGACACAGATATATGCGTCACAAAGGTTGGGCACATTTTGCGCAAATCTAGCCTCGACGAGCTCCCGCAGCTTTGGAGTGTTTTAAAAGGCGATATGAGCCTCATTGGACCGCGTCCGCTCTTAGTCAATGATCAAGTTGTTGCGCAGCGTTCAAAGCATGCCGAGATTTTTGACGTGAAACCTGGTATCACTGGCCTCGCGCAAGTCAATGGCCGTAACTTTATCACCATGCGTAATAAAGTCCGCTATGATGCGTTTTATGCAAACCGCGTCTGTATGATCCTGGATATGAAGATAGCACTTCGGACTTTCGGCGCCGTGATTGATACAAAGCTTGTCAAATAAAGACCGGTTTTAATACATGTCCCAGCCTCAAAGCGTAGATAGCTTAGGCCTTAGGCGGGCGGGGCTGCGGTTTCGGTGCTTTGCAAAAATGATAGTGATGTATCTTTCACGACCAAGGCCGTCAAAGGCCCGCCGTGGCATGCGCCGGTATCCACCGCTATTCGGTTTGGTAATATCTCTGCGGCCTCTACAACGCTGTGTCCGTGAACAATCATATGCGGGTGCGGCTTTTTATAATCCAAGAACCGTTTTCTGATCCAACGCATATCAGCGGCGCTTTGCTCAGTAAGGGCAACACCAGGCTTTATCCCAGCATGCACGCACATGAAGTCACCGAACATATGATAGTCTTTGAACCCGCGTATAAACTCTAAGTGATCCTCCGGCACAGCGCGCTGAATATCCGATATAACTCTGTCTGGATCCATCAAGACCGCGCCAAGGCTCTCTACCCCGTAGCTACGGGCGCAGGTCTTCCCACCAAATTGAAACCATGACATCATTGCGTCTGTGTCCCCGCTCAAGACTTGCAGCATAACCTCCTCATGGTTCCCCATGATGAAATGCACGTTGGCAAAATCGGGATTATAGTCTTTGAGAAAGGCAATGACTTCTTTGGATGCAGGGCCGCGGTCCATAAGGTCGCCGAGGAAGATTATATCGGCATCACGCTCTGGATGGGCGCGGCGCTCATCTTCGATTTTCATCAGCAACTCTTGGAGCGCGTCAAAACAGCCATGGACATCACCAATCATAAACCCAATGGCATTGTTTGGGCCTGATGGCGCGACCGTATTTGATACCGCAGCCGCGGCCTTGCGGCGATTGAATAAACCGAACATTTCGACACCTTTTCATGCGCCCACATGGTGGATAACGCGACAATTTTCCTACCGCGTGATCAGATTTTACACATAGGGGCACTATGCCAGAAAGCCAATGTAAAGCCAGCCTAAATGGTCATGGCCCGACTTTGGACTGGGTAGATTTTACAGCCATGTAGATAAAGCATAAGGGCGCGCCACCCCGTAAAATGGGGGTTTTCCCATGCCTTTAATAATTGTATGTATATTGGTCTATTAAGATTGTTTTTTGTTAGCCTCATACGTATGTTGACGCTTTTGCGATGGTTAGTCCGATGAAGTTAGTGAGAAATGCCCTTCTGTTACTGTGCTTCTTCCCGTCTATTACCTTCGGCGTTCTTGCCGCAGAAATATTCCCGTGGGCCATTTTATTTTTTATTGCGTCAATTCATCTGATTCAGCCTAGGTTATTAGTCTCAAGCGGAATGTTAATTCTTCCGCTTTTAATTTCTGCTGCGGTAGCGACGACCAATTTTTCAGGCGCAGATTCGTTGAGAAGCGTCGCGGCATATTTAAACGTCGTCGCCGCATTTATTGTTTTTCTAAGTCTTAGACAGGACGCCGTCGAGGCATCCTGCCGGCTCGTTAAAAACGTTTTAATTTTTCTAATCGTCATGGGTGTTTTACAATTTTTGAATTTGCTTGGCTTTTTAGAGGGGGTTTTATCATTTATTGTCCCGCGTGCCTCTGTCACCTCATTGTCCGAAATGGGCAATCGCGGGGTTACACTTTTGTCTAGTGAGCCTAGTCGAGCTGGGGTGGAGATTGTATATCTCTATGTCTTGTGCAGACTAGTGTTCATCAAAGAAAAATTCGGCATTTTTCTTGATATCCTTTGTATCGTTTTCTTACTTACTATTATTAAGGCTGTTCAGCCCTTAGCTTTTGGAATATTCGCGGTATCGCTTTTTTTGATCAAAAAGCCGAGTCATGCAGTCGCTGTGGTGGCTATCCTTTTGATTGGTTTGACCCTTGGTGTGAATGTAGAGGAAGGTCGTGCTGTTGTTCTTTTGGAGACGCTCGCGAGCTCGGGTTCTTTCTCCGACGCTATCTTTTTTCTGGCCAACGAATCTGGACACCGCCTCTTAACAACTTATGCCTTTACCGCCTACGGTTTTCAGAACCCTTTTGGTGCGGGGGTCGGAATGTGGCCCATTGCCTCTATCGAAGCTCTTCGTGCAACAGGCGTAGACATAACCCAATTAAGGTATTTTCTTATTCATGGGGATGGTAACTACATTTCCGTGCGGGGTTCTGGCTTGTTATCAAATATGATGTTAGACGTTGGCATTGTTGGGACCTCTGCGTTTATTTACTGGGTTTTTTATGCCACCCGGAATATCCGTAGAAAGGATAAGACCACCATACTCGTGCTTACATTATTGTTTGTGAAGATTGCATTTATTGGCTCCGTTGGAGAACCTCTTCCTTGGATAATCACGGCGCTTGCTTTAAAATGGAATTACAATTTACCGCGCAACCAACACATAATGTCGCGATCGCACTAACACGTTGAGGATAGCACTATGGATAAGTGCGAGGATGAAACTACTGAAACTCACCAAATGGATCTAGCTGGACTGCATAATGTGCTTTTGATGATCGCTAGAGACTTTGATGATTTTTGTACATCAAATGAGATTACATATTACTTGATGGGCGGTACCGCTCTGGGCGCAATGAGGCACGGCGGTTTCATTCCGTGGGACGATGATTTTGATGTTTTTATGGATAGAAAAAATTATAAAAAGTTCCTTAGCTTAGCGCCCAAAAAACTCAATAATGATAAGTATTATTTTCAAGCTGAAAATACGACTGAATGGCCTTTGTTTTTTTCAAAACTACGCCTGAACGATACAGAGTATGTGGAAAGGTATGAGGATTTAGGGAAAATGCACTGCGGCATTTATATTGATATAATGTGTCTCTATAACAGTTTTTCATTTAAGCCTTTGCGTTATCTGCAATATCTATGTGCTAAAACGCTGTCTGCTTCTGCACTTCATAAGCGGGGTTACAATACAAAGTCTGTCTTAAAGAAAGTCGCTATACGATGCGCATCGATTGCGAATCTTCCCCCTTTAAAAAAATTCCTATTTCGATTTGTGAGCTGTTTAGACGGACGTGAAACAGAGGTTGTAGGGCATTTTTTCGGCAGAGCCCCATTCAAAAGAACGTCATTTTTAAGGGCAAGTCTTGGTAAGCCTCGCCTTGTAAAATTCAACGATATTGTGCTTCCTGTTCCTTCAAATGTGGAGACCTATTTAACGGCTCGATTTGGAGACAAATATATGGATCCTCCGAGTCAGAAGATTTTAAATGCCTATCCGAGCCACCTTTTGCGGTGCAATCTGGGGCCCTACGCATGAACGCGACAGTCGCGCCAGAAGGGCATCCGGTAAAATTTGCTGCGATGTTGTGCCTATATATTAACAATGATCATCTGGAAGTCGAAGCGGCTTTAAAGTCTGCATTTCACAATCAAAGTTTAAAACCTGACCATCTGATCGCTGTCTTTGACGGACCTGTTCATCCTGAGGTCGCGCGCGTCATTGATGACTTTGAAAAAGAGCATAGCGTTACCCGCGTTTACCACGACGCGTGTAAAGGACATGGTCCTTCTAGGTCCGCAGCAATTGATGCTTGCGAACATGATTGGATTGCAATCGTAGACGCGGATGATGTGTCAAAGCCGCATAGATTTGAAGCGACCTGCTCTATCATTAAACAATACCCTGACACGGCTGTTGTGGGCGGCGGGATAACTGAATTTAACACGACTGAAACACTCACCAGCTTTGGCAAAACTAAATCATATCCAGAGAGTCCAGCAGATGTCCGCAGGTATCTAAAGGCAAGATCTCCAATAGCACAGCCCGCGTCTATGCTGCGGGTAGAAGCGATTAAAGCCGTTGGGAATTATATGCCTTGGTTTAATAATGAGGATTATCATCTATGGATACGCCTTGTATCCTCTGGATATGAACTCAGAAATTCCCCTCATTCACTCATATGGTTCCGTACGAACCCAGCTCTTTTCATGAGGCGCGGGGGGTGGCGCTACTGGCTGAATGAGACAAAGTTGCAATTTTACAGCCTCAGGTCTGGCACCACCTCTTTACGCTATGTGGTTCCTGGCGTTGCCTTACGATTCGTAATTCAAGTCATGTCTCCCAACAAAATAAGGAAATATTTTTACGAAAATATTTTGAGATAACTATGATTTCATTCAATCAATATCATAACATTCTGTCAAAACTCAGTCAGAACGGCATCCATTCCCAACCCGTTAAATCTCTTGTGAACAAACAAGGTGATTTGCATGTGTTGGTGATAAAGCACGATGTCGAAGCTAACCTTAAAGCGGCTTTAAGAGCTGCACAAATAGAGACTGAGCTTGGCCATTGCGCGACTTACTATCTTCAAGGCGACTTATTGCAAGAAGAAGGCAGTGCTGAAATTGTAAACAAAATTGCGCAGCTCGGGCACGAGGTCAGTTACCACTATGACGTATTAGACTCATGTGATGGTGACTTCCCTTTGGCCTCGGAAGAATTCGAACATTATAAGAGCCTAATCGAAAGTGCATCGGGGCAGGCCATTGAAACCGTTTGTCCACACGGCAATCCGACGAAGGTTAGAAACGGCTGGAAATCAAATAAAGACTTCTTTAGGTCACCATCGGTACGTCAGAAGTATTCCGAACTCTCTGATATTGTCGTCGATTTTAACACCCTGATGCCTAACGGCACATATATTTCGGATGCAGGCTTTCGACTGCGTAAAATCGGGAACATTTCGGGTAACGATCAGTCCAATGCCAATGCAATTGATGACGGTGTTGACGTGGCCTGGGACACGCTTGAAACTATGTCGCTAATGGACAAATCCATTCTTTTGTCACTACATACGCACAGAATGCGGGACAGCGAGTTTATTTTGTTCTTAACAAAGAAAAGAATAGCGCTGCTTCGCAGTGGTTACAAACTTGGAAGCAAGGTGCCGGGTGTTAAGTGGTTAGCGAACAAGTTCTATGCTTATAGTCGGCGGCTCTAATACAGTCTAAAAGTCTCACAGGCTTGGCGAAGCGCAGACGGTCTGCGCCTCATTGTTATCACGCTATCAAATGATATCCGTTTTCGTGTTGCTTACGGCACTGGCAGCCGTGTGCTTAAACGCTGTAAGCCCCCGGTCAGAATAAATGATACCTTCGTTGCCACTTGTCAGGCTTTTGACGTGAGCGTTAGCTGCTTGGCTATTTATCGGTTCGCCGCTTCTCTTTTCTCTCAATGATTGTCGGCGGTACAGTCCGGTGATAAAGCCTAAATAAAAACTCTTTCGTTTCCCGCACTAAAAAATTAAAGTGTGTCTCTACAGGCCGGTCTTTAAATTCATACTCTTTATTAAGCGTTGAATAGCCTCTGCGCATCCAGAAGCCTTTTCTTAATAGATGATAGTCTTTGAAAACTTTTTTATCTACGGAATATAGATCTATACCTCTCGCGCGCTTACCGCTTTCAATCTCAAAGTCCCAGGCACTTTCTCCGGCTTTCAATAGGGAAAGCAGTGTGTCTTTTTTAAATAAGCCGTATACGAGGGTGCACCGATAAATACCCGTTTCCGATATCTTTTTCACACCAGGCGCCACCCGGTCGGTTTGATAATTATTTGGGTGCATCGTAATATAGGGCCAATCGTGTTTATCGGCCAAAGTTATCGCATGCGTCAGTCTTTCTATATTGACCTTTCTAACAAAAAAGTCGTCAAATATAAAAAGTATGCGTTCTTGTGGTATTTCGGGCAAGCCGCGCAACATATTGCTGGACCAATCGACATCTTCGCCAACCTTGATTGTCGTCACCCTTCCATCTCTATCGTAGTCTTTAAAATTCGTCAGCAGATATAATGGAAGCGGGCAATTGGGCCATGCACGATCAAAATAATCAAAAAATGGGTCCCATAAATCACTCGACCCATCATAAGATAACACACATATCGCGATCTTATCTTTTAGCGCGTCCAAGCCAGTCATTATGAATTATACTCGTTTTCATTAATTAATTCCAAAATTTCCGTAAGACGAGTGGACGATACTTTCTTGGTATATGGGAAATAAACAACATCAACACCGACCGAACGGAGGCGTGCTTCCGCATCAAGAAAAACGGGCTTTCCTCGCCAATCATCCCCAACAAACATTAAATCAAATTGATGCTTTTCCCATGCACCAAACTTATCTCGGTCGTGCACAGGAACAACTTTATCGACAAATTCAATGGCCCCAACAATTGCCATTCTATCCTCATGCGGAATTATTGGCGTCTTGCCTTTATAGCTCTCTACAAGTTCGTCTGAGCTAACCCCTACAATTAACTCACCGCAACCCGCTTTAGCATTCTTTAAAATATTTAAATGCCCTACATGAAACATGTCAAATACACCTGATGTATATCCAATTTTCTTTGTCACAGTTTATTTCCTTTTAACACGATTCACTTTGTAAAATTGACAAAAATAAAACACTCTGCAAAGACAGTTTTTCAATTTACAATGCAGTGATAGCCGTAAGAATGTACATACAAATGTGATTGCATCACTGAGTAAAACTACGCCCTATTTTCCTCAAATGGTGAAGTTTCTTTCATTCTAACTTCCGTGAACCCTTTAGCTACGTGCATCCGCTTAGTCAACCAGCCTGATAACGAGACTTTATATCGGCCTCACTGTTAAACCTAATGCAGCTCAGCGTTATATATTAGAGAGAACATCAACGGCTTCGTTAATGGGGTAATGATGATTACCAATAAAGAGGCCGTGCTGATCAATATAATCAGCATTATCCAGAGTGCCGTGAACTGAATAATCAAAATATTTGATGCATTCATTCTTCACAAAATTACCGGCAACCACCGGACGGCACTCAAACCCTTCAGCGCGCAACATATCAATCACTTCTTTGCGCGTTTTGTTATACTCAGGCTTAATAACGAGGCTAAATCCAAACCAGCTGCTCTCGCCAATCTCTTGTTGGATATAGAATTTATCGCTATCTTTCATCGCGTTTTGAAAAATTACCGCATTGTCCCGGCGTCCACCAATGATGCTTGGTATTTTTTTCACTTGCTCAATACCCAGCGCGCCTGACATTTCAAGGGGGCGCAAATTGTATCCTGGCAGAATGAATTTAAAACTCTCATTGAAGGGATCAGAGTCTTTCGTCCCCGTCAACAAGTTTTCTGTAGGCAAGTTACGCGTCCAGCCATGCGCCCGAATAGAGAGCATTAATTGATACATTTCCTCATCATCTGTGGTGACAATGCCGCCTTCCATGGTTGCAATGTGATGAGAGAAAAATGAAGAGAAGCTGCCCATTAGGCCAAATGTGCCAGCTTGCTTGCTATTAAACGTCGCGCCGAGGCTCTCGCAATTATCTTCAATCAGAACAATATCACGACCAGCGATAATATCATTGATGACATCAAAATCGTTCGGGTTACCGAGGAGGTTCACGGCAAAAATCATGCGTGTATTCTCTGTGACCGCGCTGCGCAGAGCGTCTAAATCAAAGTTTAGCGTATGAAGGTCAATATCAACAAATTTAAGCTTCAGGCCATATTGTTGAAGAGGGTGATAAGTTGTCGACCATGACACAGCAGGGACGATAACTTCGTCGCCCGCCTTCAAGCGCTTTGCAGGGTCTTTGGTATAAAATAACGCTGCAATCATTAATAAATTGGCGGAGGAACCAGAGTTACACATGATGGCATATTCACTGCCAAAGAAGTTGGCGAAGTCTTCTTCAAACTGCTTAACCTTGGGGCCCATGGAGAACATGTCACTTTTAATGACAGCCTGTAGAGCGGCGTATTCTTTGTCATCCCATGTGGATGTCGCGAGGGGAAAACGTGCGGCCATGATAAAATCCTTTAAAAGCTATAGGTCAGCGTAAGGGGTGGTCAGATAAAAAGCATAAGTCTTTTCTATGCCTTGCTCAAGCGATGTTGGAGGCTGCCAACCCCACTGCGTTTGACGTGCCGTCGAGCATAATTTTTGGTTCATGCCAACGGGGCGAGATAAATCATGGGTAAATTCACCCGTCCATCCAATGACCTTGGCCACAGTATCGTAGTAATCGTTAATGCTGTGATCAACACCAACGCCCGTATTCATCAAGGCCGGTAGCGAATCAATTTTGGGTGCGGCCTCTAAAATAAAATCAGCGAGGTCTTCCGCATACATAAATTCACGACGCGCTTCGCCTGAGCCCCATATTTCAACCGTGGGCTCTGACTTGCGCTTTGCCATATGCACTTTGTGGATTATGGCTGGAATTAAATGTGAATTATGCGGATCGAACTTGTCATATTTTCCGAAGAGGTTGCACGGGATAAGCGTTTTATACTGCAGCTCTGGACGTTCTCGGCCAATGTATTCGCACAGCCTCAGCGCCGCAATTTTCGCCAGCGCATAGCCTTCATTCGTTGGTTCTAGCCGCCCTTCGAGAATTTGATCTTCAGAAAGCGGGTTTTCCGCTTCGCGGGGATACACACAGGTCGAGGCCAGGTTAATTAATTTGGGCACATCGGCACGCATCGCGCCCATGATAACATTACGCCCAATGAGAAGATTATCGTCCAGAAATTGAACGGGCGAGGCCATATTAGCCGCAATGCCGCCAACTTTGCCCGCGCTATGAACAACTAAGTCGGGCGCAAGGTCTTTAATAAACCCAGCAACCGCTTTCCCGTCCGTAAGGTCAAGGTCGGCACGCGACGGGGACACAATGTTCCACCCCCCAGCATGCTGGCTACCGCGTATGTTGCGGCCAACCATGCCATTGCCGCCCGTCAGAAATAATGTTGGCTGCGCCACGCCGGATCCCCGTCTTATAATTCGTGAGATTGCGGTAAGCCGTAGCCGTGTTTTTCGACTAATAGATTCCGGCGCGCGGATTTAAGATCTTCACGAACCATCTCGGCGCACATCTCTTCGCAGGTGATTTCTGGTACCCAGCCAAGCTCTGCTTTGGCTTTGGACGGGTCACCCAATAGAGTTTCAACCTCTGTTGGACGGAAGTATTTTGGATCAATACGCACAATGACATCGCCGACTTTTAAATCTGTTTCTGCATCATCAGCGATTGCGTCAACAATGCCAACTTCTTCTGTTCCGCTGCCTTCAAAGCGCATGGTAAGGCCAAGCTCAGCCGCAGACCAGCTAATGAATTGGCGTACAGAGTATTGTTTCCCCGTCGCAATAACAAAGTCTTGCGGTTTATCTTGTTGCAGCATCATCCACTGCATGCGCACAAAATCTTTGGCATGGCCCCAATCCCGAAGCGCGTCGATATTGCCCATATAAAGACATTTATCGAGACCCACAAAGATATTGGCAAGGCCACGCGTAATTTTGCGCGTTACAAATGTTTCGCCGCGGCGCGGGCTTTCGTGGTTAAACAATATGCCGTTACACGCATAAATACCGTAAGCTTCGCGGTAATTCACAGCGATCCAATAAGCGTAAAGCTTTGCCACCGCATAGGGGCTGCGCGGATAAAACGGCGTCGTTTCGCGTTGTGGAATCTCTTGTACCAAGCCGTATAGCTCTGAGGTCGAAGCCTGATAAAATTTAGTTTTCTTTTCTAGCTTCAAAAACCGAATGGCTTCTAGAAGGCGAAGCGTGCCTATGGCATCCACGTCGGCCGTATATTCAGGACTCTCGAAACTAACAGCAACATGGCTTTGCGCACCAAGGTTATAAACCTCGTCAGGTTCGATATCACGTACAAGGCGGGTTAGATTTGAACTATCCGTCAGGTCACCATAATGCAGGAATAAATTTTTGTTATTCTCATGCGGATCTTGGAAAATGTGGTCAATACGCTGCGTGTTGAAGGACGACGCACGGCGTTTGATACCGTGAACCTCATAGCCTTTTGCAAGTAAGAATTCGGCCAAATAGGACCCATCCTGACCTGTGATACCTGTAATAAGGGCTGATTTTCTTTTGGACATCGTGGCCTCGCGCTCCGCTTTATTAAATTCACGCACCCTTAGACTATTCAAAACCCTATTTATACCCCTAGCCTGCAATATTTTTACAAAAAAAAAGAATTTAAAACAGATGCTTACAGTCTGGTTTAGGCGGCTCGAACATTTCTCCTTACGCGCGTAACCACGCGTTAGCCTCCCTTAGAAGAAAAGCCAATTATCCTTTAAAAAAACAAGGATTTCCCATGGATAATACAGTCAAACTCTCCCTTCCCTATATCGCACCGGGCCAAGCCCAAAAACATGTCACCGTCAATGAAAGCCTGCGGCGGCTTGACGTTCTTGTACAAGCCCATGTGATTGATTGGGACGTGGTCACCCCGCCAAGCAGCCCGCAAAATGGCGACCATTATGTTGTTGGCAATGCGCCAACCGGGTCATGGGCAGACCATGCCAACGCAATTGCGGCTTATGCTGATGAGGGATGGTTTTTCTATCCGCCGCAGAAAGGCTGGTGCGTGTGGCTGTGCTCGCAAAACCATCATATTGCTTTTGATGGTACATCATGGATTACTGATACGGGATCCGATCTTTCTGAACCGCCGCAGCAGCTAGGCATAAATACCACAGCCGATAGCGATAATCGCTTATCCGTGAAATCAAGCGCGGTTCTTTTTAGTTATGATGATGACGGCACGGGTAGTGTTTATGTAAAGGCAAATAAATCTGGAGCGTCACAAACGGCATCCCACTTATTTCAATCTGGTTGGGCCGGGCATGCGGAAATGGGCCTGATTGGCGATAATGATTTCCGGATTAAAACCTGTTCTGATGGCACGGTTTGGAAGGATGCCATTCACATTGACGGAACCACAGGGACTGTATCCACGCCGCACACGCCAGATGCGCCGCTTGATATTGCCCTTATCGGCGCGGCGGCCAATGGCCCTGCCTTTGCCATGCGCGGGACCGCACTATCAGGGTCCTCGGACCAAAATGACGGTGTCGGGTTTTACTTAAATCACAACACACCGAATAACCGCCAATTTGGATTGATGACAACGGACACCCAAACGGGTGTTCGCATCATTGCCCTGTCTAGTTCGCCAATATTAGAGGGTGTTAAAAATGGAAGCCGCGCGGACCTTGTCATTGGGTCTGGAACGCACGGCGCGCATGTCGGTTTTACGCTGTCAAACACACAGTTTTCAGTCAGTAATTGGGGCGGGGCAGCGACCAAAACCGTTTTTGAAGTGAACGGTTCAACTAGCCAAAGTGGTGATCTTCTGTCCATCGGCACGGTACCCGCAAGCCGGGGCGATGCCTTTCGCGTGGGTGCGGATAAAACGGCCATATTTGGCGGCGCCGCGCGGCTTGCCGTCTATACCAAGGCCCTTCTCCCTGCGGCTGGCGCGGGGCGGATTATTTTCGTTTCTGACGCAGCAGGCGGCCCTGTCCCCGCATTTTCTGATGGGACGGATTGGCGGCGTATCTCCGACAATAGCATTATTGACTAAGGCGCAAAATAGGCGGGGCCTTGACTTCTATATAACGGCCACCGCCTAGCCCAATATTTTTGTTTACGCGGAGTGCCTTAGCCCCTAGAAGCCGTTATAATTTATCGCGGCAAATTTACCGCGAAGATGATCAGGCAAGCAAATGGCAACCATGTTTTTAATTGTCGGTACGGGCAATCAATTGTTCGGTGCTTCCCGCGCGCACGTCATTAAGGATAATTGTGACGCTATGACATCTAGGAAACAGGCGACGTAATGGCCGATTTTTTTAAGTCACTTCTTGACATTGTCAGTAGCAATTTAACGATAGTTGTCTTTATTGCCGCCTGCGGGTTGTTCTTAGCCGTCATCATGGAACAGCTTCAAATTCTGGCTAAATATGATGGCGCGATGAAAGCAAAAGTCGCTAGCGGATATAATTCAGCCATGAAAATCATGGTTATCAACCGCCTTGGTGCAGTCCTTTATTTTGTCTTTGTAGCATTTGCTATCGATACAGGTATTAGCCCGCAAAGGCTGTCATCGTTTTTCATTGGAACCATATGCGCCTTGGCCGTTGTCAATATAGGCGTTTTTTCTGTATATTTTAGACGCTTTAAAACAGAACTGACTGCCGAGGTACGTAGTGCCGGGCGGGTGGAGCACAAACGCCAAGAAGACCTGCTAGCGCTTTGCGTCTTCGCAGCGACCATGCTTAATCTTTTGGGCCTGACCATCCCTTTGCTCTTGAGCGCGAAATTCCCAGACTACCGTATGACGCTGTCTAATACGGGGTTTTTGTTTAATACGTTATTTACCATTATCAATGTCTTTATCATCGAAAATTACCTCGCGAAATTAATAGATAAAAAAGATGACCGCTTACATCGCATCGTTGTTAGCATTCTAGGCATACGGATTTTAGGGCAAGCTGGAGCCATAGGCCTTCTCATGCTTGTTGCTTTTGCATAAGAAGCGTTCAAAATAGAGCTCACTCATGACGTGCGCAGCGTGGCTTAAGCCCTAGCTGGAGATGAGGGTAAAGGCTGCGTGAGTTCAATGGAGCTAGCGGTAAATAATATGAGTGTGAACTTATGACTATTCTTGTGACAGGCGCTGCGGGTTTTATTGGCTCATTTACAACAAAGGCTCTCCTATCACGCGGAGACACTGTTGTTGGGCTCGACAATCTCAATGATTATTATGATGTTTCACTCAAGCATGCGCGGCTAGAGTCCCTGAGGGCGCATGCGGAAAAGTCAAAAGGCACGTTTCATTTTCATGAGATCAATATCGCTGAGAGCGACCCAGTAAACGCTATTTTCGCACACTATAAACCGACACGCGTCATAAATTTAGCGGCCCAAGCAGGCGTTCGTTACAGTCTTATTAATCCAAATGCTTATGTCCAAAGCAATATAGTGGGTTTTACGAATATTCTTGAAGCCTGCCGCCATAACGGCGTTGAGCATTTAGTCTATGCCTCGACCTCAAGTGTTTATGGGGCCAACACTAATATGCCATTTTCAGAAAACCATAATGTCGATCACCCGCTGCAATTTTATGCCGCGACAAAAAGAGCCAATGAGTTGATGGCACATAGCTATAGTCATCTCTTTGGTCTCCCCACGACGGGGTTACGGTTTTTTACTGTCTACGGGCCATGGGGGCGACCAGACATGGCCCTGTTTTTGTTCACAAAAAACATACTCGCGGGGAAGCCCATCAACGTCTTTAATAACGGCAATCACAGCCGCGACTTTACCTATATCGATGATATCGTCGAAGGTATCGTTCGCGTGATTGACCGGCCTGCGAGCCCTGATCCAGACTGGTCATCAGATCAGCCCAATACAGCGACCTCATCTGCGCCCTACCGTATATTTAACATCGGTAATAATGCGCCCATAATTTTAAATGATTACATTGAGGCGATCGAAGCCGCATTGGGTATACAGGCGGTTAGAAATCTTCTGCCATTACAGCCTGGCGATGTGCCTGATACCTATGCGGATTCGAAGGCTTTGATGGCTTATACAGGATATCAGCCCAAAACGTCGGTAAGCGACGGGGTGGCGCGTTTCGTTGAATGGTATAAAAATTACTACGCCGATGAACTGCGTTGACGCCCATGATTTACCAGCACAACGGCGAGTAATGTTGCGATAGTCGCCATTGATATTGTGCGCAGCGGATAATCCACAAAAGAGTGGATGCCAATAATCGTCAACCCAATCAAACAGGCTTTTTGCGTTAAGCTTTTACGGCGGCTGGTGCGCAGTAACCGCCAAGCTTGCGAACATAGCCAAACAATTAGGCCACAAAGCCAAAGGAACCCAAATATCCCAAATTCAAAACAAAGCTGTAAATATTCATTGTGGGTCTCATTGGCAAATCTTGTGATGATTTCATCCTCACGTTCATAGATCTTATACACCTCACTGAAACTCCCCGGACCATAGCCAAAAAGCCCGCCTTCCTTGATGGCCTCCCATGTCGTTTCAAATATTCTGACCCTAGAAATGGATGTTTCGACGGAAAATTTACTCAGCAAAGTCGTAAACTCACGACTCAGCACGAAAAAATCTATGGCGAAGATGAACGCTCCAAGACCCCAACAGATAAAAATGGCGCCCTTGCCATATGTTCCACGGCTAAACCATAACAGGCTAAGCGACGCACTTAGAATGATAAGCAAATAAGCGGCACTTGAGCCCGTCAAAAGTCCCACGCAAATCATTAGAATAATTAAAACAATTGATAATGCCTTCTGCTTGGCCCTGTCTCTATCTGTTTGTTTGCGGGGGTGTTGAAAAATACTGACTGCCGCGAATGAGAGCGCCACGGCCAAAAATGTACCAAGATGGTTTGTATTTGAAAAAATACCGACAGGACGGTTAAGGGTGTAAGCCTCATAGAGCACAAGATAACCGTCGCCCAAAAAGGTTTGCAACACACCCAAAAACGCGACTGCGACGGCAATGATTGGCACGCTAAGTAACGCCCGTTTTAATTCCTTGGGGGTCCGACTAAGGCGCGCGATTAATGCAGTTGTAAGGATCGGCAGAAAGGCAAATAATCCATACATCGTTTTCTCTGGCGCGATGCTTAACGGCAGCGCGGGCAGGTCTTGCCCTGTCAGGCGGTAGCCCTCAATGACATAAGATTTAGATGCCAATTCGGACCAAAGCCAGGCGGGCAAGGGTATGAGGTATAAAATAAAAAGAAACGGTAATAGCGCCAAAAACAACAGGGGCGGACATATTAATTCACGCAAGCTGTGTCGGTCCCGATCGATAAGGATCCATCCTAAAAAAATCACAGACAAAAGATAAAGCGGGGCTTTGTAACTCATGATAGATTGGGCCGTTCCGCCCAAAATCACGCAAAGCATAAGGTAAGCTGTCAGACGCCAAGATGTCACTTTTGTCTGCATAATTGTCCTGATAGTTGCGGTCGCATTACCCTGCGGGTTCCAAAGTGAGTGAGGTCACAGTCATTGTAATGCTCTGTGGAAATACCCCCGAACGCGCCCCTATGTTTAGATATGCAAATTCGCACGGCTCATCTTTTGCCTCCAAGGGCAATAATAGCGACGTTTGAGCTGTTAAGCTTTGCCTTATCTCTTTTCTCGATAGCAATTGATTATTAGCCGAACAGCGAAGCTCTAAATAAAAGTTACCTTTTTTTTCGTCATATTTGTGAGTTCCTGTGATAGCGAAGCTGTAATTTTGATAATCAACGGGCAGAAAAATAAATTGGCTGGCTACAGCTGACAGGTCGTCACCACGGAAGGAGAAAAAAGCACCCTTATCGCTTTCATACTCGGATGACACGTCGCGCGTGTTATATAATGTCCAGTTTAGGGCTGGCTGATTTTTAAGAGCTACAAAATTAGGGTTAAAGACAGCTTGCGCCGCAGTCCCGCCCGGGATGCCGTCTGGCCTGCGCTCTCTCCATATGCGTTTAACACGGTCATAATTTTGGGCTTTGATCAACCGCGAGATATAACGCGAATATAAAGCGCCAATTAAATTATCATTGTCGCTATGACGTGCAAAATATGAAAGGGGCGCCTCGAGCGTACCAAGGTTATCATCTGTCGTTGCCGTAGTCTCTTGGAACAAAAACTCATAAGCCCAAAGTGGTAGTGGCTTTTGGTCAAGGTAAGATAAAAGCTCTGGCGATGTCGGAGGGTTTTGAAATAAACCCGACAGCACCGCTATATAGTAATCTCGATTAGATTCGTTCAGGCGGTATAATAGCCCGATTTCAGAAAATATTGTGTCGATATCATTGTCTTGTATGGCCCAAGCTAGCCGCACAGTTGCCACCCCGCGGTTGCGCGCATTTAACCGGCGCGCAAAACTTATAAAGCTTTTATTGTCGGCCTCATTATTCGCCAAATATCGCGCAGCATAATACTGGGCATAGGCCTCATCCTCGATAGAGAGCCGCATTAAAACGCGGTCAGCATTGCGCTCAATCACAGTATTTGGAGTGTTCGCCTCAAGCGCGCTTTTGATCAAAGCTTGGTTAAGCTCAAGGATATGATCGGCACTTTCATATCCCCAAGTAACCTCATCTGTTTCTAGATCAACGTTTGGATAAAAAACAAATGTAATAGCGTAGACAAGGCATAGCATGAGAGCAGCGGTCAAAGAAAAAGGTAAAAATGTCCTAATGTGTGCCATTGATATTAGTCGCTAATTACCCGGCGCTGGATAGCGCCTTTCCTGGTTTATGTTAGAGAAAATTTTCTTTTGGCTTTGCGCTCTGGTGTTTGTTTTTTCTGGCTTGTCTTATACTGGGAAGCGTCGTTGCCGTAGCTGTATTGGTAATAGTCCATATACCCTTTGTTTTGGGCTTTGTATTTGGTCAGGACAACGCCTAAGACTTTGGTGCCACTGCTCACTAAGCGGTCGAGTGACGCTTTGATGTTTGGCGTGCGCAAACGGCCCGTCTCCACCACCAGCAAGGTAGCATCTACCTTTGCGCCTAGCACAGGTGCGTCGGCGAGCCCTAACACGGGTGGACCGTCGACGATGACGTAATCATAATTTTCAGAAGCCCAGTCGAGCAGAGCATCAAAACGCGATGAGGAGAGTATCTCTGACGGATTGGGCACAATTGTGCCACTGGGTAACAGCGAGAGAAGATCATATTTGGTAGATTTAACCGCGTCTTTAAACTCGGTGCTAGAGGTAAGCACACCAGACAAACCTACACTCCGCTGGCCAGCACCATCGAGGAAGGTGGGCAAACGCATATCCGCATCAATCAGCAGCGTTTTGTGACCCGCGCCGGCAAAGCGTAAGGCGGTTGCAAGCGAGGTTACAGATTTTCCTTCACCACTTCGGGTGCTCGTCACTTGGATAATACGGGGGCCCCCGTCCCCTCCTGAAAACTGTAAGTTCGTGCGCAGAGATGCATAGGCCTCAGCCGTGGTCGTTTGCGGATTCGCAAGCTCTGTTGCAAAATCTTCGGGATTCTTACCCATGGGTATCACGCCCATTATGACTTGGCCTAGTTTATGTTTAACGTCATCAGGACTTTTGACGTGATCATCAATCATTTCAATGGCGTAAGCGATGGCAAAGCCAAGGCCTCCACTTAAGAGAAGGGCTAATAAAAGTCCGCGCAAACGGTCGGGCTTAAACGGGTTTTTGGGTGATTGGGCGCGGTCAACGACCTCAACCAAATTAGAGCCTAGATCATCCGAAACGCTGACTTCTTTGAGCCGTGCGAGCAGAGCATCATATTGAGTCCGTTCTGTCTCCACTTGGCGCTGGAGGATATTGTAATCAATACTTTTTTCACGCACGTTTACGACGGAAGCCTTCAAGGCCCGCACACGGGCGGCTAAATTTTGTTCTTTGGACAAGGCTTGCTCATATGCAAGCTTGAGATCAACGCGCTGTGCATCAACGATTTCAGCGGTTTTCATGGCAATCTCTTTATCAAACAAATCAATGCGACCTTTAAGCTCGACCATCTCTGGGAAGCCAGGTTTGTATAATGCTTGTTTTTCAAGATATTCAGAGTTGAGGGCCACACGTTCTGATTTCAACCGAGAGAGTGCATCACTGTCTAGGACATCTGCGCCAAAATTGTTCGACGCGGATTGTTCATAAGCGGTTTGGGCGCTGACGCGTTCAATACTGGCCGTGGTCAACTCGGCACTTAATGTTTTAAGCGCCGTGATATCAAGGGACCCCGAACTCTCTTCTGGGTCTTCGCCGCTAACGATAATGATACCGTTTTCTGTCGCATAAGCCACGAGCTGCCGCTCAGCGGCCTCCAGCGAGGCTCGTACTGTTTTTAAACGTTCTTCCAAAAAATCGCGCGCAAAGGCGGTCGAATTGAATTTTCGTGCCAAGCCATTAGAGATAAAGTTCTCGGTCAGCGCATTGGTAATCTCGGCGGCTTTGCGCGGGTTCGCGTGGTCAAAGCTGACCTCAATCAACAAGCTTCGACCAACAGTGCTGACGTTTAAATTCTGGTCAAAACGATCTACAACTGAGCGCATGCGTTGTTCGCGTGATAGGCTGCTCCATTCCTCACTCTCAACATTCGCGAGATAAGGATCAGAGAGTAGATTTAATGATTCAATTGTATCCTGAATTAGGCTTTGGCTTTGAAGAAGCTCAACTTGAGTCGTGAGGAACTCCCGGTCAACTACGACACTTTCAACAGCTGACACATCAATAACATTGCGTTCTTCTTGACGGACCTCCAAAAGACTTGTGGCCTGGTAAACAGGCGTTATGCGAAATAGTATGACAGCCGTCACGGCTGTGATTATTGTCATAATTAGCGCGATTAGCCACCACCAACGGCGCAAAACACTGATAACTTGCCAAAAACTAATAAGCCCAGTGTTGCTGTCATTTGAGCCCCGGTTGGCTGTATCAAGCCGATCAGTTAGGCGCGCAGCCCCCCCTTGTGAGGCATAGTTTTCAGTCATTGACTGCCCTTGACGCGAAGGCCCAGATTGACTGCGGCGCGGTGTATTATACTCATTAGACATAAACAGCCTTCACTCTCAAACATGCCTGACTTATTTTGCATATAACCATGCATTTGAAGCACAACCGTCCTTATCGCAGTTCAGCATGTGAATTCAATAGCTTAATGTTATTAGCTGCAGTTAAAACTTGAAGTACAACAAGATTTACGGTGTAAGGGCACTGTTTAAGACTTTGATTTTCAGGCAAAACTATTCTATGGAGCAGGGCCTGTGCGGCACGCCCAAGCTACGGACCTCGTGCCACGGGTAGACTGCACTCAAGTGTGGGCACTAAATGGAAAAACGTTATGGTAAATACTCGCTATTCACAATCTTGGGCCACATTTAGCCGCCGAAGTCTTCTAAAGGTAAGCGCGACAGCAATAATGGGTTTCACACTCACCGCCTGCGTAAGTACAGCTAACGGAGTGTCGAATAGTAAGGCTGGTTACGCACAAGCGGAGTCTAGCGCCGCCTCTGACGCTCGACCTATGGTAGAAGCCTTCCCCGAAGTGGATATCAACACAATCGCCCGCTCTGTGACGCGCGACGTCTTTAAAATCGGTGATAGCGCCGAGATAGAAGTCTATGATGTCGACTCTCTGAGTAGCACTTACATCGTGGACCGCGCGGGGAATATCACTTTCCCGCTAATCGGCACCATTCAGGTCGCGGGCCTGAACACCACAGAGCTTCAACAACGCCTCACACAACGTTACGGCCAAGAGTATTTGCGCAACCCTAGCATCAACGTCAAAATTGAGTCGCAGCCACTGGGGCGTGTCGTGGTGGACGGCGCAGTCAATAAACCTATCGTTTTTGAAGTAAGCGAGATTATCAGCCTGTCAGAGGCGATTGCACAAGCCGAGGGGCTTGATCAAACCTCCACTACTGGTAATTCCGTCTTCATTGTGCGGAGTATTAACGGCGAGCGCAAAGTGCGTGAGGTGAATCTTAAAGATATACGTCGGTTCGGCGCAGAAGACCCGCAAATAATTCCAAATGACGTTATCTTTGTCCAAGACAGCGCAGGTCGCGTCGCCTTCCGTGAGTTCCTAAGAACCGTCCCGCTACTCAATACAGCCGTGATTTTCGCGTCAAGGAACTAAAGAAAAGACGTTTGACCACAGTGTAATAATGACACGTTTATCCGAACTCAGTTCGCTAATTCCAAGATAAATATGTGCCACTGTTCGATGAAATGTTCTTTTTGTTCATGACAGAGCGGTCGCCAAAAGTGCTTAATGTGCACCCATAATATCGTCTTGCAGACTTTCAGGCGGTTTGGGTAATGTTGAAAATGCTGCATAAACGGCGCCGCCCTTACCCGTCAGGACAACCCAAACGGTGAGGAAAATACAGGCAAAATAAACAAAGAGCGAATTATTCTGCACAAACCATTTTTCCAGCTCACCCTTGTAAGGCATGATAACATCATCGTAGAACGCCTCTGGATTTTTCGCGGTGTCCATCATGTCTTCCTCGTTACGAAAGACAATTGAGCCAATACCAGACAGGCCTGGCGTCACCTTTAAAATCGTCTCTTTCATATCATCCGGAAACGCGTCAAAGCAGCGCTGCGTTTGGGGCCGCGGGCCAATGATGCTCATGCTACCAAATAAGATGTTAAAGAGCTGCGGCAACTCATTGATTTTACTTTTGCGCAGGAATTTACCAAAAGGCAGCACACGCGGGTCGTCTTTGACTGTAACCGTGCCAGTACCAATTGTTGCGCTATTTTTTAACATCGTCGCGAATTTATAAACGCCAAACATTTTGCCGTTTTTACCGACGCGTTGTTGAATGTAAAAAATCTCACCTTCGCCAGAGAACCGCAAAACAGCCATAACAATTAATAACGGGACAATGAGAAATAAAAGCGCAAGACCAGAGAAGAGTATATCAAAAAACCGCTGCATTACATTCTCCCGTCAAGATAACGGCCAGTTTCCATATGGTTAAAGTTCGGAATCATGGCATTGAATAAATCCACGATAGGGCCCTTTTCCCATGTATCACCAGCGCGAATATCGGCGATGGCTTTCAAAAATCCGTCGAGTTGCGACGCGTCAAATTCGAGTTTATTTTTGATGATGCCGAGATTTTCAAACCGGTCCATATCCAAAGTTTCAGTCTCTGTGAAAAATTCTTCATAGCTTTTCTCACCCGTCGTATCAGAGCTAAAGAAATAAACGGGCCATTGTTTCTGCGCAATCAATTCTGGCGCGCGGTCTCGCGCCTCTTCTTCGCTGCCGCAGTGATAGGGCTCATATCCTAAATTATTAAGGTAATTGACTGCAATGTCTGAAAACTTGGTGAGTTGCAGGGCTTCGGACATTTTTGGGAAGAAAATATCGCGGTTCTCACCTAGCAAGCATGACATCAGGCAGAGCTCGCCAGCCTCTTGCGGCACGACAAAATAACGGCGCACATCATTGGGCGCAGATATTGGCTGCTGCTTGGCAAAGCGTTGATTAAAACCGTGCAGCAATGAACCATCAGAAAAGGCCACATTGGCAAAGCGCGCCGTGGAGATTGGGATATTAACGCTTTCTTGCATCAAGAACATTTCCATGATGCGTTTGGATGCACCCATCATATTGACGGGGTTTGCGGCCTTATCGGTCGAGACACAAAAGTACTTCTTTGCACCGCCGGCTTTGGCCTGAACCAATGTACTAATGGTGTTAAGAATATTGACTTCTATCATGCGCATCAAAGTGAACGGATCTTTTTCCGACCGCACATGTTTAAGCGCCGACAAGTTTAGAACATAATCATAACCGTCTTCCATCGCGAGAAGCGCGCCAAATTCGCGGGATCCGCAATCGAGCGCAAAGGTTCTAAAGTCACCATCAATATACCCCAGTGTGGATCGTATATCGCGGACAAGTTCGACAAGGTTGTTTTCTGATATGTCAACGGCGTGTAGTGCGCGCGGGTTCCGTTTAAAAATCTCGCGCGTAACCGCTTGGCCGATTGTACCCGCCCCGCCGATCACAAGAAAGCGAGAACTAGCGACAAGCGCTGAAAGTTCAGCCTCATTTTTGGCAATATCATTTTTAAACAACAGGTCCTGACGACCAATAACATTTAGAATATTCACAGTGTTAGGCTCTCTATTTGGGCATCGGGGACACTAGACGGAATATTGACAATTCGCGCTTCTAGCCATTTCGCATTCGCGACGCCGTCATGTTCACAATCTTTGAACATCTCCAGCTCGTTCATCAACCGCCAGACGGGACGCGTCATCACGCCTGCCGTATTGGTCTGCTTAAGGAACGCCTCACGCGTTGCCAGGTCATCAAGACATAGGGCGTTCAGCCAGTAATTAGCTTTTGTCCCGGGCAGCGGGTGAACATAGTTCCAATCGTTTTTCGCACAGTAATCTTGGTACTGCTTTGCAATCGTTGCTTTGATGGCTTGCATTTGCGGCAGCATTTCCATCTGCGCACAGCCTAACGCGGCGTTAAGGGCCGGCATTCGGTAATTAAAGCCAACTTCGTCATGGACAAATTCATAAGGGTGGGGAATTTTTGACGTTGTCGTCATGTGTTTGGCGCGCTTGGCTAGCGCTTCGTCATTGGTCAAAATCATGCCGCCGCCGCCAGTCGTGATCACTTTATTGCCATTAAAGCTCAACGTGGCGAGTGCGCCAAAATTTCCCGTATGGGTATCCCCGACCCAACTGCCGAGGCTCTCGGCAGCGTCTTCTATCAAGACAATATTATGTGCTTTGCAAATATCAGCAATTTCTTTGATCCGAAGCGGGAGCCCAAACGTGTGCATTGGCACACAAGCTCGAACAACGGCCCCTGTGTTTTTATTAACGCAGTGACCGTCTTTTTGGTGCGTATTGGCGGTCAGCCACGCTTGTAGAGAGCTTGGGCTCATGCCCATTGTATCGCGGTCAACATCGATAAAAACCGGTTTGGCCTTTGTGTAGCTAATCGCGTTACACGTTGCGATGAAGGTTAGTGGCTGCGAGAGGACTTCATCGCCCTGCTCCACGCCTGCTAAAATTAGCGACACATGCAAAGCGGCCGTCCCGTTCACGCAGGAAATGGCATATTTCGCGCCAGTATAGTCCGCCACCATATCTTCAAATCGGTTAACTTCGACACCCACAGAGGACACAAAATTACTATCAACAGCGCGCACGAGATAGTCCCGCTCTCGCCCATTAAAGACGGGACGGTGCAAAGGAATAAATTCATCACCATAAAGAGAGCGAACAAAGGCTATAAGATCGTCGGTCTTCTGTGTCATATAATTGCCTTTATACTATGCGCCCGCAAAAGGCGCGCCTTTCGCTGCGCGTGTCTATAGGCGAGCTTTATTCAAATTGGTATAGCTAAATATCAGTTTTCTTTGCAAATTTTATACCACCTCGGGATAGAGTTTATCCTATCAGAAGAAATGACAGCAGCACAACCGCGTAAGGCTTGTATCATGGCGGGCAGGGACTTAAAGCACGGATATGAGATATCGCTTATTTGCATTTTTGGTTTACCTTTTGCGCGGGCTTGCGCCGCTCGCCGCAAGCGCGAGAAACACCGCATTTCAAACCTCGGTTATAAATTCTGGCACGCGGGTATTGGTGCGCGCCATCAAACACTTTATACCTAACAACCTTGCGCTAGCACGCCCGCCAAAGCTAAAGCGCTTCACGGCTTTGACGTTGATGGACCGTCATATTTTTAACACCGTAAACCTGTAAAGCTGTCTTATGATTTCTGCATCTTCTTATCCGCGGCCTCACAACCGCGTTTTTAACGCGCTCTGCGGCGTGGGGTTTATCGCGCTTATAGCCTTAATTACGCAGCAAAGCCTTGTACCCGCTGCCGGCGTTGGCTTTAGCTACTGGGATAAGCTGATGCATTTCGCCGCTTATTTCGGCGTGGCGGTCGCTTTGGGTATGACGGTCCCAAAAATGCAGCTATTGTGGGTCATCGTCCTAACCGCCTTCTGGGGCGGGGCGGTTGAAATCGCGCAAGGGACATTAGGAACAGGGCGTAGCATGTCATTAGCTGACCAAGTCGCTAATTCAGCCGGAGCCATAAGCGGTGCCATCGCTTTGCTGATGATTTCAAAGCTATGGAGTCTGTTGAAAGCACGCGACTAGCCGCGCTGGCCATGATTACTTGAACAGACCTAACATGGACGTCTTTAGTCGGTTCTGGCGCGTGTCACTTGCATTTGGCGAACAGCGTTAACAGAGTTAGTTTTCATCATGTCCCACTCTTTTTTCGTGGCACAGACTTTACGCTTTCTAAGACGTGTTCCTAGTCTGTCAATTTTTTTACAGACGACACGGTCGGGATTGTCGACAGCCTTTGTCGCTTCTTCGGCTTCGGGGAGTTGATCAATGTGCTTGCCTTGAAATTTTTTCTTGAGTTCTGCCGTCGAATTGGCCGTCAATGGTTCCGCTGTTTTTGTCTTATTATCAGTGGCAAAGCTTGGCGTTGCAAAAACGGCACACAGACATGCTGCGGCAAGTGTAGCTTTAATGGAATAAGTCATATTGATCTCCTTTTAGTGGTTATAACAGATTGAGCTAAACAGGACAAGCATCGCGCATAACGCTTAGTTAAAGACCCAAATGCAGTTTAGGACGCGCTTTCTAATTTCTATATCTATATCTGTATCAACGAAACAACGCGTATCAGATATATCTGACATGCACATCATTGGAGGCCATCATGGCTAAAGCAAAAACAGAGACAGTCGACACAAAAACACTCAACATCGGCCAGACACTTCGCAAAGGCACATTGGCCTATTTGGGTCTATACGGCACAGCCTATGCCCGCGCAAAAACACGCTTTGACCAAGTCAAATCATCGACTGATGGTCTGTTTGACACATTGGTCGTACGCGGCGAAGTGATTGAAGCTAAAGCAGCGCAAAGCTTGAAAACAGCACAAAGCAAAGTCTCTGCGACTTACACAACAAGTGCTGCCAAAGTGCGCGACGTGATGCCAACCGCATCTAACGACCGCGTGTCAGAGCTGGAAGCCGAAGTTGAAGCCCTTCACACAAAGATTGCTAAAATGGCGAAAAAATCAGCCGCTAAGCCTGCTAAAAAAGCGGCTGCGTCAATGAAGACCGAAAAGTCAACGAAAGCCGCTTAGGTCTCTCTCCTCCCCTGTTCTTATGATTTTAAGAACCCCTAAGCGCATCGGCGCGGCTGTTGCCCCCCAACAGCCGCGCCATTTTTGTTTCACGCGAATTTTTCCTTTTAGACTCGCGCGTGAAAACGGTCTAAGCTAACGAAAATAACGGGGAAACACTATGGCACTCACACCAGAATCAGTTGGGCAAAAAGCATCAGAGACACCGACAGCCGTCAATTCGCTTGTTGGTTTCCGGCGCGGCGAAGTTGTGAAATCTATAGGCCTTTTGGCGGGATATGCCGCCAAGCAACCGAGACCCTTTGCCAAGCATTTACGCAATTACGGCAAAGAAATGCTGGAAATCGCCAAAGGCACATCAGAACTCGCTCCACATGCCAAAGACCGCCGTTTTAAAGACCCGACATGGTCAGAAAACCCACTTTATAAACGTGGCCTGCAAAGCTGGCTGGCTATGCGCCGCGAACTTAACGGCTGGATAGCCGATAGCGGTATGCATCCTGCGGATCAATCACGCGCGCAATTTGTTTTGGATCTTGTCGTTGATAGCCTTGCGCCGACAAATACATTATTAGGCAACCCTGCTGCCATGAAAAAGCTCTATGAGACGGGGGGACGCAGCCTGCTGAAAGGGTTGCAAAATGCCTATGACGATTTACGGCATAATGGCGGTATGCCCAGCCAAGTTGATGGCCGCCCGTTCAAAGTCGGAGAAAATCTGGCAACGTCCAAAGGTGCGGTTGTTTATAAAGATGAAATGCTGGAGTTGTTACAATATGAGCCAACAACAGATGAGGTGTATAAGACACCTATCTTAATTATTCCGCCGCAGATTAATAAATTTTACGCCAATGACTTAGCGCCCAATAAATCGATTGTGCGCTTCCTTGCTTCACGCGGATATCAAGTTTTTGCCGTATCATGGCGTAATCCAACGCGGCAACACAGCCATTGGGGGCTTGAGAATTATGTCCAAGCCTTAATCGAGGCCACAGATGTCATGCGCAAAATTTGTCGTGTGCAACGCATCAATATTTCAGGGGCCTGTTCGGGCGGCATTACCATGGCCCTCCTATTATCAGAGCTTGCTGCGCGCGGGGACAACCGCGTCAATAGCTTTACTCAAATGGTCTGTGTGCTGGACGGCAAGAAGACCGATAGCGAAGTTGGTCTATTTGTGACGGATGGCGCCATTGAAGCCGCACGCAAGAACAGTCGTAAAAAAGGGATTTTGTCGGGCGAAGAGCTGTCACGGTCTTTTGCTTGGATGCGGCCGAATGACCTTATTTGGAATTATGTCGTCAATAATTACCTACTCGGCGAAGACCCGCCGCCCTTTGACGTGTTATTTTGGAATAACGACAGCACGAATTTGCCTGCGCAGCTACATTCTGATTATCTTGATATTTTCTCTGACAAGCGTTTCCGCGCGGACAGCGAAGTCGAGTTTATGGGCCATATCGTTGACCTTAAATCTGTCACACAAGACGGCTTCATGGTTGCAGGCGTTACGGATCACATTACTCCGTGGAAAGCGTGCTACCGCAATATTGGGCTGTTTGGCGGGCAAATTGATTTTGTCCTATCCAATTCAGGCCATTTACAGGCCCTGCTGAACCCGCCGGGCAATCCAAAATCTCAATATTTCATATCTGACGATTACCCCGAAACAGCCGATGAGTGGATGGGCAAAGCAAAGCCCGTACAGGACTCCTGGTGGCCACGGTGGGATAGCTTTTTATCCGAGCGCTCTGGTGAGCTTAAAAAATCACCGCGTAGCCTTGGCAGCAAAAACTACCCACCCTTGGTGAAAGCGCCTGGGGAATACGTCTTTACCTAGGTCAGGCTTCGTCTTTACTGACTGTTAAGCGCTGTAGCGCAGACTTTACTTTGGCGGCGAATATCGCCACCACAAAACAACAGACCGGGGAACCGGCGATATGGTCGACACAATATGGCGACCTGAAGGAAAACGGACCCATCATGAGTGATTTTCACCCCAATCTGCCACGTATCTTTTTTTCAAAGATTGGTAATCAAAAACTTCGGACAGCGATTTGGAGCGGAGCCGATAAAGGGTTTGGTAAACGCACACCACTTTTATTTTTCAACGGCATTGGCGCAAACCTTGAAATAGCGCAAACCTTTGCCGACACCTTTACGGGTCGCGATATCATCACCTTTGATATGCCTGGCGTGGGCGGCTCGCCTGATCCAACATTTTTATATCGTCCGTGGTGGGTTGCCAAAGCGGCCAAACAAATCCTGATTGACAATGGCTATGACAAAGTTGATGTCTTGGGCGTGTCATGGGGCGGGGGCGCGGCACAGCAATTTGCCTGGCAAAATAAAGACATGACCCACCGCCTGATTTTATGTGCGACAACAACGGGCGTCACTATGGTGCCAGGTAATCCCAAAGCGCTGTCAAAGATGATGTCGCCTAAACGCTATATTGACCGTGATTTTCTGGCCAAGAACTTTGAGACATTATACGGCGATGCCGCCAGCGAAGGTGTAGGCGAGTTTTCGATTAATATGATGCCGCCCTCTGTGAAAGGTTATCTATTTCAATTAGGCGCAATGGTCGGTTGGTCATCGCTGCCGTTTATTCGGCGCATTCGAGCCAAGACATTGGTGATAATGGGTGATAAGGACCACATCGTTCCCGTCGTCAACGGGCGGTTTCTGCATATGATGTTAAAGCGCTCTCGTTTGAAAATTATTCACGGCGCGGGGCATTTGTTCTTACTGACCCGCCGCCAAGAAACCATTGATATGATCCGCGATTTCTTTGGAGAGCCCGAAGTCCATGTTGACGTTGAACCCGTCTTGCTACCCTCTGTGAAAGAGACTTATGTTGGATGGCATCATTAGGAGCAAATATGAGCGGAACTGATAAAAACACACCCGATAATAAAGCCTCCGATAAACGTGAGCAAAGCGAGAGCCGCTCAACTGGCGAAGCAGCGCGGCGCATATTGCTCGCTGGCATTGGGGCTTATGGCCGTGCTTTTATGGAAGCCCAAGAAGCGTTGAAAGACGTGCGCGGAAAATCCAGCGATGTCTTTGACGAACTTGTCCAAAAAGGCGAGATGATGGAAATGGCCTTTGAGCACAAATCCAAGCAAGTCACGGAACAGGTTTCTAAGCAAGTCCGCGATAAAGCATCTATCCCCAATCTTCAGCTTGATGACCGGATTAAAAAAATGCGGTCACGCCTAATGGGTGGCACAAAAGGCGCTTTAAGTGGCGACGACGGCTTTGACACTGAAAGCCTTTCAACCCGTCTTGATACCGTTGAAGCTAAATTGGATAAGGTGCTTGCCTTGCTCGATCCGCCCAAAGCGAAAAAGGCCGCTCCGAAAAAGACAACGGCCACTAAAACGGTACGGACGGTAAAGACAGAAAAAATGCCGTCAAAAACGCCGCCCAAAACGCCCAAGGGCAAAAAGTCCTAAGCGGTCGTGGCAGAGCGTTCTAAGACCAAAGAAAAAATACTGCGCACGGCGCTAGGCCTGTTTAATAATGAAGGCGAAAGCCAGGTCAGCTCTGTGGATATTGCCTCTGTCATGGGCATTAGCCCCGGCAATCTTTATTATCATTACAAGGGCAAAGACGAAATTATAACCGCCCTATTTGAGGATTTCGATGATGAAATTCGTATGGTGCTCAAAGCTCCCGTCAACGCCCCGCTTAGCTTGCCTGATAATTGGGTCTATCTTTACATCATATTTGAAGAAATTTTTGATTTCCGGTTTTTTTATAAAAACCTCTCAGAGTTAATTGCAAGGAACCCTGAACTCCGCGCACGTTTTTCACGGCTTTTAGCCCTCAAAGAGCAAACCGCTTATGCGCTGCTGAATACGTTGCGGGAGGCGGGGCATTTAGAATTTGAAGAGGGCGAAGCATCCGCCTTGTCGCAACGGCTCGCACAGCATTTTACATTCTGGCTGCAATATCATGATCTGCGGTATAATATGGCGTCGCCTAAATCCCTAATTGACCAAGGCGTGTTTTCAGCGCTGGTCATGATTATTCCTTACCTTACCCGAGATGATGGTTTTTCAAGCCGTTTAGAACAATTCTTACAAGGCCAAGGGTAATGACCTTTTAGATTTGTTCATCAAAATGCAGCGTCTTTAACAGTCTTTAAGATACGGTCTGTAATATCGCAATATGATCACACGTGCAGATATAGTTTCGACATTAGTATTATCGGCAGCTTTGCTGTTCACGGCACCGCTTGCCCATGCCGCGGATCCTTTTGTTGATGTTATTGCAGGTGAAGCCTCGCTTAAGATGGTGTTTGACCATGGCGACGTCTGTGAATTTATAATTGAGCCGACTAATGACAAAGACGCGGCGGCGGCGCTGAGTCAAAAAATTACTAAACTCTATGATCTGAAACCTACTGTGCGCGGAACAACACGCGCTTGGGATATTCAAAATTCTGATGCAAAATCTACACAGTCAAAAACTGTGAGCATATTGATAAAACAACAGCGCAACGGGCGCTACCACCTTGTTATGGACCGACGTCGCGGCGGTGATCGTCATAATAGTCAGACAACAAAAGCTAACACATTGGCGCTTAGCCAATCCCGCAGTAATGCAGCCCCTGCCCGCCCTGCGGCACCGCCAGCACGGATACCGCCGCCTGCAACCACTGATTAATATCGTCGAGATACTGTCTGATAATTAATTAAAAGACTGCCTTTTTTCTACCGCGTTTATCCTTCCGTTAATCATAGGGCTTTATATTTGAGCCATATATGACGCTAACCAAGAGGATATTATGCGTAAATTTTCCCCCCTCGTCACTGTCTTGGCCGCTTTAAGCTTAGGCTCTTTCGCCAACGCCCTATCAGCGACTCAGACCATTGAAAAAGAAAAAACTGTCATCACAGATGATGGATCAACACAAATCATCCGCACAACGGCAGATACCGTCGTACCGGGCGAAACCATTGTTTACACACTTAATTTTGTAAATGATGATGGTCAGGCGGCGGACAATCTTGTTTTGACCATGCCTGTTCCTGAACAAGTCACCTTCGTTGAAGGCTCTGCTGACCGGCCTGGAACTGTTGTGGTTTATTCTGCTGATAGTGGGCAATCCTTTGCCACGCGCCAAGCCACAATGGTTATGACGCAAGCTGGTGAAGTACGGGCTGCGGGCGCTGATGACATCACCCACGTGCGTTGGACTATACCAGGTCCCGTCGCGGCAGGCGAAACTGGGCAGCTTTCTTTCGCTGCCAAATTGAAATAATACCGACTGAAAAATTGCTTATAAAAACCGACCTTAGGGTCGGTTTTTTTTGATCCTTATCAAAGGGCCCGACTTTTGAGCCGCCAAGCATTAATTTATAATTGTGTAAACAGAGCCTTAATACCATCAATTTTGAAATCCTGTAAAACATTGTTTTTATTGAGTTTTTTGATATTTTATTAAGCCCCATTAAGGGCATTTTTATTTTATTTTAACCATACTTCTTTGGCCTCATTTAACCACCTTTCCTTATATTCGATGATACCAACTCGAAAAGGAAAGTGGGTTATGACTAAAACTAAAACTCTAATGAAAGGCTTGCTGGGCGCCACTGCGCTTACAGTCTTTACGGCGGGCAACGCATTTGCTGCGGGTACTGCTGCGGATACACTCGTATCCAACACATTTACACTCTCATATGATGTCGGAGGCGTCACACAGCCGCCTGTGACACCGCCAGCGGACACAACATTCCGCGTTGACCGTCTGGTCGATGTTCTGGTGGAATCATTTGCACCTGTAACACCGTCTGCACCAGGTGCAACGGCACAGCCACTGCGTTACCGCGTGACAAACCAAGGTAACGACACGCATGGTTATTTGTTGACGGCTGTTCAAGAAGGCGGCGACGACTTCAACACAGCAGGCGCTGTTATCACATATTACGTTGATGACGGTGACGGCATCTATGAACCAGGTGGAGATGACGGCGCGCCGATCACTTACACAGCTGGAACGTCAACACCTGATATTCCTGCCGATGGTTTCTTACACGTTATCATTTCCAGCGATGTGCCAGCAGGCGCAGTGGACGGTGAAACAGCCGACATCACACTTGTTGCTGATACGCTAGAAGGTGGCGGCTCGACGACAGCTGTGGGTCCAGATGCTGATGGTATCAACGACATTAACGCGACTGAAAACGTTTTGGCTGATGATTCAGGCACAGCAAATGAAAACGCGAATGAAGGTGACCACTCTGCGACGAATACACTAACAGTTGGCGCGGCGGATATTTCTGCGGTCAAAGCTGTCTCTGTGTTCTCACAAGACGGATCTGGATGTACAACAATTCCAGGCACACCAGCCACACCCGCGAATGAGCAATATGCCATTCCAGGTGCGTGTATTGAATACACAATTACCGTGGAAAACGAAGGTAGCGCGCTCGCTACTGATATTGACATCGGCGATAACCTACAGCCAGGCCTAGAGTTTATTAGCGCCAGCTTCTCTGGTTTCTCTGGATCACCATCGTTCTCACCGGCTCTACCAAGCGCGGGCACAATCTGTGACGGTCCTGTCGGAACAGCGTGTCGCGTGTCAATGATTGACGGCGAACTCGCTGGCGGCACAGTTGGTTCTCCAACGACGGGTGTTCTTACAATCCGTGCGCTTGTAGATAACGGCGTACCATAGGCCTTTATGGCCCTATGATTTCGGGTCGCCCACTTTGTGGGCGACCCACAACAAACCAATAAAACAACAATTAATATGGTGGTGCCCGCTAGGGCTATGTGGACAATAACGTGACAACTATGCGACATACATTAGGGGTAATAACCCTTGCCGCAACGGCCTGGGCCGGCGGAGCGGATGTCGCAATGGCGACCGGCATTGGCGATGACGTCGTCAACGTTGCCTCATTCTCATATAATATTGACGGATCGACGGTCAATGTGACGACTAATGAAGTTGTCTTCACGATTGAAGCACCCGCCATTCCGCCAACAATCGAATTTTTCCGTTATTCACCCAATGCCCCCCATGCACAAGGCACTGTGATTAACGGCTCACGTTACAGCCCTTCAGGCGACTTAAACGGACCCTTTGTCAGCACAGGATCCCCGCGCACAACAGGTGGACGTGTTCTGGATTTATCGGGCAACGTACCGCTAATACCCGCGACGACATTCCTCGCAAATGAACTGATGTTTGTACAAGTAACAGACGTTCAAGCCAATAATGATCCAAACGTCGTTGAGACGATTTCTATTACAATCACCACATCAACTGGCGACGTCGTTGTCTTGCAGCTATATGAAAGTGGCCCCAATACGGGCGAGTTCTGGGCATATATTCCGACGACCAGCGACGTGTCACCCGGCAACGATAATGAGCTGAACACAGAAGACAACACGCAATTAACCGCAACCTATGTCGATACATTCCGTCAGACGGATGTTGTCGTTGATACCGCGCTGATTAATCCGAACTGCTTTGTTTTTGATAGCATCACAGGCGCACCCATTGACGGCGCGACAGTGACTATCATCGACACAGAAACAGGGCAGCCTGCGACTGTATTTGGTGTTGATGAATTTTCAACATTCCCGTCTGCTGTCGATTCTGGCGAAGACGTCGAAGATAATAGCGGCTTATTATACGATCCTGAAACAGGCGGCTTTCAGTTCCCGCACTTACAGCCCGGCAATTATATTATTGTCGTTGACGCGCCAGAAGGATACAGCTTTGCCTCGACACTGCCAGCGGATCAAATCCTGACCAATGCCGGCGGATATACACTCAGTACAGGGTCATTTGGCCAAGAATTCACGATTGAAGAACCAGGCCCCATACACTTTGATATCCCGCTGGATCCCCAAACTGATTTCACGCTGACAAAAACAGCTGACCGCAGCTTTGCTGATGTCGGTGACTTTGTGAACTACACGGTGACCATTCAAAACTCAGGGGCCTTATCGGCCCCCGTACAGCTTTATGATACTTTGCCGCTTGGCTTCCGCTATGTGCCTGGCACCTCACGCCGCGAGCAAAACCTTATAACGGACCCGTCTATATCAGAGAACGCGTCGCTATTAACATTCCCAATGGGTGTGCTTGGCCCTGGTCAGTCTATAACGCTTGATTACGCCTTAGAAGTCGGCCCTGGCGCGCCTATGGGCGACGCGATTAACCGCGCGGTTGTACAAGGCATTGACGGCGGTCAAATCTCTAACGTTGCCCGCGCCGAAGTAACAATGCGCGAAGACCTATTGCGCTCACGATCGACTGTTGTGGGTCGTATTTCTGAGAACTCTTGTGACGGTGACCAGGACTGGGCGCGCGATATTGAGCGCGGTATCGGTGTCGAAGGTGTGCGTCTTTATATGGAAACAGGCGCTTATGCCGTATCTGATATTGACGGCCTATTCCATTTTGAAGGCATCACGCCTGGCACCCACGTTGTGCAACTTGACGAAGAAACACTGCCAAAAGGCTATACGCCCATGGTGTGCGAAGAAAATACGCGCTATGCAGGCTCTGCCATTTCAAAATTTGTTGACGTTCAAGGCGGCGGCATCTGGCGCGCAAACTTCTATTTAGAAAAAACAGGCGAAACCGAAGACGAGAGCGTTGAGGAAGAGTTTAACGAGGCTGTCGAGTATAAAGACTACGACACAGAATGGTTAAACAAGCAAGACGCCACCCCAGAATGGGTCTATCCCGATACAACGCGCACACCGTCCAGCCCGTCGATTAATATCGGCATTAAGCACGGCCCAAAACAACGCATCGATTTGATGTTAAACGACAAAGCCGTGTCATCTATGAATTTAGCGGCACGTGATGTGAGCCTTACGCAAGACGTTATGATTAGCCGCTGGCGGGGTGTTGATATTCTGCCGGGTAATAACTCTGTGACCGCCATTGTTAAAAATGAAGACGGCACAATTGCCAAAACAATGACACGTAAAATTGTCTTTGTTGATACAATTGCGCGCGCCGTTCCCATGCCGGATAGTTCGACACTTGTGGCCAATGGCCGCGACGTGCCTGTTGTGGCTATCCGACTAGAAGACGAAGCGGGCCGCCCCGTTCATAAAGGCCGAGTTGCCAAGATTGATATTGAAACACCTTACCGTCTTTATGACGAAAACGGCGAACGTCAGTTAATCGAGCAGCAAAATGATTTGATTGCGCCGTTGACAGCCCGCCAAGAATTACAAGTCGGGTCTGATGGTATTTTGAAAGTCCGCCTAGAGCCAACACTGCGCACGGGTAAGGTCACTGTGATCGTGACATTGGATACGGGTCGCCAAGTGCCTGTTTACATGTATCTGGAACCTGAAAAGCGCGACTGGATTTTGGTTGGTCTTGCCGAAGGGTCTGCCGCACTTGAAAAGGTACGCGGTAATACAATTGCTTTGTCTGGTAGCTCCGATGATAACGCCTTTGATATGCGCGAAGAAACCGACGGCGAAGACGTTATCACCGATGGTCGTGTTGCATTTTTCGCCAAGGGCCTGATCAAGGGCAATTGGTTGATGACCATGGCCGTTGATACCGATAAGCGCCGTTTTGGACGTGACCAAGGCTACGCCGAAGAAATTGATCCCAACGCCTATTACACACTTTATGGTGACCGCTCTTACCAAGATTTTGAAGGCGTTAGCCGCTATCCTGTTTTTGTTAAATTAGAAAAGCGCACGGCCTATGCCATGTTTGGTGACTACGACACAGATATTCCAGAAGGCAAGTTAACGGCCTATAACCGCCGCCTGTCTGGCCTTAAGGCTGAATATTTGGGTGAGAACTTTCAAGTCCTCGGCTTTGCCGCGGAAACCAACCAAGGCTTTGCCAAAGACGAGATTGCGGCTGATGGCACTAGCGGAACATATCAACTGTCGCAAAATAATATCTTGGCGCAGTCCGAGGAAATCGTGATTGAGACGCGCGATCGTAATCGTTCTGACGTTATCCTCGAGCGCAAAGTTATGGTACGTTACTTGGACTACACGCTTGATTACCTCACAGGTGAGCTGATCTTCCGCCTGCCTGTTGATGCCACCGATTTTGAGTTTAACCCCAATGTTATTGTGGTGGACTATGAAACACTGAACGATGCTGAGAAAAACGTGACCGCCGGTGGCCGCGTTCAAGCGCAGTTTGCTGATGGTCGCGTCCGTGTGGGTTCAACATTCGTGCATGAAGAAGGGGCCGTGGCAAAAGCTGGCAGCGAACAAAATATGATTGGTGTCGATGTTGTCGCCCAAGTCACGGACAGTACCGAAATTCGCGCTGAATATGCCATTACCGATGATGCGGGTAATCCTGATGCTAAAACAGCGAATGCTATGCTCGCCGAAGTTATTCATACCAGCGAAAACATCTCTGCAGATGCCTATTTTCGCGAAGAAGACGGCGGGTTTGGACTAAATCAACGCGGGTCGACAACAAACCGTATCCGCCGTTTCGGGGCCAATGCTAATATTCAAATTTCTGAATTTGAAGACGAAGAAACAGGGCGTCGCGGCACACGCACCGTTGAAGCCCGCGCTTACCGTGAAGAAAACTTGGAAACAGGTGACCAGCGCGATGTGGCTGAAGTCACCGCCCGCCATACTGGCGAACGCTTAATCGTCTCTGCTGGTTTGCGCGCCGCCAAAGACGAACTTGTTGGGCGTGATGACCGCACATCAATCTTGGCCGTATCACAGGCAAGCCTGGCTATCCCGAAACACGGCACAACGATACAGTTTTCGCATGAGCAACCTTTGGGCGGCAAAGACGCCGTCTCTGCTTTCCCGCGCCGCACAATGATTGGTGTCGATAAGACAATTGGCGAAAAAGCAACGGCGTCTATTCGTCACGAAATTTTAGATGGTGATACACAAAAAAGCCAAAACACAACATTTGGCCTCGCCGCAACGCCTTGGAACGGCACAACCTTGACGGCGAACTCAGATCTTTTGACCAATGATCTAGGCCGTCGGTTGGGCGCTACTGTTGGTGTCGACCAGCAAGTACAGCTATCTGAGAAGTGGTCAGCATCTGCAGGTCTACGTAACCGCAAAGTCCTCGACCAATCGGGTGAGTTTATCCAAGTCGCCCCAGACGCCGCTGTGTCGCCCGTGGAAGTGAATGAAGATTTCACATCGGCTTATATGGGCGTGGGATACCGCGACGAGGTCATGAGTGCCAGCACACGTGTTGAGGCCCGCAATAGTAGCGCAGGCGATACATGGATTGGCACCGCCGGTATTGCCCGCGAGCTATCTGAAAAACTATCCGTGGCCGGTGCGCTACGCGGCTTTTTTAATGAGAATAAGAACAACCCCAATGCAACAAGCCGTCTAGATGTCCGCGTGGGGTCTGCCTGGCGTCCGCGCGGTGAAGAGACAATTGTGCTGAACCGTTTTGATGCGTCTTATGATAAGAATGACCAAGGCGAAACACAGAGCAAGCTGGTCAATAATCTCGCCCTTAATACAATGGTGGCTGATAATTGGCAGCTCGCTACGAATTACGGTGTGAAATATGTCCAAGCTGATATTGCGGGTCAAAAACATAAAAGCTGGAACCATCTTTTAGGGGCCGAGACACGATTTGATCTGACAGAGAAAATTGACCTTGGTCTGCGCGCACAGCTTCTTCATAGCCCAACCGTTGGTACAACTGAATATAGCTGGGGTCCGTCTATTGGGATTGCGCCTGTGAAAAACGTCTGGATTAGCGCGGGTTATAATGTTAGCGGCTTTAAAGATGAAGATTTCGAGGCCGCTGATTATTCGCGCAAAGGTATCTATCTACAGATGCGCATCAAATTTGACCAACATACGGCCAGTGGCCTTTTGCGACGCATTAGCCCAAGTGCGACAGTCAATGAGATTGATACATCTAACCAGAGCTTTGCCAACCCTTAACGCTTATAAATAAGTCTTTAAGCTTTCATCAAGGCAATTGCACTAGATTAGACAAAGCAGAATGCCGAAAAGAGGTTAGCCGGGATGGTGCCATTAAAATTAATGGAGACGCGAAATTTTAAGTCGCGCATCAGTCGTGCGCTAGGCTTAATGGCCTCGCTATGCCTCATCGTACCTCTGGCAACAGCGCAAAGTTATCAAATCACCGGAAACCCCGCAGACGTCATTAACGGAACGATTGATTGCGGCGGCACATCCCGCCTAACCAGAACAATCAATGTGCCAACTAGCTTTACCGTGGATAAATTAAACCTAGGCTTTGTCGCCGCACATAGCTGGCGAGGCGATATAGAACTGACCTTAACCCCGCCAGACGGTGCGCCGACCGTTCAATTGATTGATTCTGAAACCAATACGACCAATCAAGATAATTACAATGTTGAACTTGATAATGATGCAACGACGCTGATTAACACAGCGCCGCATGACACCAATGACAGCCTAACATTTCCACCCGCAAGCACGACATATGAAAACCGTGTACAGCCAAACGGCGTTAGCGGTGCAGGCACGGGGCTCGACGCATTTTCTGGCGAGGCGGCGGCAGGCAATTGGACGCTGTCTATGTGTGACGCTTTCCCAGGGTCTGATGACGGCACATTTGAGGCGGCGACACTTTATTTTATCGACGCCTCTGCCATTGATCTATCCATGGCGATTGCGCCCAGTTCAACGACGCCAGATTACGGCACCTCTGTCAATCTGGCTTACACAATTACGAACTCTGGAGCGGCAACCGCCACAGGCGTAACCGCCGATATCATATTACCAAGCGGGCTTGATTTCGTCTCTAGCACTGGGGCGGGTAGTTATAATGATACCACGGGCGTCTGGACTGTTCCAAATATCACCGCTGGCAACAGCCAAACAATCACGATATCCGCGACAGTCTTAACATCGGGCGGCTACACGACAACAGCAGAGGTCAGCACCGCTACCGAGACCGATATCGACAGCACGCCCGCTAATGCCAATGTCACAGAGGATGATTACGACAGCGAAACCTTATCGCCAGTATCAGTCAGCATTCCGCCGCTCGCCTGTCCCATTGGACAGCAATCAAGCCATATTTGGACAGCCCCCGGTGGGGCCAATGGGTGGACAGGGCCAAGCCTGTCGGAGAGCTACACCCTGCCCAATGGGGAGGCTTTAGCCTTTACCATCTCAGGCGATACGGGCACGTTTATTCCGCGCGGCGGCGTCACCATTCCAGCCACCACGGATGAATTTACAGGCGGTAGCGGCAGTGGCATTTTCGGTCTGACCCTTTATGTTGATTTCACATCACCCAGTCAGTCCATTATTGTTGACATAGATGTCGGCGCGCCTGGCATTGGCATGGGCGACGTTCAATTTGGCGTTTATGATGTTGATTTGGGCGGATGGACAGACCGCATTGCTATCGAAGGGTTTTTGGACACGATTCCCAAAACCCCCATTATTACGGCTAGTAGCGGTAACACAGTTGTCGGCAATGCCATTGTCGGAACAGGTGGATCAGGCTCAACACAAGGGAACGGCAATTCAACCTTTACCTTTGGTAGTTCCGTTGACCGTATTCGCATGACCTATGACAATACAAACCCAGCCGCCAATCCTGACCTCCAAGTTATTGCGATTATGCCCTTTACATTTTGCCCACCCTTTACGGCTGATTTAAGTGCGCAAAAGACGGTGGAAATGTATGATCCATCTGGCACAGGGGCGACAGATATTTACGCCATTCCGGGTAACGAAGTGTTGTATAAAATATCGGTCACTAATTCAGCCACTGCCACTGCGCCCGCCAATGATATAAATCTAAATGATGTTCTGCCAGGTAACTTACGCTTTGTATCGGCCAGCGTGACGGGGTTCTCAGGCGGTAGTTTTGGCTCACCTGCCCTACCCGCGACTAACACCGACTGTGACGGCGGGGCATGTGTCATTAATTACACCGGTGCAGATTTGCCCGTCAACACCACAGGCGAGATTGCCATTCGCGCAGTGGTGAAGTAATTTGGCGACCCGCTAGCTGCAGGATGATTTTGCTTTCTTTAGCGCCGCAGTTACGCCTTTTAATGAAAACTCATAACTCACTGATGTGCCGCGGCTAGAGACGGCTTGGACGCGCATATTGGCCCCTGCCCGCATTTTATTTACCAAGCTACGCTCGCTACTTGCGCTCTCGATAAAGGCTTCATTGGCGGAGACAAACATGCGCGTGCGCGACGCGCCGACAATGGCGACAGGCGGACTACTGTCTTTTAACGTATAGCCGGTCATCAGGCTGGGCTGTTCCGTCGCTTGACCTGATTTCCAATTGGACACCATGAAATATATATCGCCGTGATTGACGGAACTGGGCGCTTTTTTCTGCGGCGCAGCCAGAACGTAGCAAATCTTGTCACCGCCCTCAACGCGCGAATAAGTCGCCCAATCGCTAAAGGTGCCCTCTAATTTGGGCGCGGACGCTTGTGCAGGATACGTGAAACCCAAAGCCGTAACCGCTAATGTCGTTATCAAAATGCCGTAACGCATCACACTCTCCAAAGTCGCGCCTGTGGCGAACATATAATTGCCCTTATAGCAATCGATTGGCGTTAAGGGCGCGTTAATAACAGTGCAATTTCAGTAAATAAAATGCCTTTAACGGCCCGCTTGCCATCGCCTGTCTTTAGACCCTATTATAGTGTAGGGGGATTGGGCATTTCAAACAGATTTACATATGCGGGATTTGTATCCTACGCTCATCATGATGAGGCCCTAGCGGCCAAATTACATAAGGCGTTAGAGACATATCGCGTGCCCAAAGGGATCGCAGACCGCAAAGCGCTATCCCCCATTTTCCGAGACGCATCCGAGCTGAGCGCGCATCATAGTTTATCCGCCAAGATAAATGAGGCGTTAGAGACGTCGCGTTATTTGATTGTACTCTGTTCGCCCGCCGCCAAGGCGTCTTATTGGGTCAATGAAGAAATTCGAACATTTCGCGCTTTACACGGCAAAGAGCGCATCCTCTGCGCCCTGATTGAAGGCACGCCTGATACATCCTTCCCACCCGCCTTGACAGAGAACGGCGGCGAGCCCCTCGCCGCAAGTCTGGACGGGGGACGCGACAGTTTCCGCCTCGGCGTGACCCAAATTGCTGCGTCTATTTTGGGGGTGGGGCTCGATGAATTAATCCAACGCGACGCACAAAGGCGCCGCGCCCGACAACGGGTCATTAGCGGCGCGTCCCTCGCCTTTGCTGCCGTGATGGGGGCGATGACATGGACAGCGGTCGATGCGCGCAATGAAGCCGAGACGAGCCGGTCTGAGGCCGAAAAAATGGTCGAATTTATGCTAACCGATTTAAAGGCCGATTTGGAAGTCGTTAGCCGCCTTGATATTTTGGATGATGTCGGCAAAAATGTGACAACATATTACGACGCTATACCGCTATCTGATATGGATGATGACCGCCTCGCCCGCCAAGCCCGTGCCCGGCACTTGCTAGGGCAAGTCGCGCTGGATACGGGCAATATAGAGCTAGCAGAAACAGAAATCGGCGCTGCCTATACCGCAACCCAAGAAGTCATGCGCCGCAATCCGCTTAACCCAAATGCGCTTTATGCCCATGCTCATAGTGAATTTTGGCAAGGCGCTATTTTGATGGATAAAATGAACGGTGAGCAACGCATTGCGGCTCTCCCATATCTCCAGAATTACGCCGCGATAGGCGATAAATTATATGAGCTTGATCCCACAAATTTAAAATTTGTTGATGAACGAGCATCTGGCGCCAGTAGTCTCGGTACGCTTTATAGAAGTCTAAAGGATTATACGGCTGCGCAAGACTATTTTACAAAAGCGGAAGTTTATTTTCGAGAGGCTTTGATCGCTTTTCCAAACGAAACAACATTT
Source organism: Fretibacter rubidus (assembly GCF_041429785.1). GTDB lineage: Bacteria > Pseudomonadota > Alphaproteobacteria > Caulobacterales > Maricaulaceae > Fretibacter > Fretibacter rubidus. Next base: position 3,099,692 of record NZ_CP163423.1, read on the forward strand.
GAAGGACGCATAGCCAATGTCTTATCGGGGCTCGGCAGTATCGCGATTGCTCAAAATAATCTTGAGGCGGCGTTAGCTTATCGACAAGAACAAATCACGATATATGACACCCAATTATTACGGCATCCCCACAACATCACAGCGAGATATGAAAAAGTGCAAACGCAATCGCGTTTGATCACCGAAGGCTTGCTTAATTATAATCGAGAGACATATCTATCGACGATAAAATCAACGCTTGATGAATATGATAAGCTGATAACCTATGATCCCAGCAACATGATCTGGCTCCGCAATTACAATTTCTATCTTAATATCTTGCTCCAAGAGCAAAGCAAAGAAGGGGCTATTGCCTTGCCTAAGGAACTCCAAATCAGGCTTGATAATACGCTAAGTCGCTTAGAAAAAAATATGGCTGGCACGGAATAACCCTGCCAGCCAAGGAAACCGCCTTAGCCGCCGCCAGTGCCAGTGCCCGTTCCGCCACTAGTGCTGCCCCCGGTGCCGCCGCCTGAACCACCGCCAGTGCCGCCGCCTGAACCGCTCCCCTGACCAGGGTCTGGATCATGACCTCTGTCACCGTTGTTCAGGACAGGATCAATAATAATATCAGTCTGCAATAATTTATCGCCCTC